>JBJMLS010000300.1:0-75062 GCA_045805185.1 Bacteroidia bacterium | reverse complement strand
GAAACCGGGGAATAATTTTCGCGCACAGTGAGCTTCATTTTTTTGTTTGAAGACTAAATTTGGCGATTTAAGTTTTCAAATGTGGAATTAGTTCCTCACATTCTATTTTATTTAGCATAGGTATAGGATTTGCGCCTGATCCGGAAATCAATACTCCTAAAATGATCATCTTTGAATTGCAGGCAGCACAAAGTAAGTTTTCCGATAGGATTGAGCTCAGGCCCGGCACGATCCCGGCTCTTCCTGAAATGAGAGAGCAACCAGCCGGCGCGCTGGATCAGCCGGCTTATTCGCGATCAGGCAACCTGAGGGTTGAATACAGAGATGAGCTTCCGGATGAGGGGAGATTTACTATTTTTATTTGCCGGTTTAAAAATGGAAAATGCAGGCTTCATCTTTTTGGAAAGGTCCGGGGAAACGAGTTCAGTACAGAAAAAGAGATCAGGGATACTTCTGCAACTACCATGGATGGACTCAACGAAAGGATCAGCTATGTACTGACAAGCAGCCACACTATTTTGAGAACCTATAACCTGAACTTCAGCATTAAAAGTATTGAAGATCACCTGATGGGCTTTTTACTTCCCTTCTGAGATCTTTATCCGGAACTACGACCCCTTCCGGTTCTTCCTTAGCTCTTTTAGTTTTCTTTCAATGTATTTTTCACTTGTCAACAGGGAATTTTGTATGCGTTTGGCATAATTTATACTGTCAATAATGCTTTTGTTTTTCTCTTCCAGCTTTTCCTTTTGCTTTTCCACTTCTATCTTTTGATTTTGGATCTCAAGGTGCTGTAGTTCTGTTTTAATCTGCAGGCGTTCCACTTTGGAGAATTGAAGCGAGAAGCGTGAGCCGAGAATGAGCGACATCATGAAGATAAAGCCTACATCGAGCAAGGTGATCAGCACCTGCACCTGTTCAATCAATCCCGCATATACCGTAACTTTCAGGATCAGGCTCAACAGAAGGGTCGCCAATCCGAAACCCGCGTAACGCGCGCCTTCCACCTGTGCAACAATGGCGCGAATAATTGTAATTGCGAATAAGGTCACTCCCGCAGGAATGATGATCAGTATCGGAAGCACTAACCAGGAAAAAACAGAAGGGGGAAAGGCGGCTACAATAATGATCATGGTCAGCAGCACATTTCTGAAAATAGTAAATAACAGTTTTGGGAACTGGGCCGTAAATAATTTTCGTATGAAGAGCAGCATGAACAGGCAGGGGAACAGCATCGCCAGGTATTCGGTCTTTAGCATCAGCGACCAATTGATCTGTTCCACAAGTGTGGAGAGCAGGTAATTAACAGCGATCACCGGACGGAAGCTGAGTGTAATGCAAAACAAAGCGAAATAAAGTATCGACAGGTCCTTTCTCCTGAAAATAAATAAGGCAAGAAGAAAAAGTCCAATAATGGCCAGGGCGGAAGTTTCAGTGACGTCCAGTAAATAATATGTCATCCGTTGCTTTGTAATTGCCTTACGGGTGCCAATTTCAAACGGATGTACAAAGCCTCCTTTGCGGTGATGAAAATTAGCCGCCTGAACAATGATCTCAACGGTATCCGTTAAAGGAAGGCTCACCTGTACGTCACGATTCATCGGTACCGTTGACAATAGGTCTTTGCCGGGCCTTCCGACCTCCGCCGAGAGTTTTCCATTAATAAAGATCCGGTAAGAGGTTTGCATGCTGTAGGCATCCAGCACAAGTTCCTCCGCAGGTAAGTGAACAAGAGTAATGCGGTAAGTAGCGTATCCTTTATTTTCAAGGGCCTTACCATTCACCCGGATATCGCCCCAGGAAGAAGGCTTTGTCAGTATGGCTTCGCGCTTTGGATCAGGCGTCTTAAAATCTTCGGGAAATAGCAAGCGCTGATAATATATTTCCCAGCTCCCGTTAAGGCTATGAACAGGTTCCTTTGCAAAGTCATGCTTTCCGAGATCTTCTATGAGACGCGGGACATGTTGAGCCACGCTATGCAATCCGGAAATAACAAACAGGAGAAGTAAAAATCGTTTCATGCGTTATTACTTCACTAATATAAGTATTTTTTGGCCGCGATAGGGGCGAATAGTTGGTCCGGATCCCGTCGGGCTTCTGCTGAATGCATATCAATGGAAAGCTTTATATTTGCGTCCTTATGAAGACCATAGAAACCGAATTTTATGTCATGCATGTTCACGATGATCTCCTTGTGGAATATTACATAAAGGAAGGTGTGACACATGATATCGACATCGCAATCGAAGCCAAAGAGGCGCTTATGAATTATAAACCGGGGGCCAGGTTCTATGTGATTGCGGAAGGAAAAGGTTTTTTCAGGGCGACGCGGAAAGTACGCGAGCTGAGCGCTTCTGCGGAATTTTCATCGCACATGAAAGCGGTTGCTTTTGTTACCAATAATTTCTCGCTTGCTTTATTGGGCGATCTTTACAACAAGCTGAATAAGCCGGCTGTGGTCACTAAGATTTTCAGTAACCGTGAAGCTGCAATGGAATGGCTCAGGGCTCAAATGGAAATGCAGCCAACAGCAGGGATTTAAGTTCAGATTAATAGGATATCCTCATCTTCGCGACAAAAAAAAAGACATCCCGGTTAAACCGGAATGCCTTGGTTATATAGTCTATTGCGGGAAACTGATAGTGTCAGTATCAGAAACAAAATGTTAGTCCCGCGTAACCAGCGTGTGATCTTCTTGAGCCTTTAGCAGTAATGATATAGGTGTCCGATGACGCTTTGGTCGCGCCAAGGTCAAACAATCCGTACATGCCCCTGTAACCGAAGTCGAGACGGATATTGTGTGATCTGTTCAATGCAAACTCAAGTCCTGCACCATAAGCAAGTCCAACATCTCCGGGTTTTGCCGCCACAGTTGCCTGTACGTTATCCTGTCCCCTTCCTCCGTTTGTTTTTATTGTTGATCCGACATTAATACTGAATTGCGGACCCGCTACAACGTTCAGGTTAACAGGTAGTCTTTTGTTGGTATTAAGCGAAAGCATTACGGGAATGTTCAGGTAATTAACATTTATCTGCCTGTCGAGGCTTTGATCCCTGTATTTCTGCATTACCTGGTTGTAAATTACTTCACCTTGTATACCAACGTGGCGTGAAAAATTAATTCCCAATACTCCGCCAACTCCATGGCTCATGGTTACATCTCCTCTTACCACTTCGCCATTGGCATTGGTTAATCCAAGCGAAGTAAATGTAGGCATGTAGCGCGCTCCAAGCTCAAGTACCCGGAGAGGGGGATTCTCATCACGAACAACTGGTTGTACAACCACTGTTTCTCTTTGCACGGTATCGGTCACCTGTGCGCTTATCTTTCCGAAAGACAAAACGGAAGAGATAGCGAGAAGGGCTCCGAATTTCATTTTAGTTTTCATTGTTTTTGGTTTTATGTGAACTGATTTTTTCATTATTTAAAATCCTGAACCAAAGTTACGGTTGCCGAAACCGCACTGCATCAGGTATTCGTCGCTAAGGGATTTTAAATAGGCCGGAAGGGAAAGGGGTAGTTTACAGATTTTAACAAGCAATGTCAACACACTATGAAATGGCGCGTGCTAAAAGGAGAATGTAAAAGAGTTCTCAGATCTCAGCAACAGTGAACCAATACTCAATAAATGTTTTGATCTTAAGCTGGATCTGTTGTATATCGGAAGGCTTAGTGATATACGAATTCGCGCCAAGGCTGTAGCATTCCCTGATCATGGGCCGCAATGAAAGCTCGCCAAGCACTACAACGGGAATGTCATTGAATGAGCCGGATGATTTCAGGGTCTTCAGTAATTCCAGTCCGGGTGAAGTAGCGGACTGATAATCGAGAAGAATAAGAGAAGGGCGCTTGCCTGAATGGAGCGAAGAGATCAGCTCATCCGGATCGCTGAAATAAAAAAAAGGAATTCCAATGCCAAGTTCATTCAAGGTTTCGCTTGTAATAATCCGGTCATCCGGATCTTCTTCCAGCATATAAATGTATTCCGTGCCTGTTCCCATCTTTTGTAGATTACGGCTAAGGTAGAAATTTAATAAGTGAAGACAGGACCTGAAGGCTTACATAATATTATCCTTTAAATACTCCTGCGATCCGTTCGGCTGATTTACAGGATCCCGGTGCACCTTCACTTGTTTAATTCTGGCTCGGAACTTGAAAAAAGTCAAGGCATGAAAAAGATCATCACATACATTATTTTGTTTGTTGTTCTCTTTTGCCTGGAGGGTTTGGCTCAAAAGCCTGGCGATACGAAAGTGCTTGCCGATAATAAAACGCATAGTGGAAAACGCGAGTTACGCAGGGAAATGCGTGTAAAGCGTCACGAAGAGCGTAATTTAAAAAAGCAGGAACGAAAAGCGGATAGAGCTGCCGCTAAGCGTATCCATAAAAAGACCCTTGGGAAAAGAGTCAAGAAACGTAAGAACAAAGAAAAGGCTGTTCCCGTAAGATCGAACTGAGCCTTGCTCCCTGTTAAACCGTGCAAATTCCTACACGCGCTGTGTAGCGGCTTGCACGGTTTTCTTTTTCAGGACACTTGTTGGTCGCGGCGGAAACGCTGTTTATTTTTTATTCAGCCGGTAAAACCCAAGCGCGGCAAGTGTAAGTATTCCCCCAAGCAATATAAAGAGACCGCTGAAGCTGTATTCGGCCAGCTGAGCGCAAATTAAGGGCCCCAGCGATTGCGCCCCTCCCCAGGCAATGGTATACAATGCAGCGTACTGGCCAAAGTTCTCAGCATTGGAACGTGATGTCCAGAACGTATTCATAAAGGGCATGGCAGCGATCTCACCGGCGGAAATGAGCACGATCATCAGTAATGTGATCACATAGGGATTACCGGGTAGCAGAAGGCATAAGTAAGAGGCGGCGCAAACAAGCGTGCCTGTAGTAATGTAGGAAAGGTTCTTTTTTTTCCCTTCGAGCGAATACACCAGTACCATCTCAAAAATAACGATGATCAGTCCATTCACGGCCATCAGTATTCCAATGTATTGTTCACTGAGGTGCAGGCCGTCCCTGAAATACTTCGGTATAGTGGTGAACAATTGAAAAAAGCAAAAGGCAAACAGAAATACGAGAAAGATAAAGCTGAGGTAAGTTTTGTCCCTGTAAGCGGATTGCTTTGGCGGCGCTTCAGTTTCTTTAGCATGCCTGGGCATGGGAACTCTTGAAGGCTTCAGAAAATAGAACAGTAGAATGGCCGCGCAGATATTCGTAGCGCCGTCTACCCAAAAAAGCAATTCGTAATTAAAAGAGGCAATTAAGCCGCCGATAGTTCCGCCTACCGCCCAGCCAAAATTAATTGCAAGCCGGTTAAGCGAATAAGAGCGCGTTCTGTTTTCCGGTTTGCTGTAAAACGCAATTGCGGAAGAATTGGCCGGACGGAAAGCTTCATTTACAAGGCTCAGTAAGAAGGTACAGAGACAGATCAGCGGATATGATTTTATCTGGCCAAGAACGATGAACATGATCCCTCCGGAAAAAAGCGTGATAAGCTGCACTTTGTGAAAGCCGATCCTGTCCGAGATCTTTCCTCCGAAATAAGCCCCCACTACAGCTCCAAAGCCAAAGATCCCCATTACAGTTCCCGCTTCACCCAGGCTGCGGCCCATCGTTTTGCTGGTAAGGTAAAGCGTCATGAACGGAACAACCATGGTGCCGCTGCGGTTAATGAGCATGATAATGGAAAGCAGCCAGGTTTGGGAAGAAAGTCCGGTAAACGAAATTTTGTATAAGGCAAAAGTGCGGGAGAGCATGAACAAAGGTAATAAAACGCGTGCCGGGTGAAAATGCCTGTCGGAAATTTACATTAAATGGGAATTGTAAAACTCCGGATCACATTTTTACATCACCGGATTCGGTATAGAAATAAAAAGAAGGATCGAATCCCGCGAAGTAAGCCATATCCTTTGTCTGGGTCATAGTTGTGCTGACAATATCAAAGCGTATAGTATCCAGGTCCTCAGTAAAAGAGAATACGAGCCACTCAGTATTCGTAATAGTATCAGAACTCTGGTATTGCGTATTGAGGGGTTCTATTGCTTTCATGATGTTATTACAAATATAAGGTTTTTGTTTGGATAGTATCACGTGATGGAATTGTATAAGTGCACGGTTTTCAGCTTCACTTTATGAAAAATATGTCGCATCATGAATTGATCAATACAATTATCGTTCTTCTTTATTCTTTTCCCCCGGTATTTGAATGCCGCAACGAAACCGGACCAGAATAAGCTATAATTATACGTAATTGTCTTAATACGACAAAATACCTTATTTAAATGACAATACATGAGCGTGAGTATTAGGAAATTAGCGGAGTGGAGAATAAGAAAATAGGAGAACGGATCCGGCGGATCAGGTCATCGAAAGGAATGACCCAGGAAAATGTAGCGCATGATCTGGGAATTACTGCAGGTGCTTATGCTAAAATTGAACGTGGTGAAACAGACGCTCCATTGAGCAGGATCCTGCAGATTGCAAAAGCGCTTGAAATTCATATCATAGAATTGTTTGAGGACCGGACGAAGCTTCCTTCCTGGAAGGAGCATGAAAATCCTTATGGTTTTGCCAGCAAATCGGATGTGGAAAGCCTTGCCAAAGCTGTAGAGGCCCTCGCAAAGGAATTAAAGGAAATGCGTAATGAATTACCCGAACGAAAATCCGTCAGGCAGGGAGCCTATTCAAAGAAAAAGTCCAAATGATCTTGTTCTATTCTTCCTTCGGAATAATGCACAGGCTTCCGTCCGTTTCCAATATCGCGTATTTGATCTGGTGAAGCTGCTTCAATTTTTGTTTTCTTCCGGCGTACAATATATCTTCTGTTGTAATACGTGATCTTTCCATCCGGTCTTTCAAAAGTTCACCGTTCTTTACCAGGAGAGTGGGAACATCTTCAATTACTTTTTCCATACTGCGCTTGTTCCACTTCAGTCTTGCAAAAGCAAGGTGAATAAGCACCAGCGAAGTGGCAAGAACAACGCCATTGGTAATTGACTTATCCTCATCTTTAAGAACATCAGCCACGGATGAGCTGATCAGGAAGATAAGCACCAGCCCGAAGGGCGTATTCGTATTCAATGTTCTCTTGCCGCTGAGGCGGAGAATAATGAACAGGACAATATAAACCAATAAGGCTCTTAAAACAGAATCCATAATGTTCAGGGATAAATAAACTGGTTAATACTAAATTCAGTGCTTCCGCTTTTTACAAGGGCGTGCTGCTTTCCCATCTTTTCCGCCATTACAAGGAACACAATTTCCAGCGGACCCTTTGCTTCGAATGTAAAGGTAATGCCGCCTTCTGCACTGGTCATTTTCATAGGGGATGGAATTATTTTATCAATATGCGCTTTTTCAAAATAAGATCCGCTGATGAAGATGCGAACGAGGGAATCTGTCGGATTGGCTACAAATGCCTTCATGCGTGTTTCTCTTTTGGCACGCATGAATTTTTCATACTGGAAGGAAAAGGAAGCATTTCCTTCCTTAGTCTTTGTCCAAATCCCAAAGCCCAACAAACCGGAGAGCCCTGATAGAACCACCAATGTTAACAGCACAATGCCCGTGTTTTTAAATTTATCGGCGCGCGTCGTAAAATCAACGTCATCTTTAAAATCAAGTTCAGTTTCTTCTTTTTGCATAATTAAGCAGAGCTTTAAAAAAATAAAAATCCAAAATGTATGCCGCATCAAAACAGATGTAATTAATGCAAGCTTTTTTTAAAAGAATTATTCAGGCGGACCGAAAAGCACACCTTTGATCAGCATCTTCCATTGCGGCCTTGCTAATCCGAGTCGCGCACCCACCGCAACCGCGGCATTCCTCAACCTGGTGATCAGCGACCCGCTCTCCGTATTTGTTTTTTCGTTCCTTCCTTTTTCCATTACCGTTACTTTATCGGCGACGCGGACGATTAGAAAAGTACTGGAGGCCGTTTTTGTATAAAAATGGGCGCTTTCTTTTTCCAGGCCCCGGGGATTCGCTGTTGGCCTCACCCTGAACCCGAATATTTCTTCATCCTTTAGCTGATTAAGTTTATTTTCAAATTCTTCTATTCGTACCCAGTCATACCCATCGCCCTCCGGATTGCCCGGACCGGGCAGGGAAATGCGCACCAGGTCGCCAACTCTTGGAGCGGTATTATTTAATTCTTTCCCGGACGCGTCAGTTAATTGAAAAACTGCGCTGCCGGTTCCACAAAGCTTGTCCCAATGATTGATGTCTAACAGCCTTTGTTTTGCGCTGTTGAACAGAATAATGGCCTGGTGCCGGGTGACGGCGCGGACGTTTTTCGAAACGCCTGTGTGCGTGCCGGTATGCTGGGGCGGAAGAATGCTGTTTTTTGTCATGTCTGAGTAATGGAAGTAAAGATTTCGCTTTCCTTCGTCCTTTTATAAAAGTTATAAATTGATAGTATTTTTCAAGTGGGAAATAATGCCCATGCTTTAATGCAAATTGTTTCAGACGCCTGTGGCAAATGTAGTCCCAACTGTAAAGTGCGAGGCTCCAGCCATCTTCGATAAAACCCCTGACATCGTAAAGGAAGCCTTTTTCCTTTTCGTAACCTTTCCCGTCTCCCGTACACAATACAATAAGCCCGGGCTTGCTCCTGTATTTCCGGCAACGCCTGTACATGGCAAGCTGTATTGCCTGGTCAACAGTTCCGGCTTCTCCGTATCTTGTCTGGGGGATCAATTGGAGATCCACCCCTTCTTCCGGCAATCCGTTAAAGACCTCTTCCATATTTTCATCACCGCTTCCCGCCCACACCAGCTCATCAAAGACCATTGTGCCGCGCGTTACGAGAAATAAAAAATTAGCAAAATCTATCCTGAACCTGGTCGGGTCTTCATCGCGGAATTTTGCCAGCTTGCGGCCTCCTATAAAAATATTGGAATTGTCCACATAAATGCAAACGGGTTTCCTCATGAACCGTTTAAACATATTCCGTTTGAACAGAGCGTAATGCTTTTTCGATCTTATCGAGCGAATTACCTGCATAGTTTACCGCCTGCTTTAATTTTTCCGTACTGCAGTTCAACTTTCTTGCCCAGTATTCCAATTCGTATTGTTCATTGACGGTTAGGAATTTTTCAACCTTAGCGGGAGATGGCCCAACCGCCGTTACTGCTTCATATAATTCTTCTCTGGTGCATTGAAATGTCTTCATCCAGTAATCCAGCTCTTCCTGATCCCGGATATTGATCTTTAAAAGTTCTGGACTGTGTATTTTATTTCTTGTGTTATTCATTAGCCTTCTTTTTAATTTTGCTTCCGCATTCAAAAGCGATGCCGCGCTCTTTTTCCTGCGGAACAGAAATTGAACAGGAAAGAATATGACAAAAGATCATTTAAAAAAGTACTTGTTCCTTATACAGGGAGCTTATACTTTATTGACCGGATTATGGGCGCTCCTGGATATTTCGAGCTTTATGGCAGTTACGGGTCCTAAAACCGATTTGTGGCTGGTTAAAACTGTCAGTGTTCTTTTTCTCTGTATCGGCTTGTCTTTTCTGGCAGCTCATTTAAAGCCGGGTAATTCTCCTGTGGGAACGCTTTTATCAGTGAGCACCGCTCTTGCTGTTTCCGGCATTGATCTCTATTACAGTTTACGCGGAATAATTGCCGCTGTTTACATTGTAGATTCAGCGGTTCAATTGGTGTTTCTCATCTGGTGGATCATGATCCTGTTTGCAAAAAAATAATGCAAGTATAAGTACTTCCCCGCTCTGTGGAAATGAGTAACTAGCAAGATATGTCATATCGTGCCAGAAGCCTGATTACAAGGAAAAAAATGGAATGGTATGTAGTTTGGAAACCTCCCTCCCGAATTTTAAAACCAAAAAATATATGACAACACGATCAAACAGGGGCGGAAACCGCTCAGGGGGCGGCTATTCCCGCGAAAACTACAGGGGTAACAACAACAGGTATGAATCTTCTTATGATGAGGATCAGTACGAAGACGATGACAGGTATTACGATGACGAAGATGATTACGATACCCGCGGTTCGTATGAAGATTACGGAGATGAGGAAGATGATGATTATTATGATGATTACCAGGGAGGAGGAAGATCGCGCCGGGGTTTCGCTTCAATGGACAGGGATGAGCAAAGAGAGATAGCACGCATGGGTGGTGAAGCTTCACATGGCGGACGTGGCCGTTCACAGCGTTCTCAAGGTGGAAACGAAGGTCGTTCTTCTTCGTCTTCACGTGGAGGTACTTCGCGCCGTGGTTTTGCTTCAATGGATGAAGATGAGCAGCGCGAAATAGCTCACATGGGCGGAGTAGCTGCGCATGAGTATGGAACTGCGCACGAGTGGGATTCACGTGAGGCAAGAGAAGCAGGCCGTTTAGGCGCTGAAGCTCGCTGGGGCAGGTCATCAGGAAGAGGTTCTTCACGCGGACGCAGCCAGGGATCTGGTCGTTCTGATCGTTCATCATCCGGACAGGGCCGTTCACAAGGTCGTTCAGGCGGACGTGGTTTCGCAGGGATGAGCGAAAGAAGGCAGCGTGAAATTGCACGCATGGGTGGCGAAGCTTCTCATGGCGGACGCGGACGCAGCCGTCGTTAATTTTTTTATCGGCGGGTTGCTGGTCGCAACCCGCTGTTTTTTTAATCCAATTCTTAAAGAAAATAATATGAAAGTTAAGGACACAATTTTGCTTCTTGCATTTTTAGCATTGGTGGCAAGCGCCTGTGACAATAAAAATAACGGACGGGCCAATGAGAACAGAGATAATTATAATCACAGTAATGATTCAACAGGGACTGTTCCCGCATATCCTGCAAAAGATTCTAATCAGGTAAAATAGCAGGGCCAAATGAACATGAGTAGTATCCTGTAATGCAGTATCCGGGTAAAATAGTGCAATCAAATTGACCCGTACAAATCTTTCCCCCTTATGTGGAAAAATATTTCCCCATTTGGATGAAGGTAAAATGAAAAATCACATAAAAGCTGAAGTAAAGTGAATGGCATATACTTTGGCTTTTGATCGGAAATCTAAAAAAAACATACAATTTATGACAACAAGGAACCAAAGAGGCGGGTCGCGCTCAAGCGGCGCATATTCCCGCGGGAATTACAGGGGTAACCAGAACAATGAGTCCCAGTCGGATTACGGCCAGGACAATTACACTTATGGTAGCGATCGTTACGAACGTTACGATGATGAAGATGATAATGACTTTGAAGGAAATTATGGCGGACAGAATTCGCGCGGATCAGGATATGATGAGAAT
Organism: Bacteroidia bacterium; assembly: GCA_045805185.1. Taxonomy (GTDB): domain Bacteria; phylum Bacteroidota; class Bacteroidia; order B-17B0; family Aurantibacillaceae; genus JAHEYF01. The sequence goes on along the minus strand of JBJMLS010000300.1, from coordinate 63,809 downwards.
GAGGAAGACGAATATGATAACCAGCGTTCTTTCCGAGGAAATTATGAAGATGAGGATGACGATTTTGAAACAGAAGGATATGGCCGCAATCAGCGCGGTTATGGGATGAGCGATTACGGTCAAAGCGAATTGTCCGGTGGTGGATATTCTAACCGTGGAGACGATTACGATGAGTATGAAGGGGGAAGTGGAATGGGAATGGGACGTTCTTCACGCGGCGGTTATGGACAATCGCGCGGCTCCTCTTATGAAGGAGGTTATGGAAGAAATGGCAACGGACAATCACGCGGCTCTTCTAATGGAGGCGGCAGCTATGGACAGCAGTACAGCGGTTACGGAAGTAGCAGTGGACAGCGCGGTGGGTCTTCTTCTTACGGAGGAGGATCTTCTTCACGCGGAGGTTATGGCAATAACTCCATGAACAGGATGAGCGGGAACCAGCAGGGAGGAGATTGGGAATACCGCTCTTCACGCGGAGATACTGACATGTCGCGCAACCACCGTTCAGGCGAGCAGCGTTATGCAAGTAATGCTAACGGGCGTTCTTCACGTACGGAGAGCCGTTCAGGAAGAAACCAGCGTTCTTCAGGACGTGATCGCAGCAGCTCTTCTGAAAGAGGACGCAGCAGGACCAGTTCCAGCTCACGCAACCGCTCGCGTCAGGATTAATTATACATATTTACGCTGATCGCGTAATCAATTGTCAGCGGGGTGACTCCGGTCAGCCCGCTGATTTAAAAACCAAAAAAAGAAAATGAAAAAAATAAAAGCGACTCTCTTATTACTTGGCGTTGTTCTGGCAGTTTCAGTTACTTCCTGCACCAACAATAAAAAACAGGAGAACAATGCCGGTCCTTACAATCACAGCCCGGAGGCCGATAGCACCAACAATAATAATAGTGCGGATTCAGTTCATCTTAATAAGTAAAACATGGTTATGAAAAAGAAACAAGCTACAAAAAAGGGCGCAAAGAAAAGCGCATCTGCAAAAAAAACCGCGAAAGCCGCCGTAAAAGCGCCGGTTAAAAAGAAAGCCGCGAAGGAAGAATCGGATGAAACAAAGCTGAAGAAATTATTTGAGAATGAGCTCAAAGATATTTACTGGGCGGAAAAAGCGCTGACCAAGGCGTTGCCAAAGATGGCTAAAAATGCTACTTCAGAAGATCTGACCGAAGCGATCGAAAATCACCTGGAAGAAACCGAAGGGCAAATTGAAAAGCTGGAGCAGGTATTTGAGCTGTTGGAAATGAAACCGCAGGCAAAGAAATGTGAAGCAATGGCTGGCCTGATCAAGGAGGCGGAAGAGATCATGAAGGAATGTGATAAAGGAGCCATGCGCGATGCGGGAATCATTTCAGCGGGACAAAAGGTGGAGCATTATGAAATAGCGACCTACGGCACGTTAAGAACTTTTGCAAGAACACTGGGTCTGGATGATGCTGCGGAACTGCTGGAAGAGATCCTCGAGGAAGAGAAAGCGGCTGATGAAAAGCTGACTGAAGTAGCGGAAGCCGCCATTAACATTAAAGCAGCCGAAGAGGAAGAAGACGAGGAAGAAGAAGACGAGGAAGAAACTGAAGACGAGGAAGTAGAGAACGAAGTTGAAAACCAGGAAGAAGTAGAAAGCGATGAAGAATAACAATAATATGTACGGATACGGATTTAAAAGTACCGGCTGCAAAGGCTGGTATTCTTTGAATTCTTTTCAATGGCGCAAAACTTTTTCGTATCAGCCGCGCAAGGCAATAACGGGGCACACCAGTTATACGCTCAAGCTAAGCTCTGAAAAGAATGCCTAAACGCAGAGCAACGGTAGCGCTTGTAGCGCCAGCGCAAAAAGTAAAGAAGCGCGCTGCAAAAGCGGTGAAAAAGGACCGGGCTGCATCCTATAACAAATTCAAGGAATTTGAAGGGAAGCAGTATACGGGAATGGCCGTTGGCAGGAGCCATAAGTGGAATTACGATAGCGGCGTATGGAAAGAAACAAAGGTAACTCCCGACGAATGGAAGATCTCCTACGCGGTCACCAAGCGAAGAGCCGGAAAGGCCCCTGAAGGTTCGGGTGTGCCTGTAGGAACGGAATACCATTGGTACATACTTGCCGCTCAAAATGTAAAAAAGCTGGATGCCAACACTTATTCCACGGAAATGAGCGGGTTCAAATTCAAGCTTGCTCATAAGCGCGCGGATAAAGAGAAATGGAGCATCAGTGAGCTTACTCAAAAAAAACACCTGGTAAAGATCCTGGAGGAAATGGCTTCCAGGATTAAAAAAGAAATAGAAACACAGGCGAAGAAGACGGTGAAGCGTGTCAGGGAAAAAGAATTAGCATGAGCTAATGAGTTACTTCACGCCTGCTTCTACGTACTGGAACTTTTCGAAGTTCTTCTTGTTGATGAGGAAATCGCCATGATATTCCGGGCCTTCAACTGTTGAACTCAGTTCAAATTTAACTGCCTTTTCAGAAAGTCCTTTCGACTGAAGGTAAGCGATCACATCTTTTTTCATGGACTCTGCCCTCAGCTGCGCGAGCTTATTGTTGCTCCCGCCATATTGCGTTGTAGGAACTTTTGAAGCGCAGGAGTGAATCGCGATGTCAGCCTTTCCTTTCTCTTTCACCTGCGTTTCCACATCGCTTAAGAACCGGATGTATTCCTCATTATTCTCTATCTTATTTTGATTGTAAGTAAAGAAATGCCTGAACTGGTATTTTGAATTTTTGGTAGCGACGGCAGGAACTTCACCGAGGTAAACAGTCTTGCTTATTTTCCCGGCTTTCATGCCGTTCGTGGAAAGCGTAACGGTTTCCGATCGCAATTGACCCATTGAGGCATAGAGCTCATAAGTGTTGCCGCTTTTAAGCTGAATAGCTTCGGCTTTCCCATTCGCATCCGAACTTACACTTGTGCCTGTTTTTCCTTTTTCATATACTTCTATTTTCGCATTTGCAACAGGATTCTTGTCTTTTGCATTCAGGGCCAATACATCGAGCAAAATAGTTTCCTCCTCGTTTCCGCCGCCAAGGTTGAGCTTCACCGGATCAAGAATAATTTCACGGTGGATCTCCTGGTAGGCGTCTTCGTTTCTTACGGAAAGGTCCTCATTGTGAAATTCCTTACCATCCAGCTGGTAGGAGATCACATAGTTCAGTCCGGGTTTTAAAATGGAAACGAAAGCTCCTGTTCTTGCCTGCGGCCTGTAAATCCCAACCAGTTCCCCTGAGGTTTTATCAGTGATAAAAATTTCCACTCCACCGGGGAGCGGGAGACCTTTTGAGGAAATGATCTGCCCTTTCAGTAAAGCAAGAATATCCGCACCTGTCGGTTCCTCGAGAAGAAGCATGTAAATATCCTTCTCTCCAAAACCTTCACGGTCCTCATGCGAAGAAGAATAATATCCGCGTTTACTATCCGGGCTCACCACAAAGAACACATCGTCATCAGTTGTATTGATCGGGTAGTCGAGGGGAGCCGGATCACTGAAGGTGCCATTCTGATCCATTTTGGAGAACATGATGTCAAAGCCGCCCATAGATCCGTGTCCCTGCGAACTGAAGTAAAGATCGGTTCCGTTAGGATGCATGAAAGGGGATTCCTCATCGTAAGGCGTATTGATCTTTGGCCCAAGGTTCATCGGCAGCGCCCAGTTCCCGTTCGGTAATTTTTTGCAACGGTAAATATCCCTTCCTCCATAACCATCGGGCCTGTCGCTTACAAAGTAAAGTGTGTTTCCATCCGGGGCGAGACAAGCGCTCGGCTCCCAGTATTTTGAATTGATCTCCGGGCCGTATTTTTCCGGAATTGTCCAGTCGGTACCTGTCCAGGTTGAATGGTACAGGTTTCCATCGCCTTTGTCATCGCGGTAGATGATCAGTGTTTGTCCGTCAGCCGTTAAGCCTACTGATCCTTCGTGACCGATCGTATTAATGTTCTGACTGATGGAAACAGGGCTCGTCCACTTACCATCGTCTTTTTTATAACATACAAATATATCTTCAAAATAACGGCCGTCCTCGGTTTTCAATCCCAGGTCAGCGCCTGTACTTTTTATTCCCCTGTAGGTGAAGATCAGCATGCGCTCATCCGCAGAAAGCAAGGGGGAAAAATCAGGATAGACCGAATTAACACTGTCGCCGAGATTGCTTACATGAATTTTAGCAGGATCGGCAGTTCTTTTTTTTGCATTTTCAGCCATCAGCTTATAATGTTCGATGAGTTCAATGTCCTCCGCAGAACGTTTCTCGTTCAGCATTTTTTCATAAGCGTTATACATTCCAGTAGCCGCGTCAAATTTATAGTCCAGGTGAAGCGCCTGCCCGTAATAGAAATATGCATACGGCGGCGCTGCCTTGAACATTGGATTATCTTCGTTATACGATCCCGAAACATCTTTGATCGCTTTCGCCAGGTAAGTTTCAGCCAGGTGCTTTTGCGTAGGATGATAGAGGTAACAATAACCTATCTTAAAATTGATATTGGCATTGGTGGAATCAATGGCGTAGGATTTCATGTACTCTTCCAGGGCCATCGCATAATTTTCTTCCAGCAGGTAATTATTGCCATTATTAAAATGGCTTTTGTAATCGTGCTTTTGCGCATAGGAAGACCCGGCAAGGAACAGTAGAATAAAAAACAGCCGGTAAATGGAATCTTTCATGTCTCTTTGTGTTTAACAATGTGCTAATTTAATACAATTTAGTTCTGAATGGCAAGATTTTTCAGTGGGAGGTTCTTTAAAAGTAAATGATGAATTTCATAAAATACCGGCACATAGTTTTAATTAGCCGTTATTACCGGTTGAGACGATAATTTCTTTTTCAGTCAGGAATAAATATAAGACCTTTGCATTTACAATTTAAAATGAAAAAGTTCCGGTACATATTCTTTTTTCTTTTTTCTCTTTACGCAGCCGGACTCCGTTCCCAGGGCGCGTTTAAAGTCAGCGGAATGATAAAGGAAGAAGTGAGCGGGCAATCGGTAGCCTATGCCTCAGTTGGTGTTTTTTCAACATTGGATTCAACGGCTGTAGCCGGCGGCTCTTCAGGCGAAAAAGGCTGGTTCAGCATAAGCGTTCCAAGATCAGGAGAATATTATGTAAAGGTGGAGGTGCTTACTTTTCAGTCCTTCAAAAGCGAAGTTTTTACCCTGAATGAAGGCCGACCGGAAATGAGATTGTTCGGGATCCGTCTTAAGCCTGCGCCAACGGAGCTGAAAGAAGTTACCATTGAAACCGTACAGGAAAGAACAAAGCAAAGCGGCGATACGGTGCATTATAATGCAAATGCTTTTAAGACGAATCCGGATGCAAATGCGGAGGACCTCATCACTAAGATGCCAGGCATCACTTCTACAAATGGTACTGTCAAGGTCAATGGGGAAGAGGTAAAGCAAATTTTCGTGGACGGAAAGCCCTTCTTCGGTGATGACCCCGCTGTGGCCCTGAAAAACCTTCCGGCCGAAGTAATTGATAAGATCTCTGTTTATGATAAGGCGAGTGATCAGGCTCAGCTGACCGGATTTGATGACGGGAAGGCAAATAAAACCATCAACATTAAAACCAAGCCCGGGCGGAACAATGGGAAGTTTGGAAAAGTATATGCCGGCTACGGAACAGATGAGCGTTACATTGCCGGTGGCAACCTGAACATTTTTAAAGGGGACAGGAGAATTTCGGTGCTCGAGCTTTCCAACAACATTAACCAGCAGAATTTCAATATGCAGGACCTTCTCGGTGTTTCCGGCTCAGGAGGAAGCGGCGGGCAGGGAAGGGGTGGACAAGGCGGAAAAGGTGGAATGGGCGGAGGAATGGTATATGGCGGATCAGGTGGCGCTGGAAATAATTTTCTTGTAGGTCAGCAGGGAGGTATTTCGGAAACTCATGCCGCAGGTTTGAATTACAGCGATGCCTGGGGAACAAAGGTAAAAGTGAGCGGAAGTTATTTTTTCAATCTTACCAATAATGCAAACAGCAGCGTCTCGCACAGGAATTATATCATCGGGAACCAGAATGGCTTAAAGTACGACCAGGAAAGCATTTCACAAAGCAGCAATTATAACCACAGGGCCAATCTCCGCCTGGAATACACAATAGATACCCTCAACTCCATTGTGCTGAGCCCGCGTTTCAATGTGCAGCAGAACAATTCAGGATCGAAACTTACAGGGATAAATACCCTGGGCGATACGCTGGTTCAGAGTAAAACCGAGAATGACAATGTCAATTCAGCTTCGGGTTATACTTTTTCAAATAGCCTTGTTCTGCGCCATAAGTTTCTAAAGGCGGGACGTACCATCTCGCTTGACGGAAGCACCGACCTGAACACTAAGAACGGTACAGGCAGCCTGTATTCCACCAGCGAATTTCATGGCTTTACGGATTCTTCGCTCATCGATCAGCGTTCCACACAATACACGAATGGCTTTACCCAGTCCGGTAATCTCGTTTATACAGAGCCCCTGAGTAAAAAAGAACAGCTGCAGTTCAATTACAACCTGAGCTATACGCAAAATCATACGGATAAGCGAACCAATGACCTGGATGCTTATGATAACAATTACAGTCGCCTGGACACTTTACTGAGCAATAAGTTTGACAATACCTATATTACGCATGCTGCTGGTGCAGGGTACCGTTACAACGGCAGTAAGGCAACGTTCAATGTTACGCTGAATGCCCAGCAAGCGCAGCTAAAGGGTCAGCAAAGTTACCCGGCCAGTTTTACAGTAGAAAAAAATTTCCAGAACCTGTTGCCGCAGCTGGTGTATAATTACAAGTTCAGCGATTCAAAGAACATACGGATCAATTACCGCACTTCCACCACCAGCCCTTCCATTACGCAATTGCAGAATGTGATCAACAACAGCAATCCGCTTTTACTCAGCACCGGGAATCCAAACCTGAAGCAAAGCTATGACCATAACATATCGATACGGTACGGGAACAGCAACCAGGCAAAAGCGAAGAGCATGTTTATCTTTTTGAACGGCACCTATACGCAAAATTACATAGGCAATTCCACGCTGATTCCGGTCAATGATACAACGGTCAGCAGCTCGCTTACGCTTACGCGCGGCATGCAGCTCTCAGCCCCGGTCAACCTGAAGGGATATTGGAACGCGCGTACCTTTGTCACTTTTTCCTTTCCTGTAAAAAAGATCAGGAGTAATTTTAACCTGAATACCGGTTTAACTTATAACAGTACTCCGGCGCAGATCAATAACGCCATCAATCTCGCCAGCAACTATAATTTCAGCCAGGGTGTTGTATTGAGCAGTAATATCAGCGAAAAGCTCGATTTTACTATTTCCTACAATGCGAATTACAGTATTGTAAAGAACACCCTGCAAACGCAATCAAACAATAATTACTTTAACCAGGTAAGTTCTTTAAAGCTGAACTGGATGCCCTGGAAAGGATTGGTATTTTCCACCAACATGACCCACACGGTGTACACCGGGCTTTCAGCTTCCTATAATCTCGGCTTCCTGCTCATGAATAATTCTGTAGGATATAAATTTCTGAAGAACAGATCGCTTGAAGTTAAAGCTAACGTATTTGATATGCTGGCGCAGAACAACAGCATTAGCCGGACAGTTACAGAAACCTATATTGAGGATATTCAAACCAAAGTACTCACGCGTTATTATATGCTCATGCTTACCTATACCTTCCGCAAATTTGCAGGTCCGCCCAAAACTGCAGCTCCGCAATAAGCATGATCCAGATCATATCCTTTTTTTTGCAACAGGCGTAACTTTACTGTATACTAAAAAAGAAAGGAGCTACATCATGAATGCCTTTGAAAAAATTGACCGTTGGACCCGAAAGCACCATTACCTGTGGATGGACATTTTCCGGATTGCTTTGGGGGCAATACTTATCATTAAAGGAATTGAGTTCGGTAATAACCCGAACGATATCCAGCTTTTTGTTTCTCATACACCATTCGATTATATCAGCTTTATGCTGGTACATTACATTATTATGGTTCACCTGGCAGGTGGAGCAATGATCTGTCTCGGGCTGCTAACGCGGTGGGCGGTTGCCTTCCAGATCCCGATACTCATTGGAGCCGTTATTTTTATGCCGACCAGTCCTATGTTCTCATTTTACTCTACACAGGCGCTGGCTTGGGTAGTACTGTGTTCCCTGCTGGTATTCGAAGTTTATGGTTCAGGAAGCTTTTCTGCGGACCGCTACCTGGAAAAGCATCCGGACGCTGCTTAAACACCTGCTTCGGTCTTTGATTTTTTAAGGGATTGAACTATATTTAGACTGAAATCATTTAGCGATGAGAACACGCCTGGTATACCTGAGATTCGTTTACCTGAGCTGTTTCTTCTTTTCCTTTATAGAGATAAATGCGCAGGCTCCCACAGCAGATGAGCTGTTTGAAGTTAAGAATTACATTCAGGCCCTGGAAGAATACAAAAAGCTTGAAAAGCAATTCCCGGAAGATGAAGAACTCAGGCACCGCATGGGAATATGTTACCTGAATATCTACAGCGATAAATCGCAGGCAATACCTTACCTCGAATTTTGCTATAAAAAAGGAAAGTACAAGAACGAATTATTGCTGGAACTCGCCATGGCTTACCAGTTTGCCTATCGTTTTGAAGATGCCATTTCTTTTTATGGAAAATACAGGGAAAAAGCAGGCGCAAAAGCTACGGCCCTGGTTGACCATTACATCAGCACCTGCGAAAATGCGATGGCCCTGATAAAAAAGCCGGTGAACATTACATTCGAGAACGCCGGAAAAGAGATCAACACGAAATACGCGGACTATTATCCTTTCGTAACAAAAGACGAAGGCACGCTTTATTTCACTTCGCGGAGGGAACAAAACACAGGGAAGATGAGAAGCTTCAACGGTTATTTTACCTCTGATGTTTACATGGCAAAAGTGGAAAAAGGCCAATGGCTGAAAGCAAAGAACCTGGGTCCTCCGCTCAACACAGCGGAAGATGAAGAATGTGTTGGAATTTCACCCGATGGAAAGTTCATGGTGTTCTATGTGGACAATGCAGCTTATCCGGGAGATCTTTTTCATACGGAGGTAGTGAAGGGGAAATCGTTTAACAGGCCTGTTCCTTTTCAGCCGCCTGTAAAAAGCGATCAGCTGGAATCCGAAGGCTGCTACGCGGGTGACGCCAACACCTTGTATTTCGCGTCCAGCAGAAAGGGAGGACAGGGAGAGACCGATCTTTATGTTAGCAGGCGTCTTCCGAATGGCGAATGGGGGATTCCCCAAAATCTTGGCGCAACGATCAACACGTCCTATAAAGAAGCCTTTCCCGTGGTCTCTGAAGATGGAAAGACAATGTATTTCAGCTCGCAGGGACACACGAGCATGGGAGGATACGATATTTTTCGTTCGAAATGGAACGAAGCCTTGCAGGTCTGGGGTCCTCCTGTCAACGTAGGATATCCACTGAACACAACGGACGACGACATGATGTTTTCGGTCGCGGGTAACGGCCGGCATGGTTACATTTCTGCATGGCGCAAGGAAGGCTTTGGCGATCTCGATATTTATAAAATAACATTTAACGAGGCGGATCAGCCGCTGACTGCGCTCAGGGGCATGGTGCAGGCAGGCGACAGTTTAAAAAAAGAAATTGACGCGTATATCAGTATTTCGGAAACGGGAACACAAAAAGAGCTGGATGCAAAAAATGTAAATCCGAAAACAGGAAAGTATATTTTTATTGTGGAGCCTGGAAAATACCTCGTAACGATAACTGCAAAAGGTTTTAAGTCTTTCAGCGAAGAGATTACTATTTACGATAAATCGGATTTTGTTTCGGAGCTGGAAAAAAATTACCTGCTGCAACCTGAACAAACGGCCCCTCTAAAACCCGAAATAAAAAAATAGCTCAGGCTGGGGTAAATTCCTTTTCACTTTTTGCAATTACGATAGTGGCCACTCCGTTCCCGATGATATTGGTTATGGCCCGGGCCTCGCTCATAAATTTATCCACGCCAAGTAAAAAGGCCAATCCTTCCACCGGGATCTTATGAATGGCAGTAAGCGTTGAGGCAAGTATGATAAATCCGCTGCCGGTTACTCCCGCTGCGCCTTTGGAGGTGATCATCAGGATGCCGATAATGCTTCCCATTTCTGCAAAGCTCAATTGCACATTGTAAAGCTGGGCCAGAAAAATAATGGCCATGGAAAGGTAGATGGAAGTTCCATCGAGATTAAACGAATAACCGGTAGGTACAACCAGGCCAACAACAGATTTGCTGCAGCCCATCTTTTCCAGCTTGAGCATCATGGAAGGAAGGGCCGATTCGGAAGAGGAAGTTCCGAGTACGATCAGCAGTTCTTCTTTGATGTATTTCAAAAAGGTGAAAATATTCTCTTTGTAATAATAGAGTATCGATCCGAGCACAAGAAAAATAAAAAGAAACATGGTAAGGTAAACCGTTGCCATTAATTTGGCCAGCGGCACCAGGGTGTGCAATCCGAATTTCCCAATTGTAAAGGCCATGCCTCCGAAAGCGCCGAGCGGCGCCAGGTACATCACAAATTTCAAACCCTTGAAGACAAATTTTGAAGCTGTCCCAAATAAAAGCATTGCTTTTTCTCTTCGCTTCGAGAAATTGAGCAGGATCCCGATAACGATTGCAGCAAGCAATACCTGCAAAGTAAAGTTGGAAAGGAAGAATTTACTCCAGTCAAAGCCTTCAGGCGCTTGTGTGTATTTACTGGCGTCCTGTATGCTGAGGCCCGTCTTGTCAATTTTACCAGGCTGCACGATAAGTCCCACAGTAATTCCAATAACGAGCGCAAGTGTGGTAACAACCTCAAAATAGACCAGTGATTTTATTCCGATGCGTCCAACTTTTTTCAGATCGCCCATGCCCGCAATACCTAAAACAATAGTGAGAAAAATGATGGGGCCAATAAATAACTTGATGATGTCTACAAATGTCTTTCCCACAATCTCCATTTTCACAGCAGTAGAGGGGAAATAAGTTCCGAGAAAAATTCCCGCTGCAATAGCGATCAGCACCAGGACGGTGAGGTTACTGAATAATTTCAGGAATATGTTTTTCTTTTTCACCAGGGAGGAATCGTGCACGGATGCAAGGTACAAAAATGAAGTTTAATTTTAGCCCGGTTGATTTTGTAGGGATCCCGACTGCGCCCGGTCTGACAGTAATCTTCCCGACATTCTCCGAATTCAAAAACAAAAGCTGATGTTGCAATGTCCCCAGGCATGCTCAAAGCCCTTGTAAAACTCAGGTGTAAGGTAAACCTTGGTGTACTCCAGGCTCAGGCGTTTGTAGGTGATCACTAATCCGTAAGAGCCGGTGAAAACAATACGTTCTATCTTATCAGGACCAATGGTATAAATGCTCGTAGGGTTAAAGACTCCGCCCTGGAGCGTAGCATTGTATCCTACAACTTTTGCATCGCCTCTGCAGAATAAATAAGCCTGGAATTTTTTTGTCGAAGCATCGCGGTACTTTGTAATCCCAATATTCTGAAAATAAGAATTCATCCAGCCTGAGCGGATCAGCGCGCCAGCTGAAGCATCGGTGTAGATCGTGCCGGCGCGGGCCGCTGTCGTACCAATAAATTCAAAGCCTTTGCGCAGGAAAATTCCTTTTTCGAATTGTATATTATAATTCAGCATGTAATCGCTTGCCACCTGGTACTGCCATCCCAGGGGCTGAATGTTATCGAGCCAGCGGTGAATGTTCTGTTGGGTTTCTTTTCCCTTAGCGCAGGGGCCAAGCAGGCCCATATCGATCTTAGTGTTCAGTCTTATTCTTTTAACCGGATCAATTGAAATAAGGAATTGCGACAAATAGACCAATGCGGCAAAGGGCCTGTCGCCGGTAAATACCGTATCTCTCCGGATACTGGAAGGTGTGAAAACATCCTGTTCGAATTCGAGACCATAATAATTCACTGACCCTTTCAAGGGAATTAATGCATGAGCAAGCGGGATCTTTTTTACAAATGGGCTGATCAGCTCGAAATAAGTTCCCTGTGTATAGAACTGGTCCGTTGCGCTGAAAAAGTCATTGTCGTAATTGAAGCGGAAATAAGAATAAGGGTCGGTTCGTTTTGTTGAGATGCTGTCTGTATTTTGCGCGACAGAAAGAAAAGGCAGCAGGCAATAGCATAATATGTTCAGTAGTCTTTTCACTTATTCAATATACGGATTAATAAGTCGCGGGGATTTCTGACGCTGAGCGTGCAGAGAATTGAGGGAAGGTGTACCTTAAGATCTGTGATAGATTTTCTCCAAATTTCTACCATTCAATATAAGCTCATTTCTTAGCTATTCCTTATGGTCTAATTAAATTTTATTACATTCCCTCCGCGTTCTCCGTGAACTCTGGTGTAAAAAAAGCCTCATCGTATAAAAATCAGAAATTCACCTTAAAGTAAAACAGCGGTAAGAACCCAAGCTGGTAATTCCTTATCATCGGGTCAGCCTGCGGGTTCTGCGGATCAGGAGAGTAGGTGAGCGCTAAGACATTTTTCTGGTTGGTGATGTTCACCAGGTCAACCGCAATTTCGTAATCCGCTTTTTTACCATTGATCTTGTAAGCTATACGTGAATCGATCCGGAAGTAATTCGGGAACTGTAAATTATTCACAGGATCATTCACCGGTACCACATCCATAATGCGATCACTCGCCGCCCTGTCAGGCATGGTATAACGGCGTCCTCCTCCGTATGTAAATTTCGGACCGAAGGTAATGGCGTTCTTCTTGCTTCTACCTATGCCGTATTCCAGCCCCGCGAGTAGGTTAAAAATATAGTTGCCGTTGAAGTCAGTGTCCCATTCTTTACCGTTGCTTCCTTTGTATTTTGAATTGAATACCGAACCGGAGAACAAAAAGAAATAATGGTTGTGGAATAATTTTTCCACGGTGAGCTCTATACCATAGTTCAAGCCTGTCCCTTTATTTTCCATGGTGTAGATCGGAAAGAAACGCGAGAATGTTGCGCCCCGGTTAAGCATGGAGACAGAGGAAGGCACTGCATAAACGGGAATGTTCCACAGGTTCTGGTAATACGTTTCCGCCTTGATGCGAAAATACCTGGAAAGAAAAAGATCATAGCCTAAAACAAAATGCTGGCTCTTGCTCATTCCCAGGTTGCGGTTATCCTGGATCTTATTTTCTCCGTTGCTTCCTCCGTTGCCGAGCACCACGCCATTGCGCACCACACTGTCGGGACAGGCGAAATAAATATAACCCGGCTGGATCTGGCTGTGGAGTCCGTACCCGAAGCTTAGCATGTTCCTGCTGTTGATGCTCCATTTTACGCCGGCCCTTGGCTCAACCGCGTAACTGTTGTTAAGCGTAAGCAATTGTCCGAACACTCCCGCGTTAAAAGTTACCTGATCATTTAATTTGAAGTTATACTGGAAATAAGGCTGGATCAGGAAATAGGTCGCGCTTGTTCCCAGGCGGTTCTTCCAGGCTTTATTCAAAATGGTACCGGCAAGCGTATCGGTAACGGCATTTTGTTTTACACGGTCAAAATAAGTGGCCTGAAAATAATTTACATAGAAGCCTGTTTTAAAGCTGTTGCGCGCATTGATCTTATGTTTGATATAGGAAGTAAGCGTGGTCTTTTGTTCTGTCTGGGCAAAGTCGAGGATCTGTGGAAGCGTATCGTTCGGTTTATAGTTCCGGTCGCGTAAAATAAGATTGTGATCAGCGCTGATGTAAGAAACAGAATGGGCCAGCGAGGTTTTCATCAGGGTTTTTTCACCTAATGAGATCACGTGATTAGCGATGATCACTCCAAGGTTAGTGCTGAAATACTGGTCGCGGTTCTGATCGCCGTATAATTCTTTTGGACGGACAGTATCTTTACTGAGAATAATGGAGATTGTACTCAGGCCGCCGATCCCGCTGATGGAAAATGTCCCGGCCTTTTTGGTGGGAAAATTAAAACGGAAGGCGCCGTCCTGGTAGCGCGGCACTGCGCTTGTACCGATCTTGATATGCGCAAAGGAAAAAAGGTCAAGTGTGCTGTAACGGTAATTGACCATGTAACTTGAGCCTTTGCTTTTATTGAGTGGTCCCTCAAATGCAAGTTCAGTTCCCATGATCCCAAGCTGAAATGTGCGCTCGTGTTTTTCATTGTTCCCGTTCCTCATTTTCAGATCGAATACGCCGCCCAATGCATTACCATAAGAAGCAGGAAAGGCCCCGGTAAAAAATTCCGAATTGGAAAGGTATTTATTGTTGATGATGGAAACCGGCCCGCCTGCTGAACCCGCAATATTGAAATGGTTGGGATTCGGAATATCGATCTCTTCGAGCCGCCAGAGCAGGCCGGAAGGGGAATTTCCGCGGATCACAATGTCGTTGCGGCTGTCGTTGGTGCCCTGCACACCTGCAAAATTAGAGGCCATCCGCGCCGGATCCTGCCGGGAGCCAGGATAACGCTCCGTTTCCTCAATACTGAATGTTTTCGTGCTTACGGAACTCATTTCATTGTTAATTCCCTTATCATCCGCGCTGATCACTACTTCACCGATCTCCTGGATCGCTTCCTCCATTTCAATGTTCAGGAACACTTCTTTACCGGAAACCACCATGATATCAGTGGCAACGTAAGGCTTATATCCTACCAGCGCAAAAATAAAAGTACGGCGTCCGACTGGAACCCCGGTGATTTTAAAGACGCCATTCTCATCACTCACAGCGGATAACTTACGGGAAGTATCTCCCTTCATCTTTACGATGACGCCGGGAATGGTCAATCCTGATTCCCTGTCCGCGATCTTTCCTTTTACATTCTGAAAATATTGCTGCGCCAAAACGCGGGGGACTGCTGCAAGCGCCACGATGACCATGCAGATAGTTCTGTAATTATTGATGTGACGAAGAGTTGGTATGGCTGGTTTCCTCATGCGCAAACATATAAAAAGAAATCAAAGCGGAGAAAAATAAAAAAGGAGGAACAGCTCCTCCTTTAAACATAAGTATATTTGATAATAACTAGTCCTTCTCTTCGCGCACCAGGGTTTTGCCATCCGGTGTAAAGTAAAGTCCCATCATGTCTTTTCCTTTTTTCACGGTAACTTCATATAATTTGTCATGCTTGGGAGTTTTAACTTCCTCTGCGTGATCAAAAGCCCAGTCTTTATATTTTGATTTCGCGTGAGCGTCGAGCACCGCTTTTGGAACATCTCCTTTTTCGATCTTCGTTTCAAATTCGATCCAGGATCCATCAGCTTTTATAGCGAGTTCACAAAACTTGCCATCTTTTGTAAAATCCGCTTCAAAATTACCTGCTTTTTGCTCCCATTTATCAACCTTTTGGTTAGGGTATTTGGCTTTGAACGTTTTCATAACTGCTGCCGGAACTTCTTTTTCGGTGATATCCTTGTCAAGGCCGGACACTTCCTGTGCTGTTGCAGTACCAGCCAAAAATAAAGCGATGGCTAGTGCAGGCAATAAAACGATTTTTTTCATAAAGATGAGTTTAAGATTTAGAGAGTAAAAATAAAGAAAAATCCATGCACTCGACAGGTAAAAAGGAAAAAAGCGGAGAATACCCTGATTCAGGGATACGAATGCGCGGTAAATAAGATGGTTTAGCTGTTTCCTGTCCTTAACACGGCCGGCAACAAAGGATTCATAGGCTCTCTGATCCTGCCAGGCTAATAAATGAGTTAAAATGTTTGCGAAGGGAGATCCCGGGGAAAAGCAACCCTTTTCATGCCCGTCATTTGTGATACTCCCCGTCTCACATTTCTGTTGTGATGTTCTGAAATTAGTGGATCAAAAACATTGGTTCAGCGACAATTAAGAGGCATTCCGGGACTTTTTAAAGGATAGTTCCATTGTGTTGGAAAAAAATTTCTGAAATATTGAATTAATCCCTAAATTTGCACCCGAATTAAAAAACGTTAAAACCCGTTTCTACGAAATGCCCAGTAAAATCAACATATTCAGCCGAAAATCCTTCTCTTTTTTAGCCCTTTTAGGTTTTTTCCTGCTGTTCGCTCAAAAAAGCCTCGCTTATGAGCCTGCGGAAGGCGGCAAGCCCATTACTACTGAACATGAAAGTGGTTCGGGACCAGAAAAAGAAAAATTCGATGCAGGTAAAATGATCCTGGAACACGTTGCCGATGCGCACTCCTGGCACATTACGGGTCACCTGAGCCTTCCGCTTCCCGTGATCCTGAAAACCGATAAAGGATTTGAATGTTTTTCCTCATCCGTATTCAATAATGAAGAGCATGAGCCAACTGAAGTGTATAACGGAAATTATCCGTACAAGCTGGTTGAGAACCATGTGAAAGTATGGGACGAGGCAAGCGGAAAAATTGATGAGGAGGCTACTTCAAAAGTTTATGACTTCTCCATCACCAAGAATGTTTTGGCCTTGTTTATCGGAGCAGGCTTAATGCTATGGATCTTTATGAGTGTGGCAAAATCCTATTCCCGTCGTCCGGGACAAACGCCAAAAGGCATGCAATCGCTGATCGAGCCTTTGATCATTTTTGTGCGCGATGATGTGGCCAAGCCTTCCATCGGAGCGAAGTATGAGAAATTTCTTCCTTTTCTTCTGACCGTCTTCTTTTTCATCTGGATCAATAACCTGCTCGGATTAATTCCCTTTATTCCTGGCGGAGCGAACCTTACCGGAAGTATTTCAGTGACCCTGGTACTTGCTGCTTTAACCTTTATCATCACCCTGATCAATACCAACGGACATTACTGGCGTCACGTATTCGCCATGCCGGGTGTTCCGATAGGCGTGCTGTTCATTCTTACCCCGATCGAAATTCTCGGCGTGTTCCTGAAACCTTTTGTATTGATGGTCCGGTTATTTGCCAACATTACCGCTGGGCACATTATCGCCCTGGCTTTCTTCAGTCTTATTTTTATTTTCGGAGAAATGAACGTAGGCGCCGGTTTGGGTGTTTCGGTTGTATCCCTTGCCTTTACCATATTCATGTTTGCGATGGAGCTGCTGGTGGCATTTCTGCAGGCTTATGTATTTACACTGTTGTCGGCGATGTATTTCGGCGGGGCGGTGGAAGAAGGTCATCATGCACACGATCATGGGCATGACGATCACAACATGGAGAAATCGCAGATTGATCTGATATAATACGCTTCGGCTCCGCTCAGCGTACGGTAACGTAATTGAGCGTTGTAGGATGACTGAAGAGATTTCGTAGTAATGATTAATAACCAGTGACTGAGCGGAGTCGAAGTCACGGTTTCAAAATATTTTTCGGTCTGTTTTTAGAAAACGGACAATTGTTTAACCCACTTCGGCTTCGCTCAGTGTGGCAATGATAAAAAAGAAAGTTTTTAGCTCGTTTCGGAAAATGGGCATTTTGTTTAACTAATAAAAAAAAGTAACATGTTACAATCAACATTACTTCAGGCTGTAGAAGCTGGTACTCCTCTTGCAAACGGCGTTGCCGCTTTAGGAGCAGGCGTTGCTGCAGTTGGTGCCGGTATTGGTATCGGTCGCATCGGTGGTTCCGCTTTGGAATCTATCGCGCGTCAACCAGAGGCCCTGAATGATATTCGTTCGAACATGATCCTTGCGGCTGCACTTGTTGAAGGTGCCGCTTTCTTCGCAATGGTTATTGCTCTTCTTGTATTGTTCATCTAAAAAACAAAAAGCGGTAACGATTGGTTGCCGCTTTTTTATTACTAAATCGATTTGAGGTACGAAAATCAGATTTAGTTATGCAGCGCTAAAGCGATTAAAAATTTGAGGTACGAAAATCAGATTTAGTTATGCAGCGCTAAAGCGATTAAAAAAGAAATTAAATAATAAAGACAAATGACTACTATTTTATTAGATATTCCACTGGTACAGCCCGAATTCGGATTGATGTTCTGGATGCTGGTAACTTTCCTTACGATCTTATTCTTATTGAAGAAATTCGCATGGAAGCCTATCCTTAAAATGATAAAGGACCGCGAAGAGTCAATTGAGAACGCCTTGCAATCTGCTGAAAGAGCGAAAAAAGAAATGGGCGATCTGCAGGCCAGCAATGAAAAGATCCTTCAGGAAGCGCGCACAGAACGCGATAACCTGCTGAGGGAAGCGCGCGACACAAAAGATGCGATCATTAATGAGGCAAAAGGTAAAGCGAAGATTGAGGCTGACCGTATTGTTGCCCAGGCCCGCGAAACCATCAATGCAGAGAAAATGGCTGCAATTACCGAACTGAAGAACCAGGTAGCAACTCTTTCCATCGACATCGCAGAGAAGATCCTGAAAGAGCATTTATCAGCAGACGATAAGCAAAAAACACTGGTGAATAACTTAATGAAAGAAGTTAACCTGAACTAAGCATGATTGTAGCTACACGATACGCCAAATCATTACTCGACCTTGCAGTTGAAAAGGGACAGCTTGAAGCCGTTTACCAGGACATGCTGCTGGTTCAGCAGGTTTCGGAGAATAATCACGATTTTGTGATCATGCTCGAGAGCCCGATCATTAAAACGGACAAGAAGCAATCCATCCTTCACGAAATATTCAAAGGAAAGATCACGGATATGAGCATGTCCTTTATCGATATTATCACCGACAAGCGTCGTGAGATGTACGTTGATGATATTGCAAAATCTTTTGTTGAGCAATACAAAGCCCAGAAAAGAATTCTTACAGCTGTGATCACCTCGGCTGCGGGTATTGATGATGCGACACGAAAAAAGGTAATGGACCTGGTGAAGCAGACTTCCCAGGGGGAAGTGGAGCTGATCGAAAAAGTAGATAAAAAGCTGATCGGCGGATTTGTACTGCGCATAGGCGATAAGCAGGTAGATGCAAGTATAGCGCGAAAATTAAATGATCTCCGGAAGAATTTTTCCGAGAATCCGTATGTAGCTGGCTAGAGTTAAATTGAAACGAAACAAATAAACGATGGAGCGGAAGAGGCTTCATCATTAAAACAAACAAAGATGGCAGAAGTTAAACCGGCAGAAGTATCTGCAATTTTAAGACAACAATTAGCGGGCTTCAAATCTGAAGCTGAGCTCGAGGAAGTGGGTACCGTGCTCCAGGTGGGTGATGGTATTGCGCGGATCTACGGACTTTCAAAAGTTCAGTCGGGCGAGCTGATCGAATTTGCAACAGGCTTACAGGGCATCGTACTTAACCTTGAAGAGGATAACGTAGGAGCCGTATTGCTTGGAGAATCATCTACCATTAAAGAAGGTGATACCGTTAAACGTACCGGTAAGATCGCGTCAATCAAAGTTGGCGAGGGTATGCTGGGCCGTGTAGTGGATACTTTAGGAAATCCTATCGACGGTAAAGGACCGCTTCCGGGACAACTGTATGAGATGCCGCTTGAGCGCAAGGCTCCGGGTGTTATTTACCGTCAGCCTGTGAACGAGCCGCTTCAAACCGGTATCAAAGCGATCGACGCGATGATCCCTATCGGTCGTGGACAGCGTGAGCTGATCATCGGCGACCGTCAGACGGGTAAGACTGCTGTTGCCATCGATACCATCATTAACCAGAAAGAATTCTACCAGGCGGGCAAGCCTGTTTTTTGTATTTACGTAGCGATCGGCCAGAAAGGCTCAACCGTTGCGAATATTTTACGTACGCTGGAAGAGAACGGCGCAATGCCTTATACCGTTATTGTATCGGCTACCGCTTCTGATCCTGCTCCATTACAATTCTACGCTCCCTTTGCCGGAGCTTGTATCGGAGAATTTTTCCGCGACACCGGTCGTCCTGCTTTGATCGTATTTGATGACCTTTCCAAACAAGCCGTTGCTTACCGCGAGGTATCGCTTTTATTACGTCGCCCTCCAGGACGTGAAGCTTATCCCGGTGACGTGTTCTACCTTCACAGCCGTTTGTTAGAGCGTGCAGCGAAGATCAATGCAACGGACGAGATCGCGAAATCCATGAACGACCTTCCTGAGTCACTGAAGGGTCTTGTTAAAGGAGGAGGATCGCTTACTGCGCTTCCGATCATTGAAACACAGGCCGGCGACGTGTCAGCATACATTCCTACAAACGTAATTTCCATCACCGACGGGCAGATCTTCCTCGAGTCGAACTTATTCAACTCAGGCGTTCGTCCTGCGATCAACGTAGGTATCTCCGTATCGCGCGTGGGTGGTAATGCACAGATCAAGTCCATGAAAAAAGTGGCAGGAACCCTGAAGCTTGACCAGGCGCAATACCGTGAGCTGGAAGCTTTCGCGAAGTTCGGTTCCGATCTCGACGCGGGTACCAAATCCATTCTTGACAAAGGTGCGCGTAACGTGGAGATCCTGAAGCAGGGACAATATTCGCCGCTTCGCGTGGAGCAGCAGATTGCGATCATCTATTGCGGAACCCGCGGCTTATTGCGCGATGTTCCTGTAAATAAAGTACGCGAATTCGAAAAAGAATTCCTTGACCTGTTGGAGCACAAGCACAAAACGGTATTGGATCAGCTGAAAGCAGGACAGTACACCGATGAGCTGACAAATACACTGGAGGAAGTTGCAAAAGATTTAACGAAGCGTTATAAGTCTTAATTCTGAATTAAGAATTCAAAATTGGGATTTCGTTTATGAAGGAGAATATTATTAAGGCGAAAACTTTTGAGTTTGCGTGCAAAATAATAGATCTGGAAGAAGAGTTAATACAAAGAAAAAAGTTCGTTCTTTCCAGGCAGGTTTGCAGAAGTGGGTTGTCGATTGGAGCGAATGTGCGTGAAGCGCAGAGGGCAGTAAGCAAACCCGATTTCATAAATAAATTGGGAATTGCTTTAAAGGAAGCAGATGAAACGCAATATTGGTTTGAACTTATCGATTTAAAAGTCTGTAAACTGGATAAGGAATTAAAAAATGACATTGAAGAAATAATAAAGCTGCTTGTGGCCATTATTAACTCTTCTAAAAAGCAAAAGGTACTCATTTAGTAATATCAATAATTCTGAATTCTAACATTCTGAATTCTAAATTAACAAGGAATGGCAAATTTAAAAGAAGTAAGGAACAGGATCGCCTCGGTAGGTTCAACCATGCAGATCACGAGCGCCATGAAAATGGTGAGCGCTGCAAAATTGAAGCGCGCCCAGGATGCGATCACGCAGATGCGTCCTTATGCCAATAAGCTGCGTGAGATCCTCCAGAACTTAAGCTCAAGCCTTAATTCTGCAGAGAATGTGTATTCCCGTTCTACTGAAGGAAAGAAGATATTGCTGGTGGTGATTTCATCTAACCGCGGACTCGCAGGCGCCTTTAACTCCAACGTGATTAAAAAAGCCTGGATCATGATCCGCGAAGAATATGCAAACGCAAACGTTAGCGTATTGTCGGTGGGAAAAAAAGGCAACGATGTATTTAAGAAAACAAAGCATGCATTGCCTGAAGGCGGAGAATTGCCTCAGAACATGAATGAGCTGTTCAACCAGCTTAACTTTGCCAATGTGGCTCCCGAAGCCGAGAAAATAATGGCTGCGTTCGCTTCCGGAAAATTTGATAAAGTTTACCTTATTTACAACCAGTTCAAGAATGCCGCAGTGCAGATCACGCAGGCGGAACGTTTTCTCCCTGTTGAAGCGCCTCCGGTAGTGAAAGATGCAAAGAAAGGTCAGAACATCGATTATATATTCGAACCGGGTAAGGAACAAATCGTAAGCGACCTCATTCCGCGTTCCTTAAAAACACAATTCTACAAAGCGCTGTTGGATTCACACGCATCCGAGCATGGCGCGCGTATGACGGCAATGCACAAAGCAACCGATAACGCCAAGGACATGCTGCGCGACCTCAAGATCAGCTACAACAAAGCCCGTCAGGCCGCCATCACCAACGAGATCCTCGAGATCGTTGCAGGAGCGGAAGCGCTGAATGGATAAGAGAGATTAAGAATATAAAAAAAGAGCCTTGCAGAAAATGTGAGGCTTTTTTATTGGAGTGCATTAACCGCAAAGTGCACAAACAAGACGCAAAGAACGCGGAGAATTTTTCACAAATAATTCCCCTACAACTCTGCGTGCCTCTGCGCCAACTCGGCGAAACTCTGCGAGAAATAAATATTCTCCGGCCTCTGCGTCTTAGCGTCTCTGCGTGACCTATGCTCCAATTCCCTAGGTGCCTCTGCGAGAACCTTTTATTTAACCGCAAAGAGCACAAAGAAGGCGCAAAGAACGCGGAAAAATTTTCATTAATAATAATCCTCCTACAACTCAGCGTGACTCCGCGAGAAACAATATGCCTACCTCTGCGCGCCCTGCGTCTCCGCGAGAACTGATTTCAATAAACTCCCTTGTGTCTTAGCACCTCTGCACGACAGATTCTTCAGTTCTCTGCGGGACTCTGCGCGACCTCGCGAAACTCAGCGGGAAACAATACGCCTACCTCTGCGCACCCTGCGTCGCTGCCCGACATAAGCTCTCAATAAATCCATGCCGCCCTTAAACACGTATATGCTTTGATAGATAATATTTTTATATATTTAAAATATGAAATATAAGATCCCCGCCTTAGCTTCCATTCTTTGCAGTGTCCTTGCACTTATATTTCTTTTTTCCGGAATGAATATAGCAGGACAATCTTTTGCCATAGCTGCGCTGATCCTGGGCATTGTTTCATTCAAGAAGAATGGTTCGGCCTTTTCTGCCTTTGCCTCATTTCTTCCGGGAGCAATTATGGCCTGGCTTTATTTCACACCGGGCATTCTCCCTTTATTATCGCTTGCGTTGCTGATCACCGCTGCGCAGAATTCGTTCTTACAGATCTTTTTTCCGAAAATCATGTACAGTGTTACCTGGTTCAAGCTCTCTGCGGGAATCTGTTCCATTGGCCTTTATCTTGTTGCAAATTTTATAACTCCGGCAGCTTACCAGGCATGGCTGTTCCCGGGAATATTTCTTTTGATCTCAAATTTACTTTCTCTCCTGATCACTAAGGACCTCATTGCACTTCAAAAAGCAGCAGGAAGCGGTTTCATTGATGCCGGAAAAAAATGCCCTGACTTTACTTTGCCGGATGAAGAAGGACGGGCTGTTTCTTCAACAGACTTTTTAGGAAAAAATCTCCTGATCATTTTTGTTCGTGGCGATTGGTGTCCCGGCTGTCACATTACACTTCGAGCCTACCAGCGCAACAAAGAAAAATTCATGGAACAAAATGTTCATTTGCTTTCAATTGGACCCGATCCATTAGGAGTGAACAAGGAAATGGTGCAAAAGCTCGGCCTCGATTACCATGTGCTTTCGGATGAAAAGCAAAAAGTGGCGCAGCAGTTTTGTGTAGAACTGCAGGGCAAGGATGCCGGGACTCCTGAGAATTATGAGTTTGTCCCTCTGCCGGCTACTTTTTTAATTGATAAAAATGGAATGATCCGTTTTACCTCCAGAGCCGATCGCCCGGGGGAATTATTTTATCCCGATAAGATCTTTGAAGTGATGGAAGCGATGTAATAGTTTATCCCTTCAACCTTAAGTTCAGGGTACAAAACACACCTCAGTCTTCTAACATGCTCTATAGAAAGTCAATTCACCAGTATCACTACTTCTACAAACACACCTCAGCCTCTGGGCCTTAGCGTCTCTGCGCGACATTACTTCCCCGCGATCTTAGCCGCTTTCCATGAATATACAATCCTTCCACATAAAGCACAGGCAATTTCTCCTTCATCCTTACCTGCCTCCAGCTTCGGATGACGGCATGGCTCTTCTTTGTTCTCCCTCAGGATCTCCTTCTTCTCATCATCATTCATTTTTTATCTTCCCCTCTTCTTTACACAATAAAAGTAATACAGGAAAAGACCTTAGGATGTAATAATTGATAAGGAAGGATTTTGAATAGCTGAAGGATGGAAATGTGTATTCGTGAGTGGAATTTAACATGGGAGAGAAGGAGTTTTTGAGGAAATATACTGACAGATGGTGGCGGTATTGTCAGTTTATAGAATTATATTATTTTTACTAAAAATGAACATTACTCAAGAATTAACTATAGAATCTAATGGCGACTGTAAAACAATTTGTCCGTGCATACGGCGCTGCAGTTAAACGTGCAGAAAGAGATCAGCAGAGACGAGCCAAAGAGGCGGCAAAAAATTATAAAGCTCAACTAAAAGCTCGGGAATTAACTAATGCTTCAGAGGCAGTAAGGCAATATGAAGAATATGTTGAGATAATTCGATCTTTACATAAAAACTGTACCGGTTATATTGCTTGGGAAGGATTAGCTAGGGAAGCTAAGCCTTTGCCACCAGAAATTGTGGCATCCAGAGAGGAATTGGCTAAAAATAATTTAATTAATTATAGGCCATCTTTTTTTGTTAAGTTATTTAATCTAACTAACAAAAGGATAGAAGGTCTTAAACGTAAAGTACAGATTGCCTCACTGGAAGATAAAAAGGAGAACGAGCGACGAATTGCTAATTATAATAAGGAAAAGTATGAATGGGATCAGGTGCAGGATATAGTGACCAAGGTTCTCTCAAAAGACCCAGAGGGATACCGATTGGCGATTGAGTATTTTAAACCTTTTGATGACATAAAAGAACTCGGTTCCGAAATTTCACTCAGTTTTCAATCAAACACCATTTCTGTTGATATAAAGATTAAAGGCCCCGAGATTATTCCCAATTATTCTCTTAAGCAAACTTCAACTGGTAAATTATCAAAAAAAGAATTACCGCAAGCTAAATTCAACGAGCTTTATCAGGATTACGTATGCAGTGCTGTTTTAAGAATTTCCAGAGAGTTATTAGCATATTTTGAAGTCGATTTTATTGTCGTAAACGCATTGAGTGAATTACTGAATACCCAAACGGGGCTTATTGAAGACCAGGTTATATTATCTGTTGCAGTTCCTCCTGAAACATTGGATAAATTATATCTTAATAATATAGACCCTTCTGATTCCATGAAGAATTTCAGTCATAACATGAAATTTATTAAGACATCTGGTTTTGTTCCCGTTGAACGAGTTAGTATTGAAAAATTTATTTAACAAAGAAAATATGAAACAAATTATCTTAGTTTTAATTGTTTTGAGTTATCAATCTTTTGCACAAACAGCAATTGATGTTGCAGAAAATACCCTTAAAGTGGGGGGATTAAAGGAAGAAGTTTTTTATTATGGATTTGCTGAGGGAGATCAGATAATATTCAGCTTTGAAGAGGTTGACAAAAAAGAAATGAAAGAAGTGGAAATCATTGAACTTCCGTCTTCATCAAAATTTATGGATTATAAGACTAAAAAGATCGAGAATAAAACGTTGAATATTTCACATACAGGAATTTACCAGTTTAGATTTGCTAATTCAGCCATAATGGGAAGAATCTGCAAGTTCAAAATCCAACGTATTCCAGCGGGGGAGTCTACTAAGAATTTTAATTGCAGTGTATACTGGCGAACTGTTTATGATACAACTTATACAACGGAACAAGAAAAATATCTAATTAAGGCAGATACACTGATCACTAATATTACGGATCAGGTTGCAAAAGTACATTCCACAATGAATGCAAATGGGAATAAAACTACTTTTAATTTTCTTTTGCCCGAAAATACTGTTGCTTGGAGTTACTATGTTGGTGTTGACCAGGCTGGACAGGAAGCATACGAACAGGCAACTAAATTACTTGCAAAAAATGCCGGACCGTTGGTGAGAAAGATTCCAGGATATGGACCATTAGCTAATCTTGCTTTAGGAGGAGCTTCTTATATCAGTCAATTACAAACTGGTGAAGACATCGATTTCTATATTGTAGACGGTAATAATGTAAATAATTTTACATCTGGGTTAGCTTTTCGTTATTATAAAAATGGGAAGGTTATTAATGATCATTCGAGAATGGCAGCTCCCTTAAAGGGAATGTACTATATGTGTTTGTCCAATGATAATGCAGTACAGGGAGTTGAAGTAGCAGTAAAGATAACTGCAGTGAGTGTTAATGAGCAATGGGGCACAAGACCTATAACAAAAATGCACACTAAGGGGAGAGAAGAAGCTTATTTAAAAAATGATTAAGAAAAATAATAATTGTATGACTGACTCTCCTCAAGAGTTGTTTATTGGCCTAACCCCACAACCTTCTCCAGATCAATTCCCTTCCCGATCACCGGCTTAAAGAGATCCCCAACTTCTTTCAGCCTTTCCATCGTATTAAAAATGTGGTAATCCGTCATCTTCATTCCTTTCTTCACTTCCTCCCAGTGCAGGGGAGTGGAGACAGTGGCTCCGGGTTTCGGACGCAAGGAGTAAGGCGCCGAAATAGTTGCCTGTGCGCGGTTCTGCAAAAAATCCAGGTACATTTTTCCTTTGCGGTTCTTTACCGCGCGTTCTATGGTGGTGAACTTTGGTAATTCGCGATGAACCAAGGTAACAATGACCCGCGCAAATTCCTTGGACTGCTCGTAGGTATATTTCGCGCCCAGCGGTATGTATATGTGCATGCCGGTAGAGCCGCTGGTTTTAGGATAGGAAGGAACACCCATGCTGTCGAGCACCTCTTTGGTAACGAGGGCGGCTTCCACCACCTGGTCAAAGGAATTCTTATCGGGATCCAGGTCAATGATGCACCAGTCGGGATGATCTGGCTTTTGAACGCGACTGCTCCAGGGGTTTAGCTCAATACATCCGAGCGATGCCATGTACAAAAGGCTGGCTTCGTCCTTCGCCACTAAATAATTTCTGTCACGGTCATCCGCGTCACTGTGGTACAAATACGTTTCCACCCAATCCGGAGCCTTGCCGGTAACATCTTTCTGGTAGAAGCTTTTCCCGTCAATTCCATTCGGATGACGGTTCAGGGATTGCGGCCTGTCCTTCAGATAAGGTAAAATAAAGGGCGCCACCTGGTAATAATAGTTCAGCATGTCGCGCTTGCTTACCTTTTCTTTTGGCCAGTAGATCTTGCTGAGGTTGGTGAATTTCAATTCATGGCCGTTGATCATCCTCACCTGTGTTTCTTCCGAAGGATTAAGAAGTGTTCTGCGTTCTTTTGCGCCGCCAGGTCTGAGGAATTTGGTTTCCGTGAGTTTTTTTACCGTACTGCTTTTTTTTGTTGCGCCAACTTTTTCTACCGGCAGGGCTTTGTCCTCATGCACCTCTTTCGCCGGCTTGTCATCACGCAGGGCTTCGAAGGAAGGATGGCGCATGATCCCGTCGCTGGTAATTTCTGCATAGTTCACTTCACACACGAGCTCGGGCTTTAACCAATATGCAGTTGCATTGGGTGGATTGGGTCGAAAGCGCGAGGGCTTGTTCACATCGGGAGTATAGCTGAACGGAGGATTTTTTGCTGCAAGCTTTTTAAATTTCTTCAGCATTTCCTCCTGGGTCTTAATGTTAAAGCCTGTGCCTACTTTGCCACCGTAGATCAGTTTCCCTTTCTCATAAACTCCTACCAGTAATGCGCTGAAAGGTTTTGATGTACCGTCGTTAACGGTATAACCGCCGATCACTACTTCTTGTCTCTTGTTCGCTTTTATCTTCAGCCATTCCCTGGAACGCGCTCCCGGAAAATAATTGCTGTCGGCTTTTTTAGCAATAATGCCTTCGAGCCCCGCCTGTTTTGCGGATTCAAAAAAGTCCAGCCCCGAGGCATTAAAGCTTTCACTCATGCGGATGATGCCGCCGGATGGAATTAGTTCCTTCAGCACTTCCTTCCTTTCGGTGAGCGGCAATTGCATCAGGTCCTTTCCTTCGTACCATAGAATATCGAATGCGTAAAAAAGTAATTCACCATCGGCTTCGCTTCTCCAGTTTTGCAGTGCGCCGAAATTGGAAATACCTTTTTCGTCGGCCACCACAATTTCCCCATCTACGATGGCATTGATGCCCCAGTCCTTCAGAGCAGCATGTACAGGATAAAATTTATCGTCAAAGGATTTATCGTTCCGGGAGCGCAGCTCTACTTTTCCTTTGTTCATAAATGCAAGAGCGCGGTAGCCGTCCCACTTCACTTCATACAGCCAGCCCTCTCTGTCAAAGGGCTTATCAACCAGGGTGGCAAGCATGGGCGTGAGCTTAGCTGGAAATTTTGCTGTTTTCCCGGGGATCTCTTTCTTTTTTTTTTCAGTTTTTGATTTGACCCGCGGAGTTTTGGTCGCAGTCTTCCTGATCTTCTTGTCTTCGAATACGGTGGCTTTTCTGCTTTTCTTCGCGGCACGCTTCACACGCTGATCGCCATAATAATTGGTGCTGGTCTTTTCCACCTGCTCCAGTGTTTTTTTAGAGATCACCGATCTGTCTTTTTTCAGGATATCATCTGTTGAAGCATACTTGTCCTTATGCTTGATCAGCAGCCAGCTGTTCTCTCCCCGTCCTTTCGTTTTTACCAGAGCAAAGCTCCCTTTGAGTTTTTTTCCGTGCAGGGTGAATTTGAGTTTGCCTTCGTGCAATTGCCTTCGCAATTCCTTATCCTGTGTTTTTTTGTCGGTAGCATCCAGGCCATCTGCTTCATAGGTTCCCTCGTCCCATACGATAACCGTTCCGGCGCCATATCCGCTGGGAATGATCCCTTCGAAATCGTGGTAATCGTAAGGATGATCCTCCACCATCATGGCGAGGCGTTTTATAGCCGGATCGGTTGATGGGCCCTTCGGCACTGCCCAGCTTTTAAGAACACCTTCCATTTCCAGGCGAAAATCATAATGAAGGTGAGAGGCATCATGTTTCTGAATAACGAAAATTAGTTTTTCGGATCTTGCTTTTCCACCCGTAGGTTCGGGGGATTCTTTAAAATTTCTTTTTTGCCTGTATTTCGTTAGTCCCATTTGCGAATTTATTTATTCATACCACAGCGCGATCTCTTCTCCGATCTTATCAATAAGGGTCTGATCGCTGATATTGCGCATTGTCCATTTCATGTTTTCGCCACAGGAGATCGTGCCCAGGTGTTCTGCATTCAGCGTAATATCCAATTCGAAGCATACCCCGTCGTGGCAGGAGGAATAAACAGGGCGGGCTTCTCCCGCGTACATGGTTGTCTTATGCACAAAATCCAAAGGCACTGGAGCGGTCTTGTAATCTTTATTGATCACTTTCATAAATATAGGTTTTGGTTTATTTGAATGAGAACGAATTCCCCTTTTTGGGGAAAATTGAGGAGAGAGATTTAACACTCCGATGTTGAATGGTGCGGACCATCCCGTTTTTTTTTGTCTGCTCATGAACAGCGTCCGTATTACCACACTGTTTCCCGTTTTTCTTCGGTGTATGAAAGTATCAGGACAATACCTGTTTGACAATTAAAATGCCAGCGCAGAGAGCGAAGGGATCATCAGGAATAAAAGATGCAGTAATAATTCAGGAAGAGGAACGGACAGCGCTTGCTGATCTTTTGAAAACGGAATTCGGATCAATATCTAAAACATCAATAAGAGAATACAGATTGTGAAACCTCAGGTTAGTTTCTCCTCTTTCTATGCGCTGTATAGTACGCATATCCATATCCACTTTTGCAGCCAGTTCCGTTTGCGACCAGTTGTTTTCAAGTCGTGCTTTTTTCACCATCAATCCAAAGAGGACGAGCGTATCCGTGACTGGCTTTTGCATAAGCGAAGGTGATGAAGAAGTATCGGATTTGCGGCGACTTAAATGTCGTAAGCATAGTGGCAAATCGTTAAAATAGATGTAACTTAAAAAAGCAGTTGGAACGACTTGAAATTCAATGAAAAAATGCTTGTTATCACAAGTAATTATTCCTGAAAAAATTTGATTTTTTTTCACCGCATATTAATTTTGTGGGTGAAAAAGATATGCCATGACATACAGGGATCAATGCAATACCCTGCACAGGATAGTAGTAGACAAATTATCGAAGTACTACAAGGCAGAAGCTGCGATCAAAGGCTCAACCAATAAAGAGCTGATAGCTGATCGCAACAAAAAGTATAAGGCCTGGCAGGAAGCTCAGAACAAATACAATGATTTTTTAACCTTAGTGGTTCGTCTCGAAAAAACGCTCGACGATAAAATGGAAAAATAACAGATCCGCTACGGGGACTTTTATCGGAGACTAATGACATAATTCATTATCTTGTATGAAGGTTTATAATTTACTCCTTCTCATGAAGATTTTGTTTTTAAAGTTGTTTGTATTCACCTGTTTCTTTCCGGCACTAAGTCAAACGCGTGTAAGTCTTTTCAGGGATTCAGCTCTTGACTGTCACTGGAACCCGGCAGATAGAAACCTTGTTGCTTATTCCTTCAAGGGAAAAGATAAGTACTACGATATTTACATTGCCTCGCCCGACAGGAAATTTGAGAAGTGTATTACAGAGAACCATCCATTACTTCCCAACCGGCACATCTGTCTTCCTTCCTGGCACCCTTCAGGTAAATGGATCATCTTTCTTGCAGAAAAAAAAGAGCACCCGCGTGGCTCTGTAAATGCCTTGCCGGGCTTTGGCGCTTATTGCGATATTTACGTCATGAGCGTCGATGGAAAAAAAGTGTTTAAGGTGCTGGAGCTTCCCAACGACTTTGATCACGGGGTAATTGCTCCGCGCTTTTCGCCTGACGGATCAAAGATCGTATGGACCGATCGGATCATGCGCCCTTCCCTGGGGAATCCGCAACGGCATTTCGGCTTCTGGACCGTTAAGACCGCCGATTTCACCTGGGCGAAAGATAGCGTGCCTGCTGTAAGCAATGTAAAGGATCTGCTGCCCGGAAAAAATTGTTTCAACGAAAGCTATGGCTATTCTCCGGATGGGGAAAAAATAATTTTTTGTTCCAGTATGAATACCGGTTCAGCCTGGCTCTCGCAATTATTCACAATGAATGCCGATGGGAGCGAAATAAAACAATTGACAGAAGGGGACTACAACGAACACGGTTGTTTTACTCCTGACGGAAAGCGGATCGTATGGATGACCAACAAAGGAAATAAGAATAAAGGCACCGACTGGTGGATAATGGATGTGAACGGTAAAAATAAAAAGCGGCTCAGCTTTTTTAATGATCCGGGAAACCCGCAGTACAAGGGCAGAGCTGTTTGGACAGGGCTCGGGTCTTTTTCTCCAGAAGGAAACAGGTTCATCGGTGGAATTCAGAAGAGCCTGATCACGCAGGAAGGTTACGTGGTAATTGTGGAACTGGGATCTGAATAATTACACACTTTACAATTCTACAAAAAGCCTGAAAAACTTACCTCCGTAGTTAATGAGCCCGTTTATGGCAGGGATCCTCCGCCGGTGTTGCCTAATTTTGCTCCATGATCACAGGATACTTTAACGGAGAGACATTACATCAATTGGAAGAGAAGTGTCTGGAAAAAAAACGGCAGTACCAGACAAAGGTGATGCTGGACGAGCTTATAAAGGAAAAAACGGAAAGCATGCGGTATGCCGCGCTTATACAGGAAGCTATCAGCCATGACCCCGAATCGCTCAAAGAACTATTTCCGCAATCATTCGTTTACAATTCACCAAAAGATATTGTAAGCGGCGATTTCAAGTGGTTCGAGAAAGCCGGAGATAAGGTATTTCTTGCGGTGGCCGATTGTACCGGACATGGGGTTCCGGGAGCGATGCTATCCATACTGGGTATTGGAAAGCTTCATAGCATAGTAAAGTCAGGAGAAACACAGTCGCCGGCAGGAATCCTGGATCGCCTCAATAAAGATATCTATACCGCATTGGGAAAAAAGAATGGCCATAAAAAAATGCATGATGGCATGGATATCGCTTTTTTTTCCGTGGATCTCAAGACGAATGTGTTGGAGTTTTCCGGGGCGAACAATGGGCTTTGCATTATCAGGAACGGCGTTCTTTTTGAACTCAAAGCCGATAAGCAGGATGTAGGATCTACCTTTTACCAGAAACCCTTTACCAATCATAGCTTTCAATTAAGATCCGGTGATATGGTGTATGGGTTTTCTGATGGATACAAAGATCAGTTTGGCGGAACAAAAGGAAAAAAATTCACATCTCTCCAACTTAAAGAACTGCTTGTTTCCATTTCGCATAAGGATAGTTCAGCCCAAAAAAATATTCTGCATGAAACGCTCGTATCCTGGAAAGGAGAATTAGAGCAGGTAGACGATATACTGATCATGGGTCTGCGGGTCTGAATTTCTGGTTGAACTTTTACGCTAATATGGTCCCGCCATGCAGCGGGACCATTTAATTTCAGCTTATTAATTTGCTCAGCAATTTTTTCCTGCTCAGCCATTTTACCAATGACCAGATCACTATTGTAAGAAGAGCGAAGGGCCAGATGGTAACGAGAAAGATGGCAATACCTTCCAGTATTTCAAGACCGGTTGCGGAAGCGGTTTTCATCTTATCCGCAAAAGAAGGAACATAAGGTTCGAAGGCCGGAATGAATGCCGCTTTCTTAAATTCTTTTTTTTCAGCCTGGTAAATGAAAAGTGTAACTGTACTGTAATTCACCTGGTCCTTGAGCTCAAGCAGGCTGAGCTCCTGCGCATCGTTGAGGCTTGCTTCGTTCGACAGATTTTCCAGTGCGTTTATGGTCTGGTTCAGTTTTTTCCCCTGGCTGCTGATCACTTTATCCAGCTTTTTCAGGTGTTCCTTATTGCGTTTGCCCGCCAGCTTTCCGGAGAGCAGCTGTAATTTCACATCATCCGCTTTAATAACGCGGTTATCCATAAAGTCCACTTGCATATTAATGGCGAGCAGTGTACTGTCGAGGTTTTCATTCGGCACGCGCAGGGTGATCTCATTTACAATACTAATGCTGCTGATCCGAACCAGCGTATCCTTGCTGATCCGGGTAGAGCCCTGATCCGTGTTTGTGCCTTTAAGGTTAGTATAAGTGACAAAACCATCATTCGCCCGCACAATACGTTCAATCTCTTCGGTAGATCGTCTTACGTCTTTTACGCTGAATTTCAAATCGGCTGTCCGGAGAAATACATGAGTATCGGCTTTTGTTTCCGTATTATCTACGGCGGTTGCCGACACAGGTGCAGCGACAGAATCGCTCATGGCATAAGCGACGGATTCAAATTTTGCTTTTTCTTCGGCGCTTGGAGTGCAGGAAGCAAATAAAAGAAAAACAGGTAAGCCAGCTGTTAATGCCGTTTTACCGAAATGTGGAAATGTTGTTTTCATGTTAATGATTTATTCTTGATCCGGCATCCGGCAAAAAAGTAACCTGCAAAAATTTGTTAATCCCCGCTCGCGCCCTTTAATTGCAGGAGAAGATTTTTAAGCAGAAACACGGATATGCATCTGCTTTCGCTGTGGCTTAAAGCAATTTCTTGCAAAACGCTTAAGGTGGGTAATGCTTTCTTTTGGATTTTCTAAAAAGCCCATGTGCCCGTTATTCTCCAGGAGTAAAACATAGCTGCTCCGGATCAGTTCGGACTGGTTGAGCAGCAGCTGCATTGGAAGAACGGTATCATAGCGTCCGATGATCATCATGATGGGATATTCGGCAAAGTTGAGGATCACATCCCTGTTCGGCCGGTCCTTCATTCCTTCGAGCGCAGCAACTATTCCGCGCTTCGGCGTTTTGAAAGCTATCTTTTGTGCGAAGCCGATCTCTTTTTTTAGTTTAGCCAGGTTGCGCGCGGCGAAGAGGTTCTTTATGGTATCACGTGTGTAAAGCCGGGCGTTTGCTTTTACCAGCTTTACCGCGCGCGTACGATCCTGTTTTTTCTGTTCATTATCGGCATAGGCTGTTGAATGAAAAAGACAGATGCCGCGAAGGTTATCCGGGAATAATTCGCCAAAAGCCAGGGCCGCGTAACCGCCCATACTGTGGCCAACTAAAATGTATTTCTTCAAACGCAGCTGATCCATAACAGCTTTCACGCATTTAGCCATGAGTTCCATACTGTGTACATAACCGTAACAAGCTGTTTCCCCATGTCCGGGAAGATCAATTGAAATTATCCTGAAGTACCTCGAGAGTTCCTGTTCTGTGGTGTTCCAGATCTCTTTTGATCCCAGAAAACCATGCAGCAGCACCAGCGCGCGTCCTTTGCCTTTATCGCTGAAGCTTACGGAGTCACCCCGGAAAGAAATGCTTTTGTTCAAGTGGAAATGCTTTATCCAAATGTATCAAAATAATATAAAAGGAGATTAGGGCTGCTAAAATTTGATCGCTGCTCTGCCTAGAGTTTAAGCGAGCCGAGCTTTGATTGCTTTACCTTATGCCACTGGCTCTTGTTTTCAAGATGAGCTGCCAGGTACTCCTGTTCATTTTGACCGGGAGTAGGGATCAGTATCGTTTTTTTGCCCAGCGTTGCCATATCCATGATACTGGAATAACCGCTCCGGCAGATGACGCATTCACTCTGAAGAATTTTTTCCCGCAGCGCCTCACCGTTTAAAAAGGAAATCACTTCAACGTTATTGGTGATCTCGCGTCCCCGTCCGGAATGGATCCCTCGGATAAACACTGTTTTTTTTCCACTCCTGGTAATGCACCGCAGCAATTTCTTTTCAAGGATGCTCCGCTGGGGCTCAATCCCGGAAAGCAATACGCAATAATCGTATTTTTTAGGAATGGCTCCCGTGCTTGCTTTGAACCTGCTTAAAGGACCAATGTATCTTATGTTTTTCAATTCGTGCTTTCCGTGCGAAAGTTTCCCGGAGAGATTAGTATTTCCTTCATG
This sequence comes from Bacteroidia bacterium, assembly GCA_045805185.1. GTDB lineage: Bacteria > Bacteroidota > Bacteroidia > B-17B0 > Aurantibacillaceae > JAHEYF01. The sequence goes on along the minus strand of JBJMLS010000300.1, from coordinate 29,264 downwards.
ATCGGGTACCCAGCATTCGTTGAACTGAGCAATGTAGCGGTGGTTCTTCTTATTGAGCGCGGCGCTTAGAACAGGCGCGGGAATAAAAAGCTGGTGGGTTATAAAAATGCAATGTGCTTTTTTGCTGTGCAAGCCATAACGGTTGTCCGAAATCACCACATCCAGGCCAAGTTGATCAATGGCTTTATCCAGCCACTCGTTCTCTTTTTTAATTAGTTTTAATAAGCGCGGCGCCTGGAGGATCAATTTCAGGTTAAGCGGGAGGGCCCTGGAATAGTTCACTTCGTAACCAAAAACATCGGTAAATTTTAAGGACGGAAACTCGTTTTGAAGTAAAGCTTTGATGGAAGGCGCGGCGGCAATAATGACTTCTGCATTTTGCTCGAGCAATTGATGGATCAGCGGAATACAACGTGTAGCGTGACCAAAACCCCAGTCGAGGGGACAAACCAATACTTTTTTGCGGCTAAAGTCTTTCACCTGGAAGGACCTTAATTTTTCAGGATCTGTAAAAAACCCTTCAGCTTTTTGGTTTCAATACCCGTATAACGGATCATGTGCACATCGCAGGTGTAATAATACGTGCCATCAGTGCAGGGTAATTTCGATAATTTGTTCCTGCCGTCCCAATTGATCGCTGCAAGTGTTGTTTCAAATACAAGTGAACCCCAGCGGTTGTATACTTTCAGATCTATATCTTTTACAAAGCGGTTCTTTACAGGAATAAAATAATCATTAATGCTGTCGCCGTTAATGGTAATGATATTCGGCAATTCATATTCCGGGCAATTATCAACACAGGAAACAACGCTTGGCGCACTTTCATTCTTAAATGAGTCCACTGCCGTGATCGCGTAACAGCCAGCAATGGAAGAAGCAAAATCGGTTTGGTAAAGGGTAATGTTGATCGGTAAGGAGTCTATTTTCACCATTTGACTATCGAGAATGGGAGTATAATAGAGGTTATAATAAACTGCGTCGTCGCTGCAGGAATTGTTCGGATTGTTCCAGGTGATCACCGTGGTTTGCGTTATGCAATCGCCAACCGCGCTAATCGTTGGTGCACAGGGCGCCTCATTGTCAACAGGGACTGCACAGGCTTTTTGCGACCAGTTAACAAGCGGCGAATAGATTCCGGGATCTGAATATTTCCCAACAGTTTTGATCTTGTAACAATAAGTCATGCCGTCAACAAGGTTACTGTCGGTATAAACAGTTGCAGAAGTACTATCGATCAGCAGGTAGTTCCCTGTCGCGTTTTGCTTATAGATATAATAAAAATAATTGTTCCAGGGAACCTGTGCCTGCCAGGTCAGCTGAACGCGGCGGGCAAGTCCGGTTGCGGTGAGAAAAACAGAAGAAGCCGTTTGTGTCGATCCCTTCAGCGTTCCGTTGCAATAAAAGTCTACCCGGTAAGTATAAGGATTCCCAAATGTGTTCAATGCCGAATCCGTAAAAGAAGTGTCGGCTGCCGTATTGATCTGTGCGAAATAAGGCTTGCTTACCGAATAAACAGGTGAAGCGCCAAAGGTCCCGCTAAAGCCGGTATGCTGCATCAGGCGGAATTCGTAAGGGCCGGGGTTGGCAAGCGTATCCAGGTTCGCAACTGTTGCGGTGGAGAGTAAAGGCTTCAGCCACCTTACCCAGATCTTTCCTGTGGCGGCATCCGTTGTGTCAACACTTGCATTTATGATCACGGGAACATCGCGGATAATATGGTAACAAACCTGGTTAGATGCGTAGCTTTGAGCGCCATCGGCAAACTGAGCAACTACAATATAAGAATAGTCGACGCCCTGTACTAAGCCCGCTCCATTGTTATTATCAGTGAAAGTTGGCGAAGAAACACCTATCGCGTTTATACTTCCCACCTGCACGAATCCTGTATATGCCGGAACACCCGTTTCACAGGGCGCATGCAGCCAGGGTACGCAATCCTGCTTGCGGTAGATCAAATAGGTAACCACCATATTGCCGCTAAACTGTGAACAGGAAACCGGGGGCTGCCAGTTCAGAACAATGCTCGCCCCGCTTGGAACAGCTGTTAAGTTTTGAGGGGGAGGGCCTATGACTTTAATAAAAAAAGAAGCAAAGTCAACCAGCGGTACCTGTGAATGATTGTCCAGCGCCTTAATGGTGACAAGATAAGGGGTCACGCTTACCTGTCCGCAATTGGGCGTCCAGTTAAAGGTTCCGGTTACGGTTGAAGTGGAGGGAGTCGAGTTAAAGGTAGCGGAAGGATTGATGTTGAATGGTCCGCCATTGGCCGACAAGGTGACGAGGTCATTGTTAGGATCAGTGGCAGTTACAAGCTGGGTGAAATTTGTTCCGGCTATGATGCAGGTGTCTTTGATGTTTACGATATCCGGCGGCAGGTTATTACAGGGAGCGATCACATTTACCTGCAGGTCACGCAGGGTTTTTCCAACAACATGGTAGACCCCGTCCAGGTCTTTCCTCCATTCCGTTATCAGGATCGCAAAATTGTATTCTCCGGCAGCGCTCGTGGGTGGCGAATTCCAGGTAAGGTCGCCGGTAACGGCATTAATGCTAACGTTAGAAGGTATGGTATAACCGCCGATGGGAAGTCCCTGGTTGCCCAGGCAGGTAGTGAGTGAATAGGATAAACTGTCGTGGTCCGGATCATAAGCCCCGGGATTGTGTATGAAGGGCTGACCCGCACAAGCCTCGTCAATAGGAGGAAAATTAAGGATAGGAGAATTGTTTGATCCGAATCCAGGCGCATTACCTGTAAATATGGTATCTACCAGGGCAAAGGTCTGCTGAACGGAATTGGGAATGTTATTGGATCCTGCATTCCGGTTAGGGTCGAACATATAGAGAATATGCCAGGAGTTCCCGGTAAAGGTATAATTCGCTTCATAAACATTCACACGATAACCCGATGATTGTCCTGCGGGTGTGAGGTCAACGCCCATCATTGCCGGTCCCTGCGGATCATTGGTACAGCCGGGCGATCCGTTCACACGGGGAAGAAAAATACTGTCGAGCAGGTTGTCAATGTAAACGGTTTGCCAGCAGCGATCTGCCTGAAGCGAACCGGAGCCATTATTGGTGTAGGTAGTGATCCTGATCTTATAGGTGTTCCCGCCAAGGTAAGAATAGGTGATCTCTCCTGAACGGTTATGCGTAGCATGCACGGTCCCATACATGCAGGTTAGAAAAATAAGGATGAACAGGTTTCTCAGAACGTAGCGCATATCGTCATATAAAAACAGGAAGTTAAAGTTACCAAAAAACGCCGAAACCAGCAATTTGTTGTGGGATTGACCGAATTATGACAAATCCTTTGCAGAATCTATTTCTCATCCCTGCGAACAAGAATATAAAAGTCATTCTCGATCTGCAGATAACCCTGGTCGTAACAAAAATAGTAGAGCGAACCTTTTTGCGTTTTGTAAATATTGGTGAAATAGTTAAAGTCGAAGCCTTTTTCCAGCAGTTTGCTTTTATGGGCCTTGGTTTTTCCTTCGGGATTCATTTCTTCCAGGATCCGGCGGTTCTTACGAAGTGCATTGTTAATGTTGCGCACCAGTGAAACACTGTCGCTGTTGAGGTGATTGTTATAATTGTTGCGGCAAAGGTCGGAACAGAATTTTTTGTCTGCGCGACCTTTTATAGGTTCCCCGCAATCGAGGCATTTTTTTAGGGTTTCAGCCATACTGCAAAATTAAGAATAATCCCCTTTCTTCTTATGAAGACTGAAAAATTCCGTGGTCGCAATGCAAGGCTTGTCATTTGGCGAGCAGCTCCTGTTGGGAATAGTAATCTCCACCAAGGATCACCCCTTTCACCGCTGTAATATTTTCAATATCCTTCAGCGGATCTTTATCCAGTAAAACGAGGTTGGCCTTTTTTCCGCGTCCAATGCTTCCCCATTCCTTTTGCGCTCCAAAAAAGCAGGCCGCGTTGTACGTGGCAATTTTCAGGATCTCGTAATTGCTCAATCCCGCTTTTTTATACAGCTTCATTTCTTCCGCCAAGGAAAAGCCCGGAACATTGAATTCGCCGTCGTCGGCGCTGAGCAAAAGCTGTACTTTTTTATCGTTCATCCGTTTCAGTAATTTCCCGAAATCTTCCAGGTTCTTTGTGGAGCGACCTATTCCTTTTTGCAGTTCTGTTTTTTTCTCAGGAGTATCAAAGCTGTTGTAATAATCCATATAAGTTTTCATCCAGGTTTCCTGCACTGTTTTATCAAGGTAACTCATCCCATTCCGCCGCTTCAATTGTTCGGGAGAAAATTGAAAACCGAAAATGTAATAGAAAGAGAGCGTAGGACAGACAAACACGCTGTTCTCTTTTAGTTGCGCGATCACTTTTTCAAATTGTGTGGAGTCCTTACGGAATTCTTTCAGGATGGGCTGGTAATGTTCTACTGAAGCCTGTTTCGCTTTCAACGCCGTTTGAAGATCGCCGTTGTAAACATGTCCCGCCAGTTTCAGCTGCTGCTCTCCGCAGTATTTCACGGCAGAGTCGAACAGGGCAGGGGAAAGGCCGCTGAGGTATTTTACAAAGTCCCATCCTTCTTTTTTACTTTTCGCGACAAAGGCTTTTAATTCAGCAGCTGTTACAGCGGAGTCTGAAGGAAGCGGGTTGGAAATGTAAAGGTCGGGAGCAAGGATCAGTTTTTTGCGGATGCTGTCCCGGAGTCCGGGATGTCGCTGTTCCCCACGCATGCTGCGAAGCGTTGTAACACCCGCGGCGAGGTTAAGAGTAAAAACCTTTTTCAGGAGAAGCGGAGATTTATCGTCAGGAAGGTGAACATGCATATCAGCGAGCCCTGGAATAAGATATTTACCGGTTCCATCGATCAGCCGCGCTTTTAGTTTCATGTGTTCTTCCTGAAAAGGGGTGATCTCCGAGATTTTCCCGTCTTTAATAAACACTGTCTGATTAGCCAGGGTCATTGGTCCGCCTCCTACGGGGATCACATTCACATTGGTGATCACCAGTTGCTGTGCGAAGGAGAAAAGCGGTAGAAAAAGACAGGCGCTCAGGAAGAATAAAGTTCGAAGCATGAAGGGTTTTTTTGAAAGACGAAGATAGGTCAATTTTTGCCCCGGGGATTGCGGAAATGATTTTCAATCCTTCTTTAAAAATGTATCTTTGAAATACGAAGACTAAACTTTACCAGATCCAAATGTCAACACCCTTTATCCTATTCGGAATACTTTGCATCGCAGCCGGAATCTCGGGAGCTATTTTCCTTTGGTACAAGAGAAAAGTAAATTTCAGTTCCAGCCGCGATTTGATCATGTCCTGTGTTCAGGTTGTTGTAAGCATATTGTTGGGATTCCAGTTTATTTTCGGGTCTTAATTGCTTTTCCAGCTTACATTTTTTGTAAATTTTCTTAATCGGACTGGCTCGGTTTTCCTGACCAGAATTAAAAATTTACTTATTTTTTAGAATTCCTCAAAATTTTATTCCCGCCCATTTCAGGAGGCCTTGAATGGGTCTGCTTTCCTCGTTCATAGAGCGATTCGTGACTTCCTACCCCTAAAGAATTAACCGACAACAAACGCTTACAAACGATTTTATCCGTATATAAACGATTAATAACCGAATAATTTTTGGAAGCGGTGGTTACTTTGCATCGTCAAAATTTGATAGGCGCCAAAATCAGCTTGACAGGATCGGGAGAAATGATCAGATCAAAAAAACAAGGCCGTTAGCACAAATGCACGGTAAAAATAAAAAGATCTGCACAGGTAAAACGGTCCTAAAGAGAAACGAAAAATTAAGATGTAGAAACCCGTCCCGCCTCAAAAGCGGGACATTAAAACTAAGTAAAATGTACGCAATTAAAAACAAAGTAACGCTGATCGGGAATTTGGGAAACAATCCTGAGATCAAAACATTGGACAACAACAAAAAAGTAGCGCGGATCTCACTTGCCACTAACGAAACTTACAAGAACAAGCAGGGAGAGAAAATAACCGAAACCACCTGGCACACGGTAGTTGCCTGGGGCCGCCTGGCAGAGGTGAGCGAAAAATTCCTTAAAAAAGGCACGGAAGTGTGCGTTGAAGGAAAGCTGGTGAATAAGAGCTGGCTGGACAAGGACGGGATTACCCGTTACAGTACGGAGATCCAGGTGAACGATATCGTGCTGCTCAGTCACCAGTCTGCCGCTTAATTAAAAATAACAATTAAACAATATATATAAATCACCTCTTCCCGCTTATGGCGGGAGGGAATAAAAAATAAAAACTATGAACTCAATACGCAATAAAGTAACGCTGATCGGAAATTTAGGAAACAATCCTGAAGTAAAAGTGCTGGACAATAACAAACGTGTGGCCCGCCTTTCTGTGGCCACCAACGAAACCTACAAGAACAAGCAGGGTGAGAAAATAACCGAAACCACCTGGCACAATGTAGTTGCCTGGGGGCCACTGGCCCAGCTGGTGGAAAAGTTCCTGAAGAAAGGATCCGAAGTATGCCTGGAAGGAAAGCTTGTCAACAAAAGCTGGACAGACAAGGAAGGGATCAAGCGCTACTCAACGGAGATACTGGTGCATGGGGTTCAGCTCCTTGGATCCAAGCTTGCGGCCTGATCCTGTGCTAAAGCTTCGGACTTACGAAAAAAAAAATAATTAATAAAACAGAAAGGGATCTTCGTTAAAATGAAGACCAAATTAAAACCAAAGAAATAATGAATTCAATGCGCAACAAAGTAACACTGATCGGGAATTTAGGAAATGACCCTGAGATCAAAATTTTCGAGAACAACAAGAAATTTGCCCGTATTTCTGTGGCAACGAACGAAACCTACAAGAACAAACAAGGCGAAAAGGTAACAGAGACCACCTGGCACAATGTAGTGATCTGGGGCGGACTGGCCGGTGTCACCGAAAAGATCCTCAAGAAAGGTTCAGAAGTGTGCGTTGAAGGAAAGCTTGTTAACCGGAACTGGACCGATAAAGAAGGGATCAAACGTTACAGTACAGAGATTCATGCCCATGACCTGCTGTTGCTCGGTAGCAGGGCTGCTTAAAAGAAACACTGAGCTAAAACCAGGCGACCTGTAATTTTACAGGTCGCTTTTTATTTGTTTAATATGAAATGTAACTACAAAATAGTTACATTTGTAATACGTTTATATAAGTGAGTCAACTTGAAAAGCTAAACGAGCGCTTAAAATCAAACCCCAGAGACTTTACATGGACTGAACTGGTCAAACTATTAAGAAAACTCGGATACACTGAAATGAAAACTGGTAAAACCGGTGGTTCAAGAAGAAGATTCGTCAATCAAGAGGACGACATTATTATGTTACACAAGCCGCATCCTTCTTCGTTACTGAAAATGTATCAGATAAATGATATTGCGGAGAAATTAATTAAACAGGGAAAGATATGAATGATGTTTTAACCTATAAAGGATACACCGGCACAGTAGAATTTAATGCCGCTGATCAGGTACTGCACGGAAAAGTAGCAGGTATAAATGATCTTGTCACTTACGAGGGAGACAGTATTAAACAACTTTACCGTGGATTCAAAGAGGCGGTAGACGACTATCTGGAAACCTGCAATAAGTTAGGGAAAGAACCGGAAAAGGTATATAAAGGTATTTTTAATGTGAGAATTAATCCGGAACTACATAAGCAAGCGGCATTACTCGCATTAAAAAGCCGGATCACAATGAACGATTTCGTACATTATGCTATTTCGCTTGCGGTTAACATGGATGGAAAGTTTGTAGCGGAAGAACAGGTTGGGTATGGATCAAGGAATCTGAAGAGCTGGTCGAAAAAAAAGGAAAAGAGTCGAAAACCTTTGAAAAAAGCAAAGCAGATTAAAAAATGAATCAGGATCACTCATCCCGCGGCTTGTTTTCCTCCAGGTAATGAATGACTGTTCCGTGCGTATCCTCATATTCAGCTCTTTGTTGGGCGAAAGAAGAAGCCGGAGACAGGATAAAGAAGAGAAACATTTTTTTCATAGCAGGGATAAGATTTTTCCTAAAACTTTCGTTTCTCCAGGTCCTCTGCTGCACGCCTCAGCTCAATGGGAAAATTTGCTTTTTCGTTTTTTGTAAAGTCAAACATCACCATTACGTCATTAGCTTCCGCTGCCAGATCTCCTCTGTCATCGAGCAAGCGGTGCTGAATGCCAAAACTTGTGTTTTTAATGAATTCCATGCGTGAATGAAGACTTATGTTTCCCGGATAATGCAGGGGCTTTTTAAAAACACAATTGGTTGAGGCCAGCATGGGGCCTGTCTTGTGAAGATTCATGTATTTTGTAAGTCCAATATGTTCCCAGTAATTTACGCGGGAAGCCTGGATGTATTTTAAGATCATTACATTGTTCACGTGCCCGAAAACATCCATTTCACTCCAGTCGATGCGAAGGTGGAGCGTTACAGGAAATAGCTCTGGCTCACTGTTCATTTCACCAAGTTAATCAATTTCTATTTCCCCTTTCAAAAAAGTTCGTGCCTTACCGCTGATCAGGATCCTGTCTCCTGAAAGCTTGCATACCAGTTGTCCCTGCCGCGGAGAAAGCTGTGTTGCGGTCAGTTCTGTTTTGTCTATGAACTCCGCCCAATAGGGAGTTAAGGTGGTATGCGCCGAGCCGGTAACGGGATCTTCATTTATCCCCGACTGGGGTGCAAAAAAACGTGAAACGAAATCAACGGTATCGCCTTTAGCAGTTGCAATAACTCCCCGCCCACCCATTTTTGAAATGGCGGAATAATCGGGCCGGATGTTTCTGATCTGTGTTTCATTTTCAAACACGAGCATATAATCCGTTTTACCTTTGAATGCTTTTACTGGCCGGAAATTAAATCCGGAGCAAAGCTCATCGCTGAGCTCCACTTCATGAAAAATATCTTCAGGAAAGTCAAGTGTGAGTAAGCCCTCATTCCGGCTTACTTTTAACTCTCCGCTTCTCGAATCGAACAGGATTTCTTTTCCTGTATGATTTTCATGATTGAAAAGAACGTGCGCAGTGGCAAGCGTTGCATGTCCGCACAGGTCAACTTCCACTATCGGTGTAAACCAGCGGATGTGAAAGATGTTCTCTTTTTTTACATAGAATGCGGTTTCTGCCAGGTTATTCTCCATAGCAATGTTTTGCAACAGCTCGTCGCTCAGCCAGGTTGTAAGCGGAACAACCGCGGCAGGATTTCCGCCAAAAAGCTTTTCCGTAAAAGCATCTACCTGGTACATCCGGAGTTTCATTTGTTAATTGTTAAGGGTTGAATATTATTTCGTGTTGTTTTCCCGACTGCGAAACCAGGATTTTACTGTAATGTTTATGCGCCGGTTGTTCAGTCGGGTACCAATGACGGCCGGGTTGGGAAAGTATAATTAATCCTTCATCGTTCCCACAGGCGGCAAAGTTCTCTTTCAAAGGCTGCTTGTCGAACAGCGGGATGCCATATTTCGCTTTGAGCCGGTCTGCAAGTGAAATTACATCATCTGTCACTACTGCAGCCTCGCTTAAGGAAAGAATGGAGGCAGAACTGAAATCCGTGTCAGATGAATTGTCGAGATCCATGCGCGCAATGAATTCCAGGATATTCCGGTTGTTATCGTAAAAGTAAATGGAGCGGGCGTTCCAGTTATCAAACTCAGCGATGCTCTTTTCATTAACCGGAATAGGCTGCGTCTTCGCAGAGATCCATTTCAGCGCTTCTTCGGTTTTGTTTCGCGGAACAGTAAAAGCAAAATGGTAAACAGCGGCGGCCCCTGTTTTTTTAAAAGCAAGCGTTGAGGAACCAACCTCAAAAGACAGCACATTTTCGCTTTCGTTTTTGATCTTTAATCCAAGACTGTCGTGGTAAAACTTCCTTGTCCCTGCAAGATCATTACTCAGCATTTCTGTTTGCAGGATCTTCATTTCGATTTATATTGGATCGAAATTTACAAAAAACAATGAAGTGAAAAATGACCGGGGATTATACCTTTTTGTCTTATTGAACCGAATCAAGCGCCTTTGCCTTGCCAAAATATAACCTGGCGAGTTCGCTTTGCTTAGTTGCTTTATAGGCCTTTCCCAGCTGGTAATAGTTGTAATGCGATCCAGGAAAAAGCTGAATATTCACTTTGAATATATTTATTGCCGCCTCATACTCTTTTTTCTTCATGTATTTCAAGCCAATATTCTTCAGCCAGCATTCAAAGGCAATGTATATGTGTGTTAATGCAGTTAGTTTCCCGATGAGTGAATCCGTGAGTTTTCTCACTTGTGTAGAATCTGAAGCAAATGCCTGTTCGTTAAGCCTAAAAGTTTCCTGCAGGAGCACATCCGTCGCCGTTTTATCCGTGTAAAAACTGTTGGAAGCGTTTCCTGCTTTTTCGAAGGAAAGGCAATTGGTATAATCCACAATATTGCTTTCCGGACTCTTCATTTTTGTAAGGTAAAAGCCTTGTTTCTTCATGATTTCGACGGCTTCTTCAATGCGGTAACCTTTGTGATGATCTTCACAATAAATTGTCTTTTCAGGAAGAGAAAATGCCTCCAGTATGTATATTTTCCCTCTTGGTTTTAATTTTTTTGCGAGATCGGCGATCATCTCGTCCATTTGAGTAAATTCATGAAAGGAAGCGATCATCAGTATTTTATCAAAGAACCCGTCCGGCAGATTTGTGGAAGTATAGGTTCCTATTACGAATCTGAAAGTGTTGGTCTGAAGGGAAACTTTCTTTTTAGTGTATTTTTTTACCTGTTTATTTAGTTTTTTCTGATTCAGGACTTTTGGATTGATGTCTTCGATGTAAAACGTAACACTGTCGTATAACAATGACAATGCCGCATCATTATGTCCTTCTCCTGCACCCACATCTGCAATGACATCCCCTTTCTTTATATCCAGGAAGCGAAGGAGGTCTCTTTTATATTCAAATTCATCGTATAGGTTGAAGAAGTTTTTAGAGGTATACAGGTTTGTTCTCTGCGCTGTGGCCGAAAAAAAGAAAGCTGAACAAAATGTGAGGAGGTAAAACTTCATGGATCGGGGAAAATGAATTATAAGGCTAACGGGGTTTAAATGAAAAAAGTATTTAAATATTGGCGCTCAAATCAAATCCTGATCCCGATCACCAGGATATCATCCGTTTGTTCCATTAATCCTTTCCAGTTCACATGAAAATCTTTCAGGTGCTTTTCCTGTTCGTGCATCGGTTTATCACAAATAGAGAGAAGCACTTCTTTGAATTTACGCGTCATCAGTTTCTTGTCTTCAGGACTGAATTGATCGGCGTAGCCATCGCTGGTCAGGTATATGGTATCTCCGGGGTGAAGAATGATCTCGTGCTGATCGAATGTTTGATCTGTAGGAGTTAAGCCTCCGATCGCGGTTTTGGTCGCTTTGATTTCCTGTACTTCGCGCGTATCTTTCCGGATGATCCAGATCGGGCGATTTGCTCCTGAAAAATAAATATGCGCACCGGACTCATTCCCGCGCGATACGATCTTACAAAAAGCGATATCCATTCCATCACGCGTCGCATCTTTGTTATTGTCCTGCTTGAGGGATTGCTTTACATATTTATTGAGAAGAGAAAGAATTTCTGAAGGAACATCCGAAACGGAAATGGCCTTATCAAGGCTCTCCTTGCCCAGCATGCTCATGAAGGCTCCGGGCACTCCATGACCGGTGCAATCAACAGCGGCAATAAATACAGAAGCGTTTTGCATGTCTTTGGAAAGCGCGCCTGAACTGTTGTGGAAATAATAAAAATCACCGCTGACAATGTCTTTGGGTTTAAACAGGACGAAGCTTTGAGGAAGTGTTTTTTTGATCTCATTGATATCAGGTAATATGGCTTCCTGGATCCGGCTGGCATAAGTTATACTATCCATGATCTCTTTCTTCTGATCCTCGAGAATTTCATTTTTGGTCAGGATCTCCGTGGTACGTTCCATCACCTGCTGCTCCAGTAATTTATTCTGGTTTTCCAGGATCTGCTTTTTTTCCTGTTCCTGCAGAAGTGATTGCTGTGAAAGCTCTTCGATCTGCGAGATCTGCTTCTTCAGTGTCTTGTTCGCGCGCGCGAAGTCAACGGCAAGGTATACCGACATGGACAAGGGCATGCTTAGCAATGCAAACACTAATAATATAATTGCCACCAGCGCTCCGACTCCGCTAAGCGCTTCTTTGCCGATCATAGCCGCCAGGGTAGAAATAAAGATCGCGGCAAATATGCAAAGTGTGAATAGAATAACGCCCCAGCCTACTATTTTGGCTCCTGGTAATTTTTGACGGATGGCTTTAATGGCAATAACGGTAGAGCTTACGTAGATCGTGAAAAACACAAAAGGGCAAAGCGCGTCGAAAAGACCTTCGCTGAAAAAGCGGATCAGGATCAGGACGCCGGTTGAGATCAGGCAGATGTAAAAGAATTTCCCCAGTGGTTTTTGAAAAAGGTTATAGAGTAGAGCCAGAAGGGAAATAAAAAAGATGGGTGTCAGGTACTCTGCATAAAACTTCAGTTTTACAGTCAATACGGGATTTGAACTGTTCTGGTAAATGATGGGCAGTAAAAAGATGATCCCGAAGATCCCCACAAAAATGCTGTGATAGAGGTTGAATTTTTTTTCCCGGTCGAATGAGAATATAAGAAGGTGAACAAGGCTCAGCGCAAGAAAGAAAGCGAATAAGGATGCGCAGGCAATGGAAACATAGGTAGTAACGTCATTCATTGAACTGTATTCTTCCTCAAAATCTATGAAGCCGGGGTTTAGTCCGGGTGTATTCTCGTCGTGCTTGAGATAAGTGGTATAGTGAACATTGGAATAACGAATAGCAAGCAAGTGTTCAAGCGTATCATTCAAGGAAAAACCAATAATGCTGTTCTTGGGATTCTCACAAATCTCTTTGTTCACATCATTACTGACGAATCCATAAGCCCTGAGTAATTTTCCATCGAGGTAAATCTCGGATGCGCCGAGGTGTTCCATTTTGAGCCCGATGGTTTTGTGAAGCATTTCGGGCCCGGCACGAAAATGAAGGCGGAGCCAAAGCACAGGTATGGTATCAGTATGTTCTGCAAGGTCTTCGAGGTCGGGATGTATTCTCGTCCACCCCGAATCATTAAATGCAGGAGTTGCCCATTTATAATTGCTTCCGATCTTATACAAAAAGCAGTTGACGAGTCTTTTTGAACTCCGGATCTCCTGTTTTAAATTACCCGTGAATGTGATATTCAAATGTTCCTTAGCGCCGATCCGGTACACAAGCGAATCCGGAACCGCTGTGAGCGAAAAGCTGCAGAGTAAAGTTAAGAATACGAAATATGACCTCAGAAAAGACTTCACCCTTAATACGATTAGCATTTATAAAAATAGTCCAAATAATGTAATTGAGGAAATCGAATACTGTAAATAAAAAAGGGGGACACTAAAGCGTCCCCCTTCTTCAGTAAAAAAATAGATTTATTCTACGATCAGCTTTTTGATAAGCTGTGTAGTGTCGTTTTTCAGTTTAAGAAAATAAGCGCCCTGGGCAACTTCAGCCAGGTTAAAGTTCAATTGTTGTCCTTTAGCGATCTTTGATACGGATTGGGTTGCAACAATGCGACCAGTAAGATCAGTGAGCTCGATAAGTATTGGTGTGCTGTAATCCTTATTCACAACAATGTTCACGGATCCTTTTGCAGGATTTGGAAATACGGAAAAGGTGTTCATAGTTGCAGATTCATTTATACCAACCACGTTGAACAATACGGATTGCGGATGACGCGGGCCCGGGCAAATGCTTGGGGCCTCAACTACGTTCCAATCGTAGAAATAATAATATACTGTGGAACCCTGCGAAGAATTGGTAATGCTTACCAGGTTAGCTAAGGTATACGGATAAGTAACATTGCTGCTGCTGCGTTTTAAGCGCGGTGATGCATATCCGAGCAGTGTGTTGTTTTGCGCAGCATTGGTGCCCAGCTGGTAACCGTTGCCTACTGCTAAAGGAAAGTTCAGGGTGATCACGCTCGTATCGACAGGAATATTAACCATTACGCTATTGATAACGGTTCCGGAACTGTTCCTTAATTCAATCAGGCGGTTGCCCGGAGTATCGGTATACACTTTTACCGTATTCAATGTGCAGGGATTCAGGACATCAAAGATGGAATAAGCATTTGTTGCTGTACTTCCGCTGTAACTACTTCCGTAATGGTAAGTCTGTCCGGTAAAGGCGCTGCTTCCTCCATAGGAATTCTGATCTTCCACATAAAAAGTGGTATCCTGTGTTACAATGCCGGTTGTGTAGTTATTTCCGGTTCCGACCTGGTTACCGCCTGTTGGAGCGTCGAACCAAACGTCGCTGTTTCCGGTAGCAGTAAGCGTGACGCTCTGCGGACCCGAAATATAAATGTCGGATCCTGAAGGCACAGCAGGTGCAGGAAGAACGGTAACTGAAGTAGCAGTGGAGCTCCAGCTTTGACAAGCTCCCTGGATCGTAACGGAATAATTTCCGCTGGTGGTCACTACAATGGATTGCGTGGTTGAGCCATCCGACCAGGCATAAGAAGATGCAGGTGATGAGGTAAGTGTAACGCTGTTCCCTTCGCAGAAAGTAAGAACAGAGGAAGATGCAGTTACCAAAGGCGTTTCATTGGCATTAATGGTAACCGATACTGAAGGAGAGGTGGAATTACACATGCCCGACTCGGTGATGGTTACCGCATAGGAACCGGCAGTGCTTACGTTGATACTCGATGTTGTTGCGCCGGTCGACCAGAGATAAGTATAGGTGCCGGTACTGGTTGAGGTAGCGGTTAAGGTAATTGAATCGCCTGTACAAAGATTGGTTGAACCCGAAGGTGAAATGCTTGCGCCAGAGAGAGTACACGGATTTTGTTCGCCGACATTCAGGAACTGATCAGCCCCTGGATTTGCAATGACTGTTTTTATGCCTGATGGCCAGGTTACGACCACTGAGTCTATTGCCGTGGCGCCGCCCAATCCGAAATGCAGGTGGCCGCTGTTCATTGTTCCATAACTTTCACCTGCTCTTACTTCGCGGGTCTGAACTCCCCAGGAGCCATAGATGCGCGCCTTGGTCCCCAAGGCGTCTTTGTTGCTCAGGCTTGGGATCATAACCAATGTCAGAAAGTGATTGCTGTTGCTGGTGGTATTCTTCCAGAAAATATCATCCTGAGTTCCGGGATTGTTATAGGTTGTTCCATAGCTTCCATAAATGTCTATCCTGCCATCGTGGTTCAGGTCGCCTGTTGCAAAGGAAAGCAGGTTACTTCCAGCAGTAAGATTTGCTGGTGTAACATCGCTGAAGGTTCCGTTCCCGTTATTGTGGTAAATACGATGATCGTTATCTCCTGTAATGATCAGGTCAACAAAAGCATCGTTATCCAGGTCTTCAAATTGCGCCTGCATCGGCATGCTTCCGAATGTCACGTTATTTCCTGCAGTGAAATGACCGGTACCGTCGTTCGTATATAATTTGGAAGTGGTGTTGTGCTTGGTAAGAAAAAGATCAAAGTCGCCATCGTTATCGGTATCTCCAAAAGAAGAGGTCCAATCCTGATCACCGCTGGCTACTCCGTAAGTTGAAGCCATTTCTGTAAAGACATTGCTTCCGTTATTCACGAATAATTTATCGATCCTTCTTGCATCCGTTCCGCTGCTAACAGATTGACGGCAGTGTGCTACATAAAGGTCAACATCGCCATCGTTATCGAAATCAGTCCAAACGCTTCCGTAATTCCCGGAATCATCATTTGAAGACCCGATCGTCTGACCGGGGGCCACGTCGAAATTTATTACAGTATTTCCAGCCTCAGACGGGAAGCTTCCGGTACCGTCGTTCAAATATAATTTCGGAAAAGCATTGTCATCACAGGCAAAGATGTCGATCCAGCCGTCCGCGTTTACATCCATGAAATTGATATTCTGTACAAAATAAGAGCCTGGAAGTGTTGTCACACCCATTGATCCGGATGGCCCTATCTTCATTAACTTTAATAAAGTTCCATATCCGGCGATCACATCCTTATACCCGTTTTTATCCACATCTCCGGCGCACATGGCCCAGGCCTGAGTGGTGCCCATTGTTCCAATATACTGGTAAGTGTAGCTTCCACCGGGTTGCTGGTATTCAATGCGAACCTCGCCATTATCGATAAGCTTGCAGATATCATCAAGGCCGTCATAGTTCATGTCCGCAACGGTTACTGAATTGCCGCTGCGCGCGTTTGCATTACTTCCCAATACACCGGTATTGGAATGCAGCACTGCATTGGAGTTCGTAAAGCTGATCTGGGCGTTTAAACTTAATGTGGTTAAAGCAAAACACGAGATCCGGATCATGCCTGAAATGGGTAATTTTATTTTCATGTGATTCTAATTTAGTATTTAGTGATAGAATACTGACGTGGGCCTGTCAAATGTATTAAATTAAAGGTAAATACAAAATATTTTTACCTCATATCGGAATTATGGTAAAGAAAGGACTATAAGCGGATCACTTTCCGGGTTATCCGGGAATTATCAATATAGATATCAATGATATAAGTGCCTTTTTCTTCGGGGAGACGTATAGGCAAGCGCTCCACTTTTTTACCGACGCGCATACTGCTGAGCACTCTTCCATTCAGGTCCAGGATCCGGATCATGGAGACCTCGGTTGGAACGGAAAAGAGGAGATCCAGATTGCCATCACTGCTCGGATCAGGCGCGGCAATTACTTCAATCAGGTTTTTATTCTTTGCGATACCTACGGCAATGTTCATAATGGAATCGGCATCCACAAGGTTAGGGGCCTTATTGGCGGAATTATACATCAGCTTGAACGAGTCGATTGGAGCGCTGGAATAACTGAACATTTCCTGGAGCCAGGCTGGAGGAACGCTTTGGTAATACATCCTGGAATATACGCTGAATACAGGAGGAAAGCCTGCAATCGGAATCCGGAAATGCACAAAATCCTTTCCGCTTCCTTCCACACCTCCGCTGAACTTATTGAAATCCGCGTCGTTATTGGCGTTACCTACTATCTTAACAGTATCGTAAACGCTGGCTGTTGAAACAAAACCTTCAGGAGGCAGCCGGTTATCCTTTAAGGTGGTGTCCGCTCTTTCCAGTACAGTTGTTCTGGTGCCGGTCACATCACCCATTACCATTTCATAAACCTGGTTCTGGCCGGAAGAATTAATGAGCTCATAATGGGGTTCGAAAGGCGTTCCAATTCCAACGACTTCTCCTCCCGTATTGAAGATCCCAGACCGGAAAAGTGTATCGTTCATTGTTCCTACTACCACAAATTGCAGTACCGCTCTTCTGCTCGGATAACCGGACGGGAATTTGTGCCCGGCCTTATTCATTAAGCGAACACGGTAATATGCGGTATCAACTGTAATGCTGTCCTGTAGTATTTTCAGATCAACTGAATTGTAGCGAAGGTTTTTTTTAGTGATGGCAAGTGTCGAATCGAAGCGGATATCAGGAACCGTAATGCCTAACTTATTTTTATTGTTCTTGATCAGGTCGATCATAAAGGCATTTCCGCCCATGAATTTATGACGGTTGAAAGGAGAGCGGGGCGGAAGATTGAGGTAGCCGTTTGCAATTACTACCGAGTCCAATACCTGTGGCATGTGGCAATTCTGGCAGGTAACATTATCCTGCGCAAAACCAGAATTTTCCCATTCATGAAAAGTGGCCTGCTCCGTAAATGTTCTTCCTGTCGGAACTCCGCTGAGGTCCGTAGAAGCAACCTGCAGCGTATGGCAGGAGGAACAAACGCGCGAGGATTCCATGTGCGAACTGTAAGTGGGAGTGAGGCCAACATACAATTGCATTGGGCCGGTATTCGGATTATAAAAAGGACCATACTCATTTCGAAGTGTGTCGTAAGGAATGTTCCCTGAATATTGATTGCCGTTTGGTCCGATGGTATGACATCCCGTGCAGGAAACTCCGTCAAGACCCAAGGTGTCGTTATCCAATTCGGTAATGCCATAGTGAGGATTACCTTTGAACACTGAAGTAAAATGCCCCATGGGCGCGTGACAGGAAGTGCATTTATCCTGAAGCGCGAGTGAATGCGCCGGGTCAACTAAGATCTCATGACTCACCTTTGCTCTCCATAAAGGATCTTTAGCGGAATTCGCCATCATGGTGGATTGCCAGTCGTCGAATAAATTCACATCATTGCCGCTTTGGTCAACATTGGCATATCCAACTGTATCGTGGCCATGACAGGTACGGCAATTTTCAGAATGCAGGAAATATTCATTTGAATCGATCGGGACCTGCAGCATGGCTTGCAGTGTTTGTTTTTCTTCAGGAGTATGAAAGCCCGGGCCGGAAAAAACACCATTTTCACCGAAGAGAAATCCGATCAGGAAAACAAATCCGGTAATGGAAAAAAGAGTAATTACTTTTTTGGATCTCATGAACAATGCTTATTGCGGGAAAAGCAAAGCTATAAAAAAAATGCTTTCAGGCGCTGTCAAAGAAAAGGAAGAAGCTGAATTAACAATCAGGATTCTTTCGATCTTCCCGGAAAAAAATATTCTACAATTCTGAATTCAAGCAGATCTGAGAGCTCTAGGGCTTCACCTTTTGCATCCACAAGGGAAGGCGAGGTCCTGATCACCTGTTCCTGCTCCATATTCTGGCTCACCATCATTACGTCGAAAACTTCGTAACGGTCAAAGGTGCCTTCTTCATTTAGTTTAACCGCTTGCCGGGCATACCCTTGTCGTGTAATGGTAACACAATTGAAATCGCTGAGCGATCTTTTTTTTCCAACCCTTATTCCATAAATGACATAATAGGAAAATACCGTGTTGGCGGTTTTGTCGATCAGTACGCCCTTACAGGAGAATAGCAATCCACCGGTCAATCCAACCAGTAAAGCTATCGGCCTTGTCCATGCCGTATCGGGGACCAGCATGATGTAAGGCTTGAAAAGTAATACAAAAAGCGCCGCGACGATCATCAGGCCGCCGAGCATTAATCCTGCACTGATGAATGCGAACCCTTGCGGGTAATTTATTCTTGTTTGCATAATTAATCTTTGACCCTGCTGAATTTTAGCGCTTTTAACATCCAGTCGGGCAGGGCTTTTTTAGGATCGCGTTTATTCAGGTTGAGGTACCAGCCAAGCTTTTTCATTATTGGGATTTTATGTGTTTCTACAAATTCAATCAGTGCGCCATCCGGGTCTTCAATGTAAGCGAATTGCCCTGCAGCTTCTCCCATGTCAAAATCGGGATTGCTTTCGGTGGTAAAAGGATGTCCTTGCTCCGCACAGTATTTTTTCAGGGCGGGCATGTTCTTAATATCAAAACAGAGGTGAATGAAACCTAAGTCTCCCCAGAGACGGCCCTCAAATATTTTGTGGGGAACGCGGCCTTTCACCCGGATCAATTCAATAGTGCTTGATCCCAATAATTTTGAAAAGCTTCCTTCACGCGGTTTGCTGTGTTTTAACAATACCCGGTGCAGGATCTCTTCCGATCCGGGAAGCCCTTTCATATCACTGAAAACTTCCTCTTTTTCGTAAACAACGGTATCATAACCTAAAATATCAGAATAGAATTTCTTTGATCTCAAAATATCGCTTACGCCGATCACAACACCTGAGGGTCCGCCGGTATGATGACTTCCTTTGCCAAACCAATCTTCTCCCTTCACAATCTCAAGCAGGTTGCCATGCAGGTCTTCCAGGTAAAAATGCTCGCTGCCAACCGGGTCTTTTACAACCTGGGTCACTAGTTTTGCGCCCTTATTTTTTAAAAAATCATAAGTTGCTTTTACATTGTCGGTTTTTATTTTCGCAATATTAAAACCCAGGTCGCCAAGGCGGATATCAAATGCACAAGGCTGTGGGGTACGACTTACATATTGCCAGATCTCCAGTCCGCCCCCGCCTTTTAAATTTACTGCAAGGATCGCATGCCGCTTCTGGGGCTGTCCGCCGGTGTAAGGAAGCATAAGGCCCGCTTCACCCGCTTCTTCAAGGATCGGTACGTCAACGCCAAAATGCTGACGGTACCATTTAAAGGTTTCGTGTACATTTGGATTTCCAATTCCAACCTGTTGAATACCTGAAATAATATAAGACATAGGCTAAAGTTTCTCCGGCAAAAATAGAGTTTAATTACCAAAGAAGATCTCCCTGATAATAAAAAACAAAAAACCTCCTGCACGAATGCAAGAGGTTTATAAAATTTTGTTCAGGAATGTTTAATTGTGTCTCGCGATAATGATGGAGATATAAGTGATATCTCCTTTATCGGTTGCAGACCTTACAAATCCTATCCCAATGTCGGTATCCTTTGCATGGAACTTATCCTGGCTCAGCAGGTGCTTACGGTGATTCAGACCCGGGTCGCTGCTATCGATCAGCAGGTCCTTGATCGCTTCATGAGGTCCTGAATAACCTAATGCGATAGACTCGAAAAAGTTATCTTTCTTATGCTTGAGGAATTCCTTGTTTAATTTGTAACCTGCTTTATCGATAAGGTAATTGATCCCGTATCCTTTTTTATCCACATGGCTGAAATAATTATTTTTTGCCATATCTATCGCTTTTGCTTCGGCCACTTTTGCAAGGGTGTCGTTCCAGGTAAGCGCTTTTAAGGCATGCTGTTTATTAAGAAAGGCGCCAATCTCGGCAGCATAGCTTTTGGGATTTGTCCTGATGTTATTCAGTAAAGCATAAGCTTCTCTTGCGGCGGCCTTATCGACTTCTGGCTCACCAACAGCAAAAAAAAGCAAAAACAGGGCGGGGAGGAATGTTTTTAGCAGCATGGTATTTATGTAGTTGAAAATAGTTCGTTGACTTTATCCCAGTTGACCAGGTTCCACCAGCTGCTCACATAATCGGCGCGCTTATTCTGGTACTTCAGGTAATAGGCATGTTCCCATACATCCAGTGCGAGTAAAGGCGTTCCTTTGATCTCTGCATTGTCCATTAAAGGATTGTCCTGGTTTGGCGTGGAGCCTATTTTTAGTTTTTTGTTCTCAGCATACAGCCAGGCCCATCCGCTTCCAAAGCGTTTAGTACCCGCTTCTGAGAATTGTTTTTTAAATTCTTCAAATGAACCGAAAGAGCTGTTGATCGATTCTGCAATTTTACCTGAGGGAACATTGGCTTCTCCTTTGGGATTAGGTTTCATCAATTGCCAGAATAAGCTGTGATTGTAGTGCCCACCTGCGTTGTTGCGCAAAGGAGCCGGGAGTTTGGAACAGGCTTTAAATATATTCTCAAAAGAATAGGGACTCTCCAGTAATTTCTTGTCCACGCTTTCAAGGGCTTTGTTCATATTATCGACGTATGCCTGGTGGTGCTTGCCATGATGAAGCTCCATGGTTTGCTTGTCGATAAAGGGTTCGAGCGCGTCATAAGCATAAGGCAAAGCAGGAAGCGTATATTTCCCTCCGTCCATAAAAAAATCCATATTCCCCAGCTCTTCGATCTTTTCGAGTTTTTCGTTCCCGAAAATATTAGCCGCAATGCTTCCAAGGGAAAGAAGCGCTGTTTTTTTAAGAAAATCTCTTCTGTTGTTTTCCATTCTTTCAGGTTTTAAAAATTAATTAATACCTGGTTCTTTTCTACTGCAACGCCTTTTTTAACTGCTATTTTTTTTACTGTGCCATCAGCGGGAGATTTCAGGATATTTTCCATTTTCATAGCTTCGAGTACAATGAGCGCTTCACCTTTTTTAACCTGCGAGCCTTCTTCTACAAGTATGTTGAGCACTAATCCCGGCATCGGTGCTTTCACATCATTTACTTTTTTTGAGGTCAGGTTGTCGAGCCCGAGATTGTGCAATAACTCATCGTATTTATCCTTGATCAGCATATCGTATTTATTGCCGTTGATCTTCAGTAATAGCGTTTTTTCTTTCGCGTCGAATTTCAAGACTTCAATGTTATATGACTTGTTTTCCCTGATGATATGAAAAGAACCGTCTTTTATGCGGGCGATATCAAGTGCAAAAGCTGTACCATTTAACTCCCATTCTCCCTGGTTCTTCGGTTCTACTTTATATTCATGTTTGTTATTGACTCTGATCTTATACATGCTACAAATTTAGGACATAGGCTCAATATTGAGCACGCTAATTTAAAATATTGTTCGCAGGAAACAAAAAAGCCGCCTTTGGCCGGTCTTTTCAACTAATATTAGTCGGCAATCGGTTCTTTTACCTGTCCGTTGTTGTTTTACAATGCAGCAGGTATACACTGGTGCCAGCCTGAGGATCTTTGGTTTGATCTAAAGGAGAAATTTCGACCGGATGATCAGTGACGGCGATAAGAGACTGCGATAAGAGACTACAGTGAAGATCATCCTGTATCTGGCATTTTCTTTACGCGAAATAGGATTTATAAGGGACAAGCATTACATTAGTTAAAATATTTCGCATGAAAAAGCTCAACTCCATTTACACCCTGGTATTTTTTCTTTTGTTGAACAGCGCTGAAGCCTGGGCAAGGGCAGGCGGCGGTGGCGGACGAAGGAGCAGCAGTTCCAGTCACTCTTCATCCCATTCCTCGCATAGTTATGGCAGTAGCGGTGGTGGCGGAAGTTTCAGCTGGGGCTATATTATACTTGTGCTTGTTGTGCTTGCTGTTATTTACATTGTTGTAAAAAAATACAAGGGTCCGGGAGCCGGAATGTTGAGCTCAATTACCGGAATTGATACGGATACAGATGAAGAAGAGGGTCTGGAAATTCAATCGAATGACGGAGCGCCGGTTATTACAGAGGCATTCCTGCTAGCAAATCCGGGGTTCAGCAACGACGGATTCCAGGATAAGGTCCGGACGGCATTTATGGCGATCCAGCAGGCATGGCAGGATCAGAACCTGGGAAAAGTTCGCAAATGGATCAGTGATGGCGTCTATCAGCGCTTCAGCATACAATTCGACATGATGAAAAAGCTGGGACAAAAGAACCTGCTTTCCAATATTGATATTGAACAGGTGCAGTTCGTGAAAGCTTATACCGAAAGTAATTACAGTGTGGTTACGGTGGGCGTACGTTTCACCATGGATGATAAATTCATATCAGAAAAGATGCCTCAGCTGAATGAAAGTTATTCCGGCGACCAGGCAATTGAATACTGGACCTTTGTAAAGAAGTCAGGAGCGGTCAACAAGGATCTTTACCAGAGCAATTCCTGCCCGAATTGCGGAAACGGACTGAATGAGGATGGAGGAGAAGTAAGCAAATGTCCTTCCTGCGGAACAGTTACCTACCTCGGCGATTATGACTGGGTGCTGTCTGAAATTACGCAGTCAGAGGATTATGCTGCTGATTCCTGGTATAACCCGGATAACATTTCACTCGCTCCCCTGAGAAAGGAGGAAGAGTTTTGCATGCAGAATATGGAAGACAAAGCATCCAATGCATTTGTTCATTATCTTTTTGCTTCCGCCTGGAACAAAGCAGATCATTGCAACCGTTTTGCAAGCGATGAAGTGATAGCAGAGATCAATGCTGAAAAAGACGAGCCTTATGTGTTCAACCGGATCTACGTGAACCGTGTTTCATTCGCGGCTTATGCGCCCGGCGAAAATATGCACCAGCTCCATTTTACCATTGTGTATTCAGGACAAAAAGTGAAGCTGGAAGAAAACAAAGTGAAAAAGCTGGACGATGATATGGTGACGCGAATGGCGAGTTTAACCCTGAGCAGGAAAGCCGGGGCCGTTTCAAAAAGTAAGCTTTGGAGTCACGATTGTCCGGGCTGTGGCGCGCCCTACACGGATTCCACAAGTATGAAGTGCGCGTATTGCGGATCAAAGATCAATTCTGCGGATAACGACTGGATCGTAACGAAACTGATTACAGCCTGATGAGGTAAGAAATGTTTCCGCTCTTACCGTTCAGGTAAAGTGACAAACGAACTTTTTGTGAAGGTTTTTTTGTGGAGGTTCTTGCGATGAGTGTCTACAGTGCCAACCGTTATATTTAATTTCACTGCAATCTCACTGCTGGGAAACTCATTGTCAACGATAAGCTTTAACACCTGGATGTAAAACCAGGAAGGTTTTAATTACTGGTTCGCCATAAGACTTTCTATATCTTCTGCCTCCAGCGGAATTTTGGCCATCAGGTCCTTTGGTCCTTTTTCGGTGATAAGGATATCATTCTCCAGGCGGATCCCAAGTCCTTCTTCGTTGATATAGATCCCGGGTTCGCAGGTGAATACCATTCCCGCTTCGAATTTACGGTAACGGTTCCCGACGTCATGCACATCGAGGCCAAGGTAATGAGAGGTGCCGTGCATGAAATATTTTTTATAAAGCGGTGAATCGGGGTTTTGTTTTTTCACTTCATCTGCATTCAGCAAACCGAGCCTGATCAGCTCTTCTTCCATTAAATTTCCTACTGCGCGGTGGTAATCGTTGATAGTATTACCTGGAACAAGCATTGCAGTGGCTGCTTTCATGACGCGTAAAACGGCGTTGTAAACATCTTTTTGTCTTTTGCTGAATTTACCGTTCACCGGAAGGCAACGGGTAAGATCGGAATTATAATTGGCGTATTCAGCTGCAACATCCAGAAGGATAACATCTCCGTCCTTGCATTGCTTGTTGTTCTCGATATAATGCAATACGCATGCGCTCGGACCGCTTGCGATGATCGGAGTGTAAGCAAAACCCTCGGAACGGTTGTACAAAAATTCATGTACGAGTTCCGCCTCGATTTGATTTTCCCAAACGCCGGGCTTAATGAATTTCAGCAGGCGGAGAAATCCTTTCTCGGTAATATCGCAGGCACGCTGGATAAGCTCTACTTCCATTTGAGATTTGATCGCCCTTAATTCATGCATGATGGGTGCGGAACGCTCATAGTCGTGCATCGGGTATTCTTTCCTGCACCAGCTGATAAAACGGGCGTCCCGCGTTTCCACTTCGATCACCGCGCGGGTATGTTCATTGGTGTTGAGGTAAACGTGTGTAGCCTCAACCATTAGTGATTTGAATACAGTTGGGAAGTCCTTCAGCCAATAGATCTTTTGAATTCCGCTGGCTGCGGTTGCTTCGGCTTTTGTGTATTTGTGCCCTTCCCAGATCGCAATCAGCTCGCTGGTCTCTTTGAGGAAGAGGACCTCTGTATGTGCGCCATCTTTAGCATCCGGATAGATCACGAGAATTGAGTCTTCCTGGTCAATACCCGAAAGGTAGAACAGGTCGGCGTTTTGCCTGAATTTCATGTGACCATCTGCATTGGTCGGCATAACGTCGTTTGAATTAAAGACCGCAACCGAGCCTGGTTTGAGCTTAGCCGCAAATCTTTTACGGTTTTGAATGAATAGCTGATTATTGATCTGTTCGTAGCGCATAGGGAATATTTCTGGAAGGGATAAAGATAAAGAATATGCGCGAATAGCGCCCCTTAATTTGGATTTTTGCGAATTAGCAAGCTGATTTTTTCTTACATTTACGGGTGATTTTACGGTCATATTTCAAAACTTAATTTACTAGACTATGTGTGGAATAGTTGGATATATCGGCGGCCGCGAAGCTTACCCGATCCTCATGAAAGGCTTGCACCGGCTGGAATACAGAGGTTATGACAGCGCAGGCGTTGCCATGATCAATCCGGAAGGCGAGATGAACGTTTACAAGCGCAAGGGAAAAGTCTCCGAGCTGGAAAGTTTTGCTTCGGGTCAGGATCTCAGCGGGCATACGGGGATCGGCCATACCCGCTGGGCGACCCATGGCGAACCCAACGATGTAAATTCTCACCCGCATTATTCCCAGACTAAAAATCTTGTGATCATTCACAACGGGATCATTGAAAACTATTCAGCTATAAAAGAGGGTTTAAAAAAACGGGGCCATACTTTCCTTTCCCAAACCGATACAGAGGTGCTTGTACACCTGATCGAGGACATCAAGCAGAACGAGAACATGAAAACCGGCCATGCGGTGCTTGCCGCATTGAACCAGGTGATCGGAGCTTATGCTATTGTTGTCATGGATAAAAATGATCCCAATACGCTAATCGCAGCAAAGAAAGGAAGTCCGATGGTGATCGGGATCGGGAACGATGAGTTTTTTGTTGCGTCCGACGCTTCTCCGATCGTTGAATACACCAAGAATGTTGTTTACCTCGACGATGAGCAGGTTGCGATTATCCGGAGAGGACAGGAGTTAAAGCTGCGTACAATCAAGGACAAGGAGATCACTCCCTATGTGCAGGAGCTGGAAATGGAACTGGAGAATATTGAAAAGGGCGGCTACGAGCATTTCATGCTGAAGGAGATTTATGAGCAGCCACGATCTGTTAAGGACAGCATGCGCGGAAGATTGAATTCTCAAAAAGGATTGGTTCAGCTCGGGGGTATTGTTGATCATGAGGCCAAATTCAAAAATGCCAAGCGAATTATTATTATCGCCTGTGGTACGTCCTGGCATGCCGGACTGGTGGCAGAATATCTTTTTGAGGAGTATGCACGCATTCCGGTAGAGGTGGAATATGCGTCTGAGTTCAGGTACCGCAATCCCGTTATTTATGAAGACGATGTTGTCATCGCGATCTCACAGTCAGGAGAAACTGCCGATACATTGGCGGCTATCGAATTGGCTAAATCCAAAGGTGCGACCATTATCGGTGTTTGTAATGTTGTAGGTTCGTCCATTGCCCGCGCTACTCATGCAGGATCATACACGCATGCAGGACCAGAGATCGGGGTGGCATCAACCAAAGCTTTCACCGCACAGGTAACCGTGCTTACACTTATGGCCCTGCATGTGGCGCATGTAAAAGGCACGATCGCTGCCAGCCGTTACAGGCAATTGTTGTACGAACTGGAAGCAATGCCGGGGAAACTGGAAGAGGTTTTAAAGCTGAACGATGCTGTCAAAAAAATTGCCTACCGTTATAAGGACGCTACCAATGCGCTTTACCTTGGACGCGGTTATTCTTTCCCGGTTGCGCTGGAAGGAGCTTTAAAATTAAAAGAGATCTCATACATCCATGCGGAGGGTTATCCTGCGGCGGAAATGAAGCATGGCCCGATCGCATTGATCGATGAGGAGATGCCGGTATTTGTCATTGCAACCAAAGGCGCCAATTATGAAAAAGTAGTCAGCAATATCCAGGAAGTAAAAGCGCGCAAAGGAAAGATCATTGCCGTAGTTACAAGTGGAGATAAATATGTAAAGGAAATGGCGGATTATGTGGTTGAGATCCCGGAAACCGATGAATCATTGGTTCCATTGCTCTCGGTGGTTCCGCTACAATTGCTGTCGTATCATATTGCCGTGATGAGGGGTTGTAATGTGGATCAGCCGAGGAATCTTGCGAAAAGCGTAACAGTAGAATGAGGCTTTTAAGCTCCATCTTACGGTTAAAATAAAATCTAAAACGGTTTTAGATAAAAATGGCAGTAGTTAACTATTTGCTTATTAATGTTTTATACTCCATTTCTTCCTGTTAGCAATCCTGCAATTTTTACTGGTCAGATAGCTTGCTTTTCTGATATGCTTTTTCGACATTAGCCAAATACAAACGCCACATTTATGATAAAAAAAATAAGCGTAATTGGTTGCCTTTTGTTTGCCCTTGCAGGTAAGCAGGCTCATGCCACTGATCCTTTGATCGCTAAATCAACCTCAGGTGTTGACCTGATCAGTTTTGAAGCGATCATCAATACGGATAAAGTTGACCTGAAATGGGTCACAAAAGCTGAAAATGTAAACGCTGTTTTTATCGTGGAGAAATCGAAGGACGGTAAATCTTTTGAAGAGGTAATGCGGGTGACCGGCGTTGGTAAGGGAAATTTCTACATGGAATATTTCGATGCGGATTATACGCCAATTGAAGGCGTTTCTTATTACCGTCTGAAACAGGCTAACGAAACGGGTGAAGAAGTGCTGCACAATATTGTGGCCGTAAGTTATTTCAAGCCTGTGACTGCAAACAATCCTGAAATAGCTGTTGCAGCCAATCCGGGAACCAGTTCGACCAATGATTTTAGTTTATTACTGAAAGGGTTTGAAGGAAAAGAAGTGCTGGTTGTACTGAGGAATAAAAAAGGAGACGAATTCTTTTCAAAGGTTTTTTTAAGTTCTACTGCCCATTATCTTGTTGCGCTTGATCCTGAGAGAACACTGCCTTCGGATGAATACCTGGTAACAGCTTCCGTAAACAATAAGATCTACAGCAAAAAAATTACAGTCCGCTAAGTAACTGCTTCAGCTTTTCATATTCTATTTTTGAATGATGCCTCGGATCCCGGGGCATTTTCTTTAGTAAAAGAATTTTATCATAGTGCAAGGGTAATGAAGTAAAGTTCTCTTCAGTCATATTTATTTTTCTTCCTTTTCTCAATTCCAGGACAATTGTTGTTTTGCCTTCATGATGAACTACTGTTCCCATTTCAATCCCATCTAAAGTGGAGAAATAATTCTCATAAAGGAAAGGGCAAACATAAGCGCCGTTCTGTATAAATAGAGTCGAACAACGGCCGCTCAGGAAAAGTTTTCCGCTCTCATCAAGATAGCCGCTGTCACCGGTTCTGTGGTAGACCTTTTCTTCAACGAAGATCTTATTTCTTTTGAGCGCTTCATCGTTATTAAAGTACTCTTTCAATACATGCGGGCCGGCAACTATGATCTCTCCGCTTGTATTGGTCCTGCATAAGTTAAGTTCCTGCTCAGCGCTTACTTCAATGACCTCATCAGAAACAGCGATGATCCTGACCTCCGCCCTGTGATAGGGTTTTCCCACCAGTAAGCCTTTCCTGAGGACATTTCCCTTTTCCTGAACAAGCTCCCTTGCGTTTACCGAACTGATCGGTTCCGCTTCGGTAGAGCCGTAGACAATTTCGACTTCAGCGGCTGGAAAAGCCCGCGAGAAGATCTCCGCCTCGGCCGGGAAGACCGGCGCGCCACCGGTAAACACCTGTTTCACGGAAGCGGTTGAAATTCTATTTGCGATGATGTGCTTTGAAAGTTCTTTGATGAAAAAAGGCGAGGCAGTGATCCGTTTCACTTTATGCTTTTTTATCTGGTCAAGAATAATTTCGGGTTTAAACGACTGCGGCTTTTTTGCTTTGAAATCCGCGATAATCGAGGTGGCTCCTGCGCCCAGATTGATCAGCAATACAATAGGCAATAAGGACATGTCGGCATCACCGGCCTTGGGATCAATTTTTTCTTTCAGGGCCCCGAATTGCTCCTTCAAGAACCCATGCGTTCTTTTCGCCGCTTTCGGAACGCCGGTGCTGCCGGTGGTAAAAGTGATCAGCGCGGTATCTGTTAATGAACAGGCGATAGGATACTTAACTGCACCAGGT
>JBJMLS010000299.1:0-6591 GCA_045805185.1 Bacteroidia bacterium | reverse complement strand
TTACGCATTCAAATTAAACAACGAGAATTCTGCCGTACTTCGCTTTTATGAAGACGGAACAGTGATCGCTTCTACTTCCACCAATGATTACAAGCATGTAGCTACCTGGTTCACCAGGGAGAATCAGGAGATGGTACTAAGCGGGAAATATAAATTAAAAAAATGCAGGAGCAGCTTTACGGTAAAAGGATACAGCGGTGAACAGAAATATGTGATCGTTGCCGGCTCCGGCTCACTCGAAGCGGAAATCACCGATGTGAAATCCAAAAAAACAACCAAACGCACCTATATTCTTATTTCCTCCTGATCAGTTGAAGCTTTCCCTTTCCATATCGCTTGTCTTCGTTTTCGCCATTTCCACTTTTGCGCAGGATATAGATATTAAAAAATTTGATTACAGGAAAGCCGATAGCATCGCCGTTAATTTTCCTAAAAAAAAATACAAGAACATCAGTGAGATCACTAAGCCTTTAACCGAAGGCCTGAATACCGATCATGAGAAATTCAGGGCAATATTCCGATGGATCACTGAGAACATTGAATACAATAAATCCGCGGGTTCTCTTGCGGAGAGCGACAAGATCATCCGGAAGAATAAAGCTGTTTGCCAGGGCTTTTCCAACCTCCTGAAAGAAATGTGTGAAAGCGTGAACATTCCATGCAATGTAGTGGTAGGATATACAAAAACAGAACCCAGGGACATCAACCGCAAACTAAAAAAAACAGATCATGCCTGGAACACGGTAAAATTATACGACAAGGAATACCTGGTGGATGTAACCTGGGCAACCAGCAAATACAATGTCTTTAACCGCCGCTTTGTAAAAGAATTTGACGAATATTATTTTCTTACGCCTCCTGAAAAATTTATACTTGATCATTTCCCCAAAGAAAAAAAATACCAATTGCTGGAAAAACTCCACAAAGCAAAACAATTCATCAGCGCGCCCATATATTATACCGATTATTTCCACCTGGATGTACAGAGCCTGAGTCCGGCCAAAGGAAAATTCACACATAAACTGAAAAAACCGCTCCTGGTAAAATTCACGTGCGGAACAGAAATAACTTCAGCCGCAGTTTATACTCCACTCGATAAATTCGTGGTCCCGGTCGAATTAAAAAAAGGCAAGCTTCCAAACGAATATTTCTTCGAATACCTGTTTGAAAAGGAAGGACATTTTGATCTGACCATTTATTTTAACGGTTTGTGCATTGCCGATTATGTGATCCGCGTGAAATGACCCTTCAGTGAAAGCAATCTTTCAAAAATACCTTTATTATTTAGAACCTGAGTATTTTAGACTCACCTAAAATATATTATACGAATAGCCGAAATTTTTTGTATTTTTGTATCATGGGCAATTCGTTTACGGAAGAAAATTACCTGAAAGCAATTTACAAGCTGAGCATTGCGTCGAATGCCGCCGCATCTACCAACCAGATAGCGGCCCAGGTAAATACAAAAGCGGCAACTGTTACAGATATGCTAAAGAAGCTTTCAGAGAAAAAACTCATCATTTACCACAAATACCAGGGCGTAACACTGAGCGATAAAGGTCGCCGGATCGCGATCAGTATTGTGCGAAAGCACCGCCTATGGGAAGTTTTTCTTGTGGAAAAGCTGAATTTCAAATGGGACGAAGTTCATGACATTGCGGAGCAGCTGGAGCATATCAAGTCGGATGAACTGGTGGATGAACTGGACAAATACCTTGGCTTTCCGAAGTTTGACCCCCATGGCGATCCCATCCCTGACAAGAACGGCAAGATCTCCGTACTTAAATCCATGCCGCTGGCCGGAATGAAACAAAAAGGGAAATACATTTTTACAGGAGTTGAAGATCATTCCAGGTCCTTTTTACAATACATCAGTAAAACCGGGATCAGTCTCGGAGATATTATACAGCTGAATGAGATCAATGAATATGACAAGTCAATTACAGCCCTGGTAAAAAACAAGCAGGTCTTCCTGAGTTATGAGGCAGCGAAAAATATCTTAGTAGAGAAAGCATAGTATGGAACAGGGACGGTCATTAGGAGATGTTAATCAAAGCGTAAACACGAACATTAGCGGCTCGAGGTGGAAAAAGCTTTTCGCTTTTCTTGGCCCTGCTTACCTAATCAGCGTAGGGTACATGGATCCGGGCAATTGGGCAACAGACATTGCGGGAGGGAGCAAATACGGATACACACTCATCTGGGTACTGGTGATGAGCAATCTTATTGCCATCCTGCTTCAGAGCCTGAGCGCACGATTGGGTATCGTAGCGGGTAAGGATCTTGCACAGGCATCGCGCGAAACATATCCGCCTTTCATTAATTTCATTCTGTACATTCTGGCTGAAGTTGCCATTGCCGCATGCGACCTGGCCGAAGTGATCGGAATGGCAATAGGAATCAACCTCTTGTTCGGCCTGCCGCTGATCTGGGGTGTTTGCATTACCGTACTCGACACTTTCCTCCTTCTCTTCCTGTTAAACTTCGGAATTCGGAAACTCGAGGCTTTCATTATTTGTCTCGTCGCAATCATCGGAATGTCATTCGGCGCGGAGATGTTCTTCGCTAAACCCAGTCTGGCTGAAGTCGCCGGAGGCATCATTCCATCGATACCAACCGAAGAAGCCTTACTGATTGCCATTGGAATTATCGGCGCAACAGTAATGCCCCACAACCTTTACCTGCACAGTTCCCTGGTACAAACGCGCAAATTCGAGCGTAACGATAAGGAAATAAAAAAAGCGATCCGCTTCAACATCATCGATTCGGTCATTGCACTCAACCTTGCACTTTTTGTAAATGCAGCTATTCTGATCCTTGCAGCTTCTTCTTTCTTTAAGAATGGAATGCATGAAGTTACCCGGATAGAAGACGCGCATAAGTTCCTGGCTCCGATGCTGGGAACCGGTCTTGCGCCCATCCTTTTCGCAGTGGCCCTCATCGCGGCAGGACAAAGTTCCACTGTTACCGGAACACTTGCCGGACAGATCATCATGGAGGGATACCTGAACCTCAGGATTCAGCCCTGGATAAGGAGACTGCTCACGCGTTTTCTGGCTATTGCTCCCGCAGTAATTTGCCTGATCGTATTAGGAGACAGTGTTACAGAAAAACTACTCATTTTCAGCCAGGTTATTCTTAGTCTTCAACTGGGTTTTGCAGTTATTCCCCTGATCCATTTCGTAAGCGACAAGACGAGAATGGGAAAGTTTGCCATTTCGGTTTGGACCAAAATATTTTCGTGGCTGGCAGCAACGATAATTGTATGGCTGAACATAAAGCTGGTATTCGGAGAGCTGTCAGGCCTGATCAATAATGCTGAAAATCCCTGGTTGCCTGGCCTGACCCTCATCCCGCTTTGCGTGTTTTTCATTTTGGTCCTTTTGTACATTACTTTTAAGCCTTTATTCTCGCGCGAAAAACGCAGGAGCTTCCAGCCTCATGGAGAATTACAGACGCTTACGATATTGGAGAGCCCGGGCTACCGGTTTATTGGCGTTACCGTGGATTTCAGCAGCAGCGATGAAAAAGCGATCAACAAAGCGATAATGCTGGGAGGAAAAGACTGCCGCTATTTACTGATGCATATTGTGGAAACTCCGAATGCGTTAATATTTGGAAAAGAAACCTACGATCTCGAAAGCGAAGAAGATGCAAAAATGTTATTGAATTACAAGCAGCAGGTGGTCGATGCCGGTTATGCCTGCGAAGTAAAGCTTGGCTTTGGCAATCCAAAAAAGATCATTCCTGAACTGGTGAATGAAACCGGGTGCAACGTACTGGTAATGGGAACGCATGGACACAAAGGCTTAAAGGATCTTTTGCTGGGCACAACGGTGGAAGCGGTGAGGCATGGGATCAGTGTACCGCTGATGATCGTCTAAACATTCCGCATTTAACCGCAAAGCCCGCGAAGACTGCGCAAAGGCCGCTAAAGGATTTCTCATAATATTAAAATCAATCCCGGTTTTTTGCGTCTGCCTTAAATCAAATGAACTTTCTCTTTTCCTTCAAATGTCTTATCTTGCAGAGAATTAAATTTTCAGTCGTGAAAAAAATCTACCTTATATTTTTGTTTCTTGTTTTGTTTATGCAAACCGGATTGATCGCTCAATTCGCGCCGCTACCTCCTTTTTCCATCAGTATTGAAAAAGTGGTGACATCTCAGACCATTCCGGGCTTCCACTCTTTCGCTTTTGGACAACTGAACAGCAAATGGCTGGTCATTGGCGGCCGCACCAACGGACTGCACAGTCTGAACGCGAATGAAGGCTTTAACCCGGATTACAATAATAATTTCGTTACTGTTATTGATACGGGCAACTGGCAGTCTTATTACAGCTGCTTAAGCAATCTACCTTATTCCGTTGCCGATCCACTCCGCTCCTCCAATATGCAATACTTTCAGGATGGTGATTACCTGTATATGGTAGGTGGTTATGGCCGCGACAGTGTTCAGAATAAATTTGTGACCTTTAATACGCTTTCCTCCATCCGTATCGACAGCATGATCGACGCGGTAATGAATGGCCAGCCGATCGCTCCTTATATCCGGCAGATCACTAATCCCAGCCTGAAATTATGCGGAGGCGATCTGCAGAAAGTCGGCCCTGATTTTTACCTGATGTTCGGTCAGATCTTCACAGGAAGATATGATCACGGATTCGGAAGCGGATTATTTCTTCAGAAATACCAGAACGAAATCAGGAAATTTAATATTGTGAATACGGGCGGTTCCATCAGCGTCACGAATTTCAGCGCACGCGCGGATACAAATAATTTTCACCGAAGGGACCTCACGGTTTCTCCCATTATTAATTCTGCAGGACAACAATCATTGATGGCATTTGGGGGTGTTTTTCAAAAAGATGCAGATATCCCTTACCTCGAGCCGATTGAAATTGGCGTAAATGCTGACAGCGTATATGCTTACCAGCAGGTGATGAGTCATTATACCTGCGCCAACATCCCGGTTTACGATTCAGTGAACCAGGATATGTACACTACTTTTCTTGGCGGGATCAGTATAAACGATTACGATCCCAATACGAATACTGTTATCGGCGATACCCTTGTCCCATTCATCAGTGATATTACCACCTTCACAAAAAGAGCGAACGGATTAATGGAAGAATCCATTTTGCCGGTACAACTGCCTTATCTTCTTGGAAGCAATGCAAAATTTGTACTTCGTACGGATGTCCCGCAATATGCTAACGGTGTAATCAACCTGAAAGCGATCACAGGCAGGATCCTTGCAGGCTATCTCCTGGGCGGGATCAGCGCCGATGCGCCAAATCAATCCACTACAACTGTCGCTAATGATACCGTATACAGGATCTATATTGATCCGGCAGGCTTTAATGCGATCGCCGCGCAGAAAAAACTGATCAGCCAGTTCAATGTATTTCCAAATCCGGCAAATGATCAGGTGCATTTGGATCTTAAAATGGACAGGAAAACCAAGCTGAATATAAAGCTTATTAATAATTCCGGTAAAGCAATCAAAGACATCTTCACTGGCGAGGTCAATCCCGGGTCCCAGCAACTGCATATCGGAACTTCCGAGCTTTCTTCCGGTCTCTATTACATCAAGCTGATCACGGAGAATGGCACCCAGACCTTCCCGGTGAGCATTGCACATTAATTTCCTGTTGTGTTGAGTATACCATTAGCTGCTCTTCAGAATTCAGGATGATGCGGCCAATTTCCCCGCTATTCAAAAAACCGTATATTTAGGATTAGAAAAATTCTTTTGAACCGCTGTATCTTAAATAACTATCCCTGCGTACTTCTATTCTGTGTACTGCTTTTGACCTCTTCCGGACTAAATGCTGGAACACAGGTTTTCAGCGAACCAAACCGGGCAAGAGATTCATTAAAGGATCTTCTTCATCAGGCCAAAGACAATTGCCGCCGTTCCGAACTGAATTATTTATTGGGTAAAGAAGCATCCGATAATGAAAATAACGAGGCTGCTCTCAACTATGGAAAAAAAGCGCTGGCCATTGCTAAAGATGCCAATTGCAAAGAGCTTTTATTGAAATGCTACAACCTGGTCGGAACGGCCTTCGATGATCTTGCCAACTACTCAGAAGCTGAAAAATATTATACCGTTGGGTTGGAAACAGCGAAGAAAGAAAACAACTTCAAATACGCTTCTGTTTTCTATACCAACATCGGTGAATGCTTCCGCAACCAGGACAACTTTTCAAAAGCCCTGGATTCATACATGCATGCCTTAAAGATCGATGGAGAACAAAAAGACAGCGTACGCATTGTCAGTGATTATTTTACCCTAACGCTTTTGTACAGCAATATTGAAGAGCCCCACTCCTTTAAAAAGTATTTGCTTAAAACCATAGATCTCGCTGCGAAGCTGAACAACGAAAAAGTAATGGCGAAATGCTATAATATGTACGGTATTTACCAGGGAAATCAGGAGCATTATGATTCCGCTCAATATTTTTATTACAAAGGACTGGAGCTGGCCAAAAAGAATGGGATCCTGCACCTGGAAGCAAAGATCTATTCCAATCTCTCGGATATCTTCATGAATAAAAAAGATATGGCGAAGACAATTGAATACAT
>JBJMLS010000298.1:0-2412 GCA_045805185.1 Bacteroidia bacterium | reverse complement strand
AGAACGGTAAGCCGCTTCCGATCTATGGAAAAGGTGAGAATGTGCGTGACTGGCTCTTCGTGGAAGACCATGCACGGGCGATCGATGTGATCTTTCATAAGGCAAAACACGGAAGCACTTACAATATCGGCGGTCATAACGAATGGACCAATATTGCCGTGATCCGCCTTCTGTGCCGGGTCATGGATAAGAAGCTGAATCGTCCGGAAGGAACGAGTGAAAAACTCATCACATTTGTGAAAGACAGGGCGGGACATGATCTGCGTTACGCCATCGATTCCACAAAGCTCCAGGATGAGCTGGGATGGAAGCCTTCACTCCAGTTTGAAGAAGGGCTCGAACGAACGGTCGATTGGTATCTTTCTCACGAAGACTGGCTGAATGGAGTGACTTCCGGTGATTACCAGAAATACTACCAACAACAGTATGTTAAAAGATGATCCTGTTTCAAAAGTCATTTAATTCTTTATCGTATATCTTTGATTGAGATGTACAGAACCGCCTTTCATCCTGGAGAAATCTCTGCCAATTCCTTTCTTATTACAGGAGGCGCGGGCTTTATCGGCTCACATATTGTTGAATACCTGTTAAAATGGAATGCCGGAAGAGTAGTGGCGCTCGACAATCTTGCTACCGGAAATCTGCAGAATATCAAACCTTTTCTTGGCTTAAGTAATTTTGAATTTATTGAAGGGGATATCTGTGATCCTTCCGATTGTGAAAGAGCCTGTAAAGGTATTGACTTTGTTTCCCATCAGGCGGCGCTGGGTTCGGTGCCCCGCAGTATCGAAAATCCCTTAGCTACCCACCAGGTGAATGCCACGGGATTTATCAATGTGCTCATTGCTGCAAGGAATGCAAAAGTAAAGAGAATTGTTTTTGCGAGCTCCTCATCCGTGTATGGCGATCTGAACGAATCGCCAAAAGTGGAGGAAAGGATCGGAAAACCGCTTTCCCCTTATGCGGTAAGCAAACTGGTAAATGAACAATATGCCGCCATTTTCGCTTCAACCTATAAAATGGAAATCACAGGGCTGAGGTATTTTAATATTTTTGGACCACGACAGAACCCTGATGGACCCTACGCCGCCGCCATACCGTTATTTATCCGCTCACTTATGAACGGGCAGCCTGTGTATATTAATGGAAATGGGGAGCAAAGCAGGGATTTTACCTTTGTGGAGAATGCTGTACAGGCAAACATGAAGGCGCTGTTCTGTGAAAACCCGGCAAGCCTGAACAGGGTATTTAATATCGCTTACGGAAGCAGTATTAGCGTGAATGAAATGTTCCATCAGATAGCCGAAGCAATTGCTCCGGGGTCAAAAGCAATTCACAGGGAAGAGCGTTTCGGAGATGTGAAAAATTCAAAGGCGGATATCAGCGCCGCAGGAAAGATCCTTGAATATTCACCTTCAGTTGAATTTAACGAGGGATTGAAGAATACGATCTCCTGGTTCAGGTCGAACCATGCATCTTAAAAATTTACATTGAATCCGAAGCGGTAAACGAGCGGAGAATTAAATGGGCCGTATGTATAAGGCGAGTTTGGCGTTGGCGCGAACTCGTACATAATGGTAGCATAGTAGCAGCTTTTCTCACCGATCTGATTCTTAAAGCCGAGTCCGGCAAGCGCCACATCAGCGAGGGCTCTTTTCTTTTCTATAACACTGAAGCTGTTGGGAACGCTCAATAGGTCATATTCCGCCTGCAGAAATAACCAGTTAAAAGTTTGCAGCCTCACAAATGCCCCTCCGCCATAAAAAGTATAATGGTAGTTTAGTCCGCTCGCGCTGCTCTTGTAACTGATGTTCGTATAGATAATTTGCGGGCCAACCGAAACATATTTGTTGAACTTATATCCCGCATTCGGAGAAAGATCGATCAGGCTCCCGCTGTTGGTAAGTTGCAGGCCCAGGTTTCCACCCCAATAGATCTGTTCCTTCCAGTTGACCTTCGGCTTCTCGGGCCTGAGTTTGGGTTGACGGCCATCCTGTGCGTAAATGTTAAGTCCGCCCAATACGAGAGCAACAACTATAAAATATTTCTTTAACATGAGAAGCGCCTGGTTTTAATAGTAAAGATACGAAATATCCCATTTTTAAGCAGTCTTATTGTTTAAAAGATGCTAAAATCGGGATTCCTGATGCATCCCCGGTAGTACGGATGCAAATTACCCGTTCCAGGGTATTCACTGCTTTTTTATCTTGAAATATTTTTGTAATGGAAAAATCTTCCAGGATTTAATTATAACGAATAAAAATCAATTGCAAAAAATGAAAAGAAAGCTGATCCTTGCAGCGTTTGTTCTTACCGGGCTTTTTACAAAGGCGCAGGTAGGAATGAATTGCCAGTACGTGCCGGGCATACAACTCGGGAGTACAAAAGTAAAAAGTGACAAATGGGGAAGTT
>JBJMLS010000297.1:0-11731 GCA_045805185.1 Bacteroidia bacterium | reverse complement strand
AAAAAATGGGTTTGTTAATAGATGTGCAAAAATAAAAAAAATCAGCCGTTTATAGCTGATTTTCCTGCAAAAAATGCCTAATTTTAGTTTTTAACACGACTTTGGTTTTCGCTAAATTTCACTAAATCAGTAGTTCCGACAACTTTTTTAACTTCTTCAATAAATGTTTTTCGCTCATTTGTTGAAAACTCCGGAAACCTGAAACAATACTCGGTTTCACCCTCCCTGCCTCTCTGGATCTTATCTAAAACAGGTTTCTTTTTATTGGTTTCCAGGAAATTATCTAATTTTTCGCGTGTTTTGTGATCAATTCCGGCCCCAATACTAATAAATGAAACGATGAAGTCGTAATTGGTTTCTTTTGACATAGTTTGAGGGGTTGCGGCAGTAGTGATCTTATTTCCTTTCCTACCTTTCCCGCGTTTAGGTTTTTCCTGTGCGGCTATAGTTGTTACGAGAACTGAGAGGCTTAATGCAAAAAGTATTTTTTTCATTGAATTAAAATTTAGCTCTTATTTTTTTAATTTTCACATCTTCCTGAGTTTTGACGAGCTCCTTTTTTACGATCATTTTATTGATGTCATCAATAAATGTTTTACGCTCATCAGCAGAAAGCTCATTTAACTTCATGTAAATCGTTCTTTCTCCTTCACGTCCTTTTTGCACCTCTTCAAAAGCGGGTTTCTTAGGATGCGATTTAATGTAGGAAGTGATCTTATCGTAGGATTCGTTATCAATTCCCGCTCCAATACTGATGAAGGAAACAACCAGCCTGTATTTCGTTTTGAAAGTGATCTGCTTTGCTGAGGATCCCCGATCGGTCGCCGCCAGAGAACAAAGACTAAAAGCACAGGTCAAAAGCAAGGATAAGAGAAGAATACGGTTTTTCATAAATTGGTTTTTATACGGACAAGTTTAGCCCAAATCATATATTATACCAAATTTATTTTTTGCGTAATCCATGAAATAGCGAAAGTTCAGCTTTTCGCCCGTGATCTTCTCGCAGAGCTCACTTGCGGTGTAAAATTTTCCATGCTTATGGATCTTCTCACGCAACCAGTTCAATAAAGGCTTTAATTCTCCTTTTTCGATATGCTGCTTTAATTCCGGGATATCTTTTTCAGCCTGAGCAAAAAACTGTGCCGCATAAAAACTGCCGATGGAATAGGTGGGAAAATAACCGAATGAGCCGTGGCTCCAGTGTATATCCTGTAAAACCCCACGGGTAAAATCAGGTACATCGATTCCTAAATAGGATTTGTATTTAGCGTTCCACAGTTCAGGTAATTGCTCTACTTCAATGCTGCCTTCTATCAGGGCCTTTTCAATTTCGAAACGTATGAGTATGTGAAAATGGTAGGTTAATTCATCCGCGTTGGTACGGATCAGGGATGGCTCAACTTTGTTCATTGCATGATAAAAATCTTTCGCCGACACATTTTTTAATTGCCCGGGAAAATATTTTTTAGCCAGGTGAATATTGTTGTTCCAGTAAACCAGGCTCCTTCCTACGTTGTTTTCCCACAGCCTCGATTGCGACTCATGAATTCCAAGCGATATGGCTTCGGCCAGTGGTAATCCGTATTCCTCGGGAGGTAATCCCTGCTCATACAAGCCGTGTCCTCCTTCATGTATGCAGCTCCAGATCATCTCGCTGAAGTCATGCTCGTTCACCCGGGTAGTTACGCGCACGTCGCAAGGATTAAAATTGGTGGTAAAGGGGTGTGAAGAAATGTCCTGCCTGCCCGCCGCGAAATCGTACCCCATCTGCTTAAGCAGGTCAATGCCAAAATTCCACTGCTTATCCTTATCAAATTCCTGGTAAAAGAAATGGTCGCTTACCTGTTTGACCTCCGCAATTTTTTTTACGAAGGGAACCAGTTCCTTTTTCACTTCTTCGAACAGGGTTTCAACTTCAGCGGTTGTTGTCCCTTTCTCATATTGGTTAAGAAGGGCGTTATACGGATGGTCCTTGTACCCTAGTATCTCGCATTCTTTCCGTTTTAAAGCGACCAGTTTTTTTAATTGGGGAGCGTACAGGCTGAAATCATTTTTTTCCTTTGCTGTTTGCCATGCCTGGAAACACTGGGAAACGCACATACTCATTTCCTCAACGAATTCGGTGCTGTATTTTTTTTGTTTATCGTATTCCTCCATTACCAGTTCAACATTTTTTGCCTGCTTTGCATCCAGTTTTTTATCAGAGGATAGCGTATGGATCAATTCACCCAACTGATCTTCTGTAAACATGCGGTGTGCGATCCCTGCAAGTGTGGATAATTGCTGGGCCCGGAAATCTGCGCCTTTCTCCGGCATATAAGTTTCCTGGTCCCAGCCCAGCACTGCGGATGCATAAGCCACATCGGCGATCTTCTGCATTTGGGTTTTAAAATTGGTATAGCTCATAGTAACAAATATAATCGATCAGTTTGCTGTTTTTTTGGATTGAATTGCAAGTATTATCAGGCAGCACCAGCCTGCAATGAGTGCGATACCTCCTAATGGAGTTATCGGTCCAAGGTACAGCAGCCCCTCCATTCCGGTCAAATTTCGCGTTGTCAGTAAATAAAGCGATCCGGAGAAAAGTAATGTTCCCGTTATGAAAAGAACAGACGCCCTGTTCAGCCATTTGAGGTTTTTGTCTTTGTTGTAAAAATAAATTGCTAGTAAGGCCAATGCATGAAAAAGCTGGTATTTGGTTCCTGTTTCAAAACCGCTGAGCTGGTCTGTGGTAATAAGGCCGGACTGCATCTTATTTTTAAGGAAGTGGGCTCCCAAAGCGCCAAGTGCAACTCCGCTTGCTCCCAGGATTCCTGTAATAGTTAAGTAGTAATTTTTCATGAACGGGAAGGTTTAGTGAGGACAAAAGTAAAAAACAAATCCCGCCCTGCAATGCGCAAGGCGGGATTTAGAAAGCGTCTGCAATTTATTACTGCTTTATGAATTTTGCACGGTAAACTTTCCCATCTTCAAATACCAATTTTAGAATATAAACTCCCGGCTCAAGCGTTGAAGTATTTATTTTTGCCTGGCTGGCGCCTGATATCTCAGCACTTGTTCCATTTAGTTTTCTACCTGTTACATCATACAACTGGACCGCGAATTTTCCTTTACGGTCGATCTTAACATTTAGCTCCGATTGAGCCGGATTTGGAAATACAGTAGCTTTTGATTCAGTAACAGCTTCTCTTATGCCACTCGCAAACCGGCTTGTATTTTTAATATTGGAGCGTGAAGTATTAATAGCGGCGCGTGTAGGATTACAAGGATTTGTGGGTATGATCTCCACAAGGTATTCAATACTGTCGATAGGTGAGGGGGCAAGCGCATCATTATAGACCAGTGTGCCCGCGGCTACAGAATCGATCAATGCCCATGGAGCAGTATTGCTTTTCCTGTAGATGTAATAATAATTAAATGAAGTACCGAGGTAATCGGTCCAGCTCAGATCGACTGAAGATCCGCTTCCCTGTGCAACAGTTAAAAATATTGACTGGTGGTTATAACTCAGGACAGAAGTGATCCCACAGGAATCGATTACTTTTATTTCATAGTTCCAGGGTTGAACATTGGCATTGGCCAGCGTGTCTTCATATTGGCTCAGGCTATCCGCCGGAATGGTAGCGATCAGGTTATAACTGCCCTGAACACTTGATTCCCTGTAGATGTAATAGGTCATGATCCCCGGGATATCTTTTTCCCAGACAATGATATTATGGTTAGTCGCTGTATCAACAGTTACAAGGCAAAGTTGCGGCGTTCCGGGCTGGATCCCATAAATGAACTGTGCGGAAGAACCCACACAGCCTGTAGCAATGTCCGTAACTGTTATACCGAAGATTCCTTTCCCGAGACCGCTCACGTCGTCTGTAGTAGCTCCGGTTGACCACAAATAATTAAATGGGCCGACTCCACCTGAAACACTCGTATATATTGCACCATTACCGACATTGCCTGATGAAAGACATCCTGCATCCTGTAAGGAATCCAAAACAACAGAAGGGGCATTCGGATCACTGACCGCAACATAAAGCGAGTCCATGCATCCATTGTTATCCGTAATTATAACTTTATAGGCCCCGGCGCCGAGTCCGTTGGCGGATGGAGTCGTTTGCAAACCTGCGGCGGCATCCCATAAGTAATTGTACGGAGAGGTTCCGCCAATAACACCTGCAGAAGCGGAGCCATCCGTTAAGGTACAGACTGAAGGTGAAACAGAAGTCCCCGAAGTATACATTTGCACAGGCTCAGTTACAGTATAGGTTTTGAAAACCATACATCCTGAGGCATCGGTCACGATCAGGTCATAAGTGCCTGCCGGTATATTCAACAGGTCGTCCGTAGTGAAACCATTCATCCATTGAATACTCAGCGGGGCGGTCCCGCCTGAGATCGTAGTTAATATTGAACCGTTCGATAAACCTGCGCAGCTCACATTTACTGTAGCGTTCAAAACAACAGAAGGGCCGCCGGCATCATCAATAGTTCCTGTGCTGTTGCTAAAGCAATTGTTAGCATCAGTTACCTCAACATAATATTGACCGGAAGGAACATTGCTAAGCATTGCGGAAGATGATCCATCACTCCAGAAATAAGAATAAGGCGGGGTTCCACCTGTAGGACCGGCAGTAATGCTTCCATTAGCCGTGGAACAGGTTGCGGAAGTTGGAGTGAAACCGATTAAAAGCGGATTAGGCTCTGTAACGAGGACAGAATCGGTAAATGTACAGCCGTTGCCATCAGTGACAGCATACACATACATGCCGTTATCCAGACTGGTGAGTGTGGTTCCATTGAAATTCCCCCATTGCACGTTGTAAGGCGGTGTTCCTCCGACTGGCATAACAGTAGCTGTTCCGTCATTAGCTCCGTGACACGTAACATCCGTTGCGCTTGCCGACGCACTCAATGCAGCGGGCTGATAAATATTAAAATTGGAATTAGCCGTACATCCGTTTGCATCAGTAGCGGTGAATGTATAGGTGCCAGGGCAAAGACTGCTGGTATAATCCAACGTTCCGCCTGTAGGGGTCCATGCGTAAGCGTATCCGCCAACACCGCCGCTAACCACGGCATTTGCGCTT
Source organism: Bacteroidia bacterium (assembly GCA_045805185.1). Classification (GTDB taxonomy): domain Bacteria; phylum Bacteroidota; class Bacteroidia; order B-17B0; family Aurantibacillaceae; genus JAHEYF01. The sequence continues at coordinate 6,647 of JBJMLS010000297.1, read as the reverse complement.
CCGTTACACGCTCCGGCGCAGCTTGCATCAAACGGGTTTACATTTATAGTTAATACGAGAGGCTGATTAACATTAACGGTAGTGCTGGCAATACAACCGATATTATCGGTAACATCAACAGTATAAGTTCCGGCGCAAAGGTTTGTGGCTGTAACCGCAGTTTGTCCACCTGGTGAATATAAATAAGTATATGGAGCAGATCCACCGGAAGGAGTAGCTGATATAGAACCATCACACAAGCCAAAACAAGTGATGTTTATAGGATTTGCACTAACAGACAATGGCGCTGAAACAAGTACTGTTCCGGTTGACTGTGCCGTGCATCCCACCGGGCTCGTTCCGGTTACGGTATAAGTAGTACTAACCAAAGGCGAAACATTTATACTGGATGTTGTTGGCCCTGTATTCCAGGAATACGTAGAAGCACCGGTAGCTGTTAATACTGCAGAAGCGCCGTAACAGATCTGGGTAGATGATGGGCTCACTAAAACAGTGGGTAAGGCATTAACTGTAACTGTGAGTGAACTATTAGCCGTGCATCCATTTACATCTGTTACTGTTACGGTATAGTTTGTGGTTGTCGCCGGACTTGCAGTCGGATTAGGGCAGGTTGGACAAGAGATCCCGCCTGAAGGCGCCCAGCTATATATATAAGCAGGTGTTCCGCCCACTCCGGTTCCCGATATGGAAGCTCCTGAGCCCGCGCAGATATTTACGCTTCCGCTATTATTGGCAGTTAATACAGCGGGTTGTGTAATGGTTGTGGTTGCGGTTGTATTTGCGGACACTGCATCAGTAACCGTAACTGTGTATATACCGGGCGCCAGACCAAATACGCTCTGAGTAGTTGCACCTCCCGGAGCCCAGGAATAGGTATACGGAGGTGTACCGTAAGAAGCTGTGCAGGTAACTGCGCCATTGGCCTGTCCATTACAGGTAACATTCTGAGTAGTGTTTGCAACCGCGCTTAAAGGCTGGGCTATAGCTGAACCACTAATGATAAAAAGACCAAAAATAAATTGAAGTAAGTAAATGTGTTTTTTCATTTTGTTTGATTATTATTCGATACTAAAAATAAACTATTTTTTCAGAACGAAAAAATAAGTTCTGTGAACTGCAGAAAAGAGGGGATAAGCTGGAATAGAGGTGAGAAGATCTTTAGTATTTCGCTTTGAGATTAGGACTCAAGCGATAGCGTTTAATTTCAGTGAGGCTCACTGTCTTCTCAGCATGGCAAATAGTATCCGTTAATGCGCTTGCATGATCGTATTTCACCCAGACTTTTAAATGATTCTCCCGGAATTTTTTGGGAAGATGGTCCGGTCGGATATAATGCCCGTTGAGCAATTGAAGCAGATAGCCGCAGCCCGGAGCGCCTTCAATGACGCTGGCCTCCATATAAGCGGTCGCTGCGGTATTCTTTTTTTCTTTGCGATCCTTATTTCCTTTATCGTCAGCAAAACAAAATGCTGAAAGGAATAAAAAAGAACAGGTAATAAAAATGGTTTTTTTATGCATGAGATAGGCAATGTTTCGCTGCGAAATTACCTTTGCGAAGCTTCTCTGAAATCAATTATCTGCAAAGAAGTTAACAAGCTGATGTGAATTATAGAAATAACCGTGGGGAAAACCCGTGGAAATGAAGAGTTTAAAAACTGTGACTTAAGGCATCTCTTATAGTCAGTTTTCAATCAGTATTTGGCCCTGTTATGCGAAGTCATTTTATATTTCCTGATCTCACTTACTTCCACCATTCTGGAAGCACAGTCATTAATAGCAGTAGAATTAACCTCTGTATACTTTATCATCACTTTTAAATGATTGTCCCGGAATTTTTTTGGAAGTGCGGTCAGGGGTTTTAAAACTAATCCGTTTGCGAGCTGCAATAAAAATCCACAATCGCCGGATCCCGCAATCACATTAGCCTCAATGAAGGAAACTTCTTCTTTTGCCTTTCTATGTTTTTTATTCTTGTTGGTGCCAAAAGCATAAGTAAAGCTAAATGTAAGTAGGGTAAAAAGTAAAAAGTGCCTGAGATTCATATTAATTTTAATTTTCGGCAAAAGTAATATTGTTTTGCCTGAGTTCCGAATTTAATCCGATGAATTACGAAAGATTAACGTTGGTATATTTAAACTTTTTAATGAAGTTTAAATGACAACAATGCTTTTGCACTTTGTTAGCTTCGGCCTGATATGGCCTAAAAAATATGTATTTTCGTGCGCAATAAAATAAGCTATGAAGAAGATTTTTATCATCGGGGCCGGACGCTCCAGCTCCTCCTTAATTAAATACCTGCTTGATCATTCAGCTGAGCACAACTGGCAAATAACCGTGGGTGATGTTAACCCTGATTCAGCAAAAGCAAAGATTGAAGGGTATGCTAATGCCAGGGCCATTGCTTTTGATATGAATGATGAAAAACAGCGTGAGGAACAGATCTCAGATTCAGATATTGTAATTTCCATGCTTCCCGCTTTCCTGCATGTGGATGTGGCAAAGGATTGCGTGAGACTTAAAAAGCACATGGCAACTGCAAGTTATGTTTCTGATGCAATGCGTGAGCTCGACGCAGAGGCGAAGAAGAACGGGACGATCCTTTTAAATGAAGCGGGTCTGGATCCGGGAATAGATCATGCTTCCGCCATGAAGGCGATCGATGAAATAAAACACAAAGGAGGAAAGATCACTTCTTTTAAATCCTATTGCGGCGGTCTCGTAGCGCCCGAAAGCAATGACAATCCCTGGGGATATAAATTCAGCTGGAACCCGCGTAATGTAATTCTGGCAGGACAGGGAACTGCGCAGTTCCAGGAAAACGGGAAATTAAAGTTCATTCCCTACAACAGGTTGTTCACTCAAACGGATACTATTGAAGTAGACGGCTACGGCAGCTATGATGCTTACGCGAACCGTGATTCTATTGGTTATAAAGAGCCCTATGGACTGCAGGATATTAAAACCATGCTTCGCGGAACCCTGCGCATGCCAGGTTATTGTAAGGCATGGAACGTTTTCGTAAAACTGGGTTTAACAGATGACAGCTATAAGATCCATGAAGCCGACAAACTAAATTATACACAATTGCTGGAAGCTTTCCTGCCGGAAGGAAGCGAAAGTATGAAAGAGAAGCTACAAAAATTCATGGCTGATGAAATGGACGCTGAGGTCATGCGCAAGCTGGAATGGCTTGAGCTTTTCGATAATAAGCCAATTACCCTGAAAGAGGGCTCTCCTGCTCAACTATTGCAGGATCTGCTTGAAAAGAAATGGTTATTGAAGGAACACGATAAGGATATGATCGTAATGCAGCACCAGTTTGAATACATCCTGAATGGCAAAACGCATAAGTTAAATTCTTCGCTTGTTGTAAAAGGTGAGGATCAGGTGCACACAGCAATGGCAAAAACAGTTGGATTACCGCTTGCCATCATTGTAAGGATGATCCTTACCGGAAGCTTGCAGCTGAGCGGAGTTCAGATCCCGACGCATAAAATGATATATGAACCTTTACTCACAGAGCTGGAGCGCTTTGATGTGAAGTTTGTGGAAAAAGAAATTTGAATGGGCCACGCTGTTCTGAGTGAGCCCCAAGACAGCTAGAAACTGATATAATAATCCTTCGTGAGTTCTTTATACTCATCCGTGTACTCATGCCTGCCGTCCTTTTCAATTACGATGGTGCTTTCTGAAAAAGAATGTGGCGTGAACTCAAATTGCATAAGATGCCTTTTTTCTGTTTCCTTATCGGCCTTGGTGCGAACGCGAAGTAATTTGGATAATTGTAATCCGTGCTTTTCCGCAATTGTACGAAGCATGGAGGCTTCCTGTTTCGGAAGGATCACGCAGAAACGGCCATCTTTTTTAAGCGCTTTAACAACTCCGTTGACAAGCTCCTCAAAAGAAAGCAGGTCATTGTGCCGGGCATGAGAACGCTCTTCGCCTGCAGCTTTTGAAGAATGGACAAAATAAGGTGGATTGGAAACGATCAGATCATACTTATTCCTGCTCTTTGTGCTGAAGTCCTGGAAACTGCTGTGGTGAACCCTGATCTTTTCGTTCCACTTGCAGAACCGCACATTCTCCGTAGCCTGTTCGTATGCACTGAGCTCAACATCAACTGCATCGATCTGCGCTTTGCTTTTCTGCGCCAGCATAATGGCAATTATCCCGGTTCCGGTCCCTACGTCCAGTATGGTTCCTGCTTCCTTTGCATCTACCCAGGCGCCAATTAAAACAGCGTCTGTGCCTATTTTCATAGCACATTTATCCTGCTGAATGTTGAATTGCTTGAATACGAATGTCTGGTGAGGCATAAACTACATGTACACAAATTTAATATGGAACACGGAAACTACTCTAGCCTAAAGATACAAAAATATTATATGGGACGAATTTAATTAAAGATCAGGCATTAAGGTAAAGTTCGATGAGTCCTTCGGGGGCGGAATAGACAATGGTCTTTTGCTCATCATCAATATTCAGGATCAGGTCATCGGTAGCGGGGAGCAGTACTTCTTTGCCTTTATAGCTGATCACGAAAATAAAATGCTGTGGGTATTCCTGTATTTCGGATATAAGCCCGAGTTCCCCGAAAACTTCATCTTTCACCAGGTAACCGATAAATTGTGAAAGTTCACTTTCTTCGCTCTCTCCAATGAATTCAGGATTGGTGAAAATGTCGCGGTTGACGAGTTTTTTTGCTTCGCTTTCACTATCTACATTTTCAAACTTTATGGTGAGCTTGCCGGATTTGTCTTCAATGCTCTCAATAAAAAAGGGGATCAGCTGATTATTTACTGATACCAGCAGAAATTTCATTTCATCGAGCATCACTTCCTTATCGATAGTGATGGAAAAATGGATATGGCCCCTGAGACCATAAGTTCGCTGTAATCTCCCTATTTGTAAAGGTTCTTCCATTCCTTAAAATAAAAAATCCCCTGACGAAAGAAAGGGGATTTTATTATTTTTAATCAGGTATTAACCGTTGTTCTCTTCTGTTGAAGGAGCTTCAGTATTCTCAACTTCTTTTTCCTCCGTTTTTTCCTCAACTGCAGGTGTGTTCTTTGCAGCGATCTTTGCAGCCTTTGCTTCTTTCGAAGTTGCTTCAGCTTTCATTTTAGTAGTGTAAGCATCCTTTTTTGCGGAAGCCAGGTTATCTTTTTTACCAACGATCTTGGATTCTTTTTCTCCCAACCATTTTGTAAATTTTGCTTCAGCCTGTTCTTCTGTCAAGGCTCCTTTTTTTACACCTTCCAACAAATGTTTCTTCATCATGATCCCTTTGTAAGAAAGGATAGCACGCGTCGTATCGGTTGTTTGAGCGCCTTTCAGCACCCAGTCAAGCGTACGATCGAAGTTAATGTCAATTGTAGCAGGGTTGGTGTTGGGATTGTAAGTTCCCAGTTTTTCAATAAATGCGCCATCACGAGGTGCACGACCATCCGCAACTACGAGGTGGAAAAAAGCACTGTCTTTTTTACCATGTCTTTGTAGTCTAATCTTTACAGCCATTTTTGTGTTTTTTTAAATTTCCCAATATTGGGGCTGCAAATATCGTAATTTTATTTTAAAATCAGCAAATTTTATCTCCATTTTAACCTTCGTATGTAAAAAACACCAATTTGAAGCATTAATTTCGCTATTTATTTGTAATTTCGCAATTCTAAACTAATTCAATTTTATGACGCAGGAGACTCCTAAAAACACCATTCTTATTCCCATTGATTTTACTGAGCAATCGCTATTGGCTATTAAACAGTCCTATAACCTTGCAAAATATACGAAATCCAAGATTCTGTTATTGCATGTATACGAAAAACAGGGCGAGGAAAGATTTGAGGAGGTTACCAAACTCACCAAGCAAACCCTGGAAGAGTCCGGAGTGCCTACTGAGTTCATGAATGTAAAAGGGAACATCTATAAAGAATGCGTAAGGGTTGCCGAAGAAATCAATGCGACAATGATCATTGTTGGTCTGGAATCGCACATGACTTCGGGCGACATTATCGGGCACAGCGCTTCTAAATTCATCCGTGAAAGCCCTTGCCCTGTGATATCCATCCGTGGAAAAGATCACCGCGACGGTTGCGAAAACATACTGCTGCCCCTGGATCTAACCAAGGAAACGCGTCAAAAAGTGGATAAAGCGATCGAATTTGCAAAGTATTTCGGAGCTGCTATCAGGATCCTCGGCGTATTCTCTTCCAAAGATGAAAAATACGAGAATCAATTGCATGCTTATGCTCACCAGGTAAAACAATATGTAAAGAATAAAGGCATTGCCTGTACCAATAAAACGTTACCCAGCGAAAATATCGCGGAAACAGTTGTTGAATATGCAAATAAAATTGAGGCCGACCTTATCATGATCATGACCAAAGCTGAATTAAGCATGAAGGAAATGTTCGTCGGAACCACCGCTCAAAAGATCATTGATATTTCCAACGTACCGGTGTTGAGTATCCGGCCAATTAAGCGTGAGAGCATCAATAACATGTCGGTATATTGATTCTACAGATAAACATATTTAACCCCCGGTCTCAAACGGGGGTTTTTTATTACTGAAATATAAAAATTTACCCGTGAAGATCCTTTTTAATACCCGGAGTCTCTTTAGTTTATTTTTTTGCTTTGCTTTTTTT
>JBJMLS010000296.1:0-5428 GCA_045805185.1 Bacteroidia bacterium | reverse complement strand
TCCTCCAATTGTTCCGCGAATGCCGGAAATTGATTTTATTAAGGTCACTTTTTCGTTTTTAGGTGAGCAAAGGTAATTTGTTAAATGAAGCTTTTCGTCTTCAAATTCTCAACATTTCAATACTTTGCTGTTTAAAACAAATTAGGTGTAAAAGAATAGAAATTGAGTATCTTTGTTTAACTAAAAAATCAATTATTTTACATTTAATTAGCACATACTGGCATATTTTATGCTTCGCTCAGGCGCAATAATAAATTAAAGCTATCGTTAAATTAAATAAGTGTAAGTGATTGGTAATTAATTTTAAAGAAGGAGTTTTTTATGAGTGAACGCAATGAAGAGTTTGCAGAGTTGATCGAGCGTTTTGAAAACATGATAAATACCGGTTCTCCTGCTTTTTTTGATTCGGAGGAACTGGAAGACATAATCGAGCATTATTTTGCTACCAACCGCCTGGACATGGCAAAAAGCGCAATTGAAAAAGCGCTGGACCAGTATCCGTACTCGGCGGCATTTAAAATAAGCAAAGCTCAATACTTGTCGGCCAATCATAATACGCTGGAAGCGCTTAACATCCTGAACCAGCTCGAGCACATCGAGCCTTCCAATCCTGACCTTTACCTTACCCGCGCTTATATTTACAGCCAGAGCGGACTAAGCGAGCAGGCCATCGAGAATTATAAGATGGCGCTGAAGTACAGCGACGATAAAGATGAGATCTACATGGCGCTGGGCGTAGAGTTCATGAACCAGGAGAAATCCGACGACGCCATTTTTTACCTGAAGAAAGCGCTGCAGTTCAATCCCGGCAACGACCTCGCCCTGAGCGAGCTTGCCCTCTGCTTCGAAATAGCAGGGAAATCCCAGGAGTCCATCGACTTTTTCACGAAATTCATTGATGACAATCCCTACAACCAGTTTGCCTGGTTCAACATGGGCGTGAGCTACAGCCGCATCGGCGATCATGAGAAAGCAATCGACGCTTACGATTACGCCATCGCTATTAACGATAAATTCTCTTCCGCCTATTTCAACAAAGGAACGCGCTGGCCAACCTGGGCCGCTTTGAAGAGGCGATAGCTGTTTACAAAGAAACCTTCCAGCACGAGAAGCCCGATCCGAGCGCTCTGTTCTATATCGGCGAATGCTATGAGAACATCGAGGACTTCGATCACGCGCTGGTGTATTACAACCGCTGTATAAAAATAGATCCGAACTACGCGGATGCCTGGCTGGCGATCGGCATCGTGCTGGATGCGCAGAACCGCTTGACCGAAGGAATTCACTACATCAAAAAAGCCATTGAGATCAATGCCGCGGAACCTGAATACTGGTACGTTTACGCCGAGGTGCAGGAAAAGCTGGGTTTCCACGAAGAAGCCGGCGATGCCTTTGCCAAGGTGATCGAACTGGGTTACGAACATTTTGATATCTGGCTGGACTATTCCAATCTCCTCATGGAAACCGGCCACGGCGAAATAGCAATAGAAATGCTGAAGGAAGGGATCAAGAAATTTCCCGCGGTCGCCGAGCTTCATTACCGCATAAGCGCCCTGCTGCTGGAGAGCAACAAAAAGCAGGAAGCCATGGTTCACCTCCAGAACGCCCTGACGCTCGATTACGAAAAGCACAATGAATTGTTTGAATACGCCCCGGCGCTGAAGGACAATGATGCCATTGTGAATGTTATTAACACGTATAAAAAGAATTGAGCGGGCGCGCCTGACTAACACTTTTTTATTTATTTTTACCCTTCCGGAAATTCTCCGCCCAAACCGATATTGCTATGAACTATAATTTTGACCTGCCACATTTACCCAAACGTACAGTGAAACCGCGCAAATCGGGAATTACCATGGTAATGGATAAAGGTTTGAGTCTCCAGCAGGCCGAAGACTTCATTGACAATTGCGGCGATTACGTGGATTACGTAAAGCTGGGTTTCGGAACCTCGCTCTTAACAAAGAACCTGAAGGAAAAAATAAAGATCTACCACGACGCAGGAATGCGCGTTTACCTCGGCGGTACCTTGTTCGAGGCCTTTATCATCCGGGATATGTTTGAAGATTATGTGAAGCTGCTCGATAAGTTCAAGCTCGACATGGTGGAAGTATCCGATGGTTCCCTGGTAATGGCGCATGACAAAAAATGCGGTTACATCAGTCAGCTTGCTAAGAACTATACCGTATTGTCAGAAGTGGGCTCAAAAGAGGAAGGCATCATCATTCACCCCGCTAAATGGATCAAGATGATGCAGACCGAGCTTGAAGCGGGCTCTTTCAAAGTGATCGCTGAAGCAAGGGAAAGTGGCAACGTGGGGATCTTTCACAGGAACGGAAGCGCGCATACGCTGCTGATCAATAAAATTACAAGCAAGATCAAAAAAGAAGATATTATCTGGGAAACCCCGCAGAAGCCACAGCAGGTCTATTTTATCAAGCTCATGGGCGCCGATGTGAATGTCGGGAACATCAGTTTTGACGATGTGATCCCTTTGGAAACATTAAGGCTCGGACTTCGCGGAGATACTTTTTTTACTTTTTTACCGGAGCGACTGAATGCTGAATTATAAATTGTTTTTTTGAATTTAAAACAAATAAACACATGAAAGAAATTACTGTACAGGAATTAAAAGCGATGAAAGACGCGGCTGAGGATTTTCAGCTGATCGACGTTCGTGAAGAGCACGAATTTGAAATGTGCAACATTGGCGGGGAGCTCATTCCTATGGGTGAGATCATGGACCAGGCGGATAACATTTCACGCGACAAAAAAGTGATCGTTCATTGCCGCAGCGGCAAGCGCTCAGCTTCAGTAATCATGGCATTGGAACAGCAGCATGGCTTTGACAACCTGTATAACCTCAAGGGCGGAATTCTTGCCTGGGCCGATGAGATCGACCCTTCACTTACCAAATATTAAAAGCTCCGTTCTCCTTTATGGAATTATTCAAACACATCCTTCACCTCGACTTCGAATGGCTCTTTCAGAATTACGGGGGATTTATTTACGCGATCCTTTTCCTCGTCATTTTTATTGAGACCGGTCTTGTTGCCATGCCTTTTTTACCCGGCGATTCCCTGTTGTTCACTGCAGGATTGTTTGCGCGCTCCGGCTACCTGAACATGGCTTACCTGCTTAGCTTGCTGTTTATCGCCGCGGTGCTTGGAGACAATTGCAATTACTGGATCGGGAGGAAAATAGGACTGAAAGTTTTCGGGTTAAAGATCAAGGGAAGGCCTTTGGTAAAAAAGGAACACCTCGACAAGACTCACGAATTCTATGAAAAATACGGAACCAAAGCGATCATCATGGCCCGCTTTGTTCCCTTTGTAAGGACCTTCGCTCCTTTTGCGGCAGGGATCGGTGAAATGAATTACCGGAAATTCTTTTCCTTTGACGTGTTGGGCGGTGCACTGTGGATCGGGAGCCTTACTGTTGCCGGCTACCTGCTTGGCGAAGTAGAGATCATCCGTAAGCACATCGATCTCGTTTGCCTTGGGATCATTTTTGTTTCTGTGATCCCGGTCATTCTCGGCATTCTCAAAGCCAGGAAAGAAAAGAAAATTTAGGTCAGGGCTTGCATAATTTGAATAAATTTGTTCAACCCATGAAATACAAAGCCTATTTAATTCCACTCGTCAGCTTACTTGCCATTGCCCTTTTTATATGGCTGTTCAGCAAAGTGGTTATCTATATGCTTATCGCCCTTGTGCTTTCCTTACTGGCGCAGCCCCTCGTTAAGTTTTATTCCAGGATCAGGTACAAACGCTATGACTTGCCCGGCGCGATAGTAGCGGCGCTTAGTCTCGTTACCATGGTATGCTCTCTCATCTTTCTGTTCTACTTGTTTGTCCCGATCCTCATCAATGAGATCAGGTTCTTATCCACGCTCAATTTCAACGATGTATTCGCAGATATCGTGAACCAGTTCCCGCAGGTAAAACAATTGCTGCTCAATTTCGGATCGGAAAAGGAGATCAGTACTTCCATTACCACGCAGATAAATTCAGTGTTGAACTTCAACAATATTTCCAACCTGCTCAATGGCTTTGCTTCTATAGCCGGTTCACTTATCGGGGGAACACTTGCGGTGCTCTTCATTACTTTTTTCCTGCTGAAAGAAGATAAAATGGTTTACCGCTCACTCCTGCTCATCACTCCTACAAATTATGAGGAAGAAATGAAGGACATACTTCGTACGACCAAATCGCTGCTCACTAAATATTTTGTGGGACTCTTCATCGATGTTGTAGTTGTCGGGGGCCTTGTCACTACGTTGATGTTGGTTTGCGGTGTAAAGAACGCGGTGATCATTGGCGTATTCACGGGTTTAATGAATATCATCCCTTACGTTGGCCCGTTGATCAGCTTTGCCTTTGCCGCTTTCCTGGGCGTGACCGGCTGCATTGAATTCGGATTGATCGCAGAGATCGGTCCGACCCTTACCAAAATATTTTTCATTCTGCTGGGCGTTAACATTGTCGACGGTTTTTTTGTTCAGCCTTATATTTTCAGCAACAGCGTAAAGGCCCATCCACTGGAGATCTTCCTTGTAATTCTTATGGCGGCGACCGTAGCCGGGATCTGGGGAATGGTGGTTGCCATCCCGACCTATACCCTGCTTCGCATTGTAGCCAAGGAATTCCTGGTGAATTTCAAGTTCTTTAAAAAGATCACGGAGAACATTCCTGAGTAATATTATTTCATTTAATACTGATCACAGGGATAAAATTGTATCCAGGGATTCGGGACAGTAAACAAACCTAAATAACAATGAAAAATAGTTTAAGCTTCCTGAGTAAACTCTCAAAGAATAATAACAAGCCCTGGTTCGACGAGAACAAGAAAGAATACGACGCGGCAAAGAAAGAGTTCATTGCGGTTGTGGATAAGCTTATAAAGAACGTAACGAAATTCGACCCTGAAATGGCAGGACTGGAAGCTTCGAAAACTATTTTCAGAATTAACCGGGACATCCGTTTCAGCAAAGACAAAACGCCTTATAAGAACAATTTTGGCGCAAGCATTAACCCGGGAGGAAAAAATTCCTTCACCTCCGGTTATTACCTGCACGTGGAGGCAGGAGGAAAATCTTTTCTCGCGGGCGGATGTTACATGCCGCAGCCCGATCAGCTGAGCGCGATCAGGCAGGAGATCGATTATCACCCGGCTGAATTCAAAAAGATCCTTTCCAATAAAGATTTCGTAAGCTATTTTAAAAAGCTGGATGAGGAGGACAAATTAAAGACCGCTCCCAAAGGTTATGAAAAAGATAACCCAAACATTGAACTGCTCAAGCACAAGCATTTCATCGTCGTTCATAATTTAACGGATAAGCAGGTCACCTCACCTGATTTCACGGAGTACTGCGCCAAGGTTTACAAAGCGATGCTGCCACTGAATAAATTTTTGCGAAAAGCGAAGG
>JBJMLS010000295.1:0-17549 GCA_045805185.1 Bacteroidia bacterium | reverse complement strand
TACAAAGCCTAAAAACAAAGTCGTCGTCGTTGCAATTGACAGCGACTCGGTCGATTACATCGGACGATGGCCCTGGCATCGCAACACCATGGCTGAATTGATCGATAAAACAATCGGCGCGGCAGTAGAAGCTGAAAAACAAAAAGTGCTGAATGGAATCGCCATTCTTGAACAAAAATTGCTGAGGGCTTTAAAAACAAGGAATGAAGCTGGCCTTGGTCAGCTAAGAAAATTAAAAGAGAAGTTTTTTCCGGCAAACCTGCCTCAGGAACGCATCGATAATTTCTCCTCGTTTTATTTAAGCAATCCTGACTTTATAGATCTGGTTATGAAAAATACAAATGTATTCGGGCATTCCGGAAAAATAAGTATTCTGATTGAAACTCCTTAGAATTTTGCGCGGGTAAGTTTCTTTTTGCGCTTATCCTTAATAATGATCCCGAACTTTATTTCTACCGCCATATAAGAATCGTTCTGCTTGTCGCCACGTTGCGCGCCTGTACCATCTGCGTTTGGTAAAGTTGCTCCCGGAACAGCTCCAAGGCTTGGATCAGCAAGTGCTGCAGCTACCGGACCTTTTATATCCTTAATGGTTTTATTGTCATAATAAACTCCGTGCACGTCATCTATATAATCTGTAAATGTTTTCCGGAAATTGTATTCAATACCAATAGTATATTTTCTTCCGATACCCATTCGAAAACCTGCTGCTATAGGAATGGAAACAGACACCCTTTTGTATTTTTTAGGACCGCCCGGCAAGCCCTCGCCCTCCGTACTCAGCGGTTGCAATGCGTACCAGTTTCCGCCGTAAAGGGCCTTTGGATTGAACCAAAATGCGCCAACACCGCCGGAAATATAAAAATAAGAGTTCCTCGATTTATACCTGCGTTTAAATGTTCTCTTAATTCCATAACGATTACCGCCTTTTTCTTTAAAAAAAGCATATTCAACGTTAACGGAAAGCTCATAAATGTCTGATCGGAAACTAAGGTTCCGGTTATTCCTGTAAGTTTCCTTTGTGAGCGCATCCTTCCCCCAAAGCCTCATGTAATTTCCATCCGCGCGAATTGCCCAGTTACGTGTCATCCTGTACCTGTATCCTACTGTAAATGACGGACGCGTAAGTGAAAGTTCAAGGTCAGCATAACTATAATCCTTGCCTATTGCGTCACGGCCTCCAAGATCACCAAGAAAATTGGATGCACCGGCACCGAAAAAAATCTCTTTACGCTGCTTTTTCCAGTTGTTGCGCGACATGAATGACTGCGATTGTGCAGTAAATGCGAAAAGGAGTGGAAAAAAGAGGAAATGTCTTACTTTAAGTGGCATTTTTTATTCTAGATAACAAAAATAAAATAAAAAATCCAAAAAAATGAAAATAAAGTTAAAGTTAGCCAAAAGGTAATTTTTTGAATTTGAGCAACTTCCGTAATTCTATAGCTCTTAATGATTCGTATAATTCTAGTCATGCGCGGGATGAATTGGATTATTGGTCATTACTGCATTTGTTATACTTAATGCTAAACCAAGCAGTTTTATGAGCTTCCAACAGTGGAAATTCCTTAAAATGATTGATCTGTCTTGCATAAATTGTTGAAATTCAATGGAGTACTTCAAATGCAATTTTATGACAGTAAAAATAGGCTAATTTCGGAATTATGCAAACCCTTATTCGACAAACACCGTCCTAATTCCCGACGAGTGGTAATTTGATACACATTTCTTTACAAAAGATAATTGAGCTTGATTTCCGTGGTGATGTTTTCACAATTTTGTCCTTTTTCAACAATAGCACATTTCATAGCGCTTTTTTTTGCATATTTGAAATGGTTAGTGGCACGTTTTGTGTTTTGTTCAAACCTAATTTTAAAACCAAATGAAAACAAGAAAATTAAGCGGACTGATTGTTTTAGCAATTGCCCTCGTCAGTTATGCATTTATACCGGCAATAGTGGCCGGAGATGAAATCACTGTTGGCGCAAAAGTTCCAAAGGCTGATTTAAAAATGGCTGACGTTTCCGGAAAGGAATATTCACTTGCTGATTTGAAGACAGATAAAGGGATACTGGTCATATTTTCCTGCAATACCTGTCCTTATGTCAAATTAAGTGAAACCCGGATAAAGGAATACACTGATCTTTGTAAAAAAAGCGGAATAGGAGCTGTAATTGTGAACAGCAATGAGGGTCAAAGAGATGGGGATGATAGTTTTGAGGAAATGAAAAAATACGCCGAGGCTCAAAAAATCGCAGTTCCTTATGTAGTTGATAAAAAATCGGAGTTGGCTGATGCTTTTGGAGCCACCCGCACGCCACAATGTTTTCTTTTTGATAAGGATGGCCTCCTTATCTATAAAGGCGCTATCGATGATAACGTGAAAGATGTAAAAGCGGTTAAAACGCCTTATTTGAAAGATGCTATTGTTGCGCTTACAAAAGGGATGAAGCCGGCTACTACTGAAACTAAATCTATTGGCTGTACAATTAAAAGAACTGAATAATAATCTGATCTGAATCAAACAAAAAACCCCGGCGCTAAAGTCGGGGTTTTTATTTATACAATCTCAATTGCATCCGGGTATTTTTCTTTCCACATTTTCAATGCTTCCTTTGAACGCACTGTAATAACTGTCCTGTAATCAATACGTAATTTGAAAAGAGGGGAGTCCTGGTTCTTATTTTTAACTGTCTTCATAACTTTTGCTTGTTTAATTAATTATATAACTTAAGGACAAGTCAAAAATTGCGCCCGCATTTTAGCTTTAACAAAACTTAACAGAAACTTTAAAAATCCCGGCTTTTCATTAAGAGAAAAGAAATAAAACAGGTAAAAAAGGCAGCTTTAAAATTTATTCGATTATCAGTTTTTTCCTGATATGAATGTTTTTTCCGTTAATCGATATGAAATAGGTTCCGGAAGCCAGAGCGTCTCTGTTAACCGTAATTGGCTTATCCGGACTTACGGTCCTGCTCATAAGCTCACTTCCAAGCAGGTCATATACAATAAGCGTAAGCTGCTCATCGCCTTCAACGCCTGAAATACTTATGGTGCATTTGTCAGAAAAAGGATTCGGAAATAAGTTCACAGAATTATCCAGGCTTATTTCTTTCACATCGATAACTGTTAATGACAAAGTGTCGTAGTAAGTTGAGAAAACCTGCTTGTGGTCATGAATGAGCGTATCTTTTCTCATCAATACCAGGTACATATCCACGTCGCCTGCTCCCATGCTTTTGGTACTTCCCACAAATGCCATTCTCTTATCCTGTGTTATTACTGCACTGTAGGCCACTTCATTATTAGTACCTCCAAAAGTTGCCGCATCCAGGTAATTTCCACCTGAATTAAAGCTGGTCATGAACATTGCTGTTCCTCCCAGGCCTCCATTGGCAGCCCCCGCCGTTATCACATAATTCTTCGAATTTTCTATGGATCTGCTTGCCCATTTAACCGATTGGTATCCTCCGTAATCCTGCCATTGGTAGATCAACGCGGTATCAAGTTCCATAATTATTGAAGCCGTGCTATCAGGTTTAAATGACTTCACACCCGTAAGCACAAGCTTGTTCGCGGCGGTACGCATGATACCTTTGTATTCGAAATCTTCTAATGAGTCCAGGGCGTAAGTATAACTTCCTTTAATGTTCCCGTTCAGATCATACTTTTTCACAATTGCATTATACTTTCCGGTTAGCAGATTATATTCTTTCCCAACTGCGTAAATCAAATTGTTATAGGTAATCACTGAATTGAAAACTTCGTTTTCGTAGCTCCCGTATTTTCGCGTCCAAAGCGTATCTCCGTCCTTATTGACCCGGATCAGCCAGGCATCAGAATTTCCCGCCGAATTACTGTATGTTTCCCCGCATAATACAAAACCACTGTCCGGAAGCGCGCAGCTGTGGTATAGAAAGTCCCAGTCATAATCACCGAATATTTTTTGCCAGAGTTGCGTCCCATTACCATCAGTTTTTACTATGTACCCATCGTAACCGTTTGCACCGAATGAATTACTGAAACCGGTAAATAAAAACCCCCCATCGTGGGTGTTTTCAACAGAGTACCCCCAATCATTGTTTATTCCTCCGTAATTTTTTGACCAGACATGATTTGCCATATAGTCTGTTTTTACGGCATACAAGGATGTGCTTCCCTGTCCGAAACTACTGGTAGTGCCTACGATTATAAATCCTCCATCCGGTGTTTCCCTGATCTCTCTTGCCTCGTCAAAGTTCACTCCGCCATAAGTTCTGATAAACGCAGTATCGTAAGTAGTTTGAACCGCTTGAACCGCCTGAGCCATTGAAGTGAATGGCAGAAGAAATAGTACCGCGACAAGCTTAAGGGCAAAAAAACGGTACCAGGACTTTTCTTTCGTGTATGTCATGTTTTATTTTTTATCCTTTGGTGAATACTTTATTTTGTAGGTAAGGCTAAAATAGGCTCCCTGGCCAAGCGTGCTCTCAGGCACAATGAATCCCTGAATACTGTTTGACCCTGCACGGATAATGAACCTGTCCGCTAGCTTACAGGCGACGGACAAGCCTGAATTGAACCTGCCATAACCCCCGTACCCAATATGAAGATTAGAAGAAAATATCTTATTGAAGGTGAATTCTGTTTCAATAAAAATATAGGGCTTATAGTTCCCGTTAAACATGTGCCGAAAACCATTGGTAAGCGTAAATGATCTGTTGAATTGTATTTTGTGAAGTATCAGGAGAGAGGTAGGGAGATTGGTAGAAACATAATGCCGGGAATACTCAGTTGAATTATTCAATATGGAATCGCTCTGAATGGATTTAATCGTTGAGTCTTTAATGGAAAAAAGATTATCGACTTTAATGCCCGACCAGGTAAAGGTTGAATCTGCCGCATAGTTCCTTGTGTTTTTATTCCAGCGTATAAAGCCGAGATTGTTCACCGATACAAAAAACTTGCTTTTTCCGAGCTTTGAAACATAAGGTGTTTCAACGAAAAACTCCGCAGACAGGCCGTTTCCGTTTATTGCGTCAGGACCAGTGTGAACGGTGTCGCTGAAGGCCAGGCTGGCTTTGGTAGTAAGGCTCACCTGAGAAACATCGGGTGCAGTATAAAGGGAAGTGTTATTCGTCCGCAGCTGGAACATGTTTTGACCTTTCAGGTAAGAGATAGCAATACCCATGCTTGCTCCGGTGGTATCCACATTGTCCCAGACCATTCCGAATTTTAATTCCTGGAAGCTGTAATAATTAATATTGGTATTGCTCAGGTTTGCCGTTTCACCCTGGTATCTTTTATTGCCATAAAAACCAAGCTTGAAAAAATCGGAGCTGAAGTTTGCATTGAAGATCTTTTGTTCCTTGAGCCCAACGAGGAAGCTGATACTGGAGGAATCCTTTCCGAAAAAAGAAACCATGTTCAGGTTGGCGTGGCCACCGATCCTGTTATATCCCGATAGTTTTTCAGATACGTTGTTTTTCATTGTGCTATCGATATAACCTCCAAAATAAAATTTATCGATGAAAGCATTATTGATCGAGTTTGAGTTTATCTCGTACTCCGCATTTGCACTTATGTTCCGTTTATAATTGGAATAGAACAAAAAGTCATTGTTGAACTGGGCAATTAAACCATTTCCCGCGATAAGAAAAAAAATCAAGAACTTCTTCATTATTTATTTATCGAATAATTAACATCCGCTGTTAACCTCAGGTCCAGCTTATAGTAATCGTAAAACTTAATTGTAGCCGGTTGATTGGCGGTATTGAACTTACTCACGAAATAAATTTTCTTCGCTCTTTTCAGTGTTGCGAATTTTTCCGGGCTCAACGGGATCCTGAGCACGCTTGTCTTCGGGGCAATTACCTTATTGTTGATGTCCAGCAGGCCTGCGTCAACGGTATTGTACATACTGTTGAACAGTGAATCGATGATGCTGTTATTTTCATCGAGCAGATAACCCTGCACGTTAACTGAGAAGGGGTAAGAATTATCAGCGCTCAATAAGAGGTTTCCGTAATTGATATTATCGGTAGATTGAGGTATCGCGCTAAAATCAACGGTAACCGTATCCTTCAGGGTTATATTGGAAGCGGAAAAATTGAGCGGGATATCCACATCCATATTCGCGCGGAGACTTGTTCCATAAAAAGCGAAGTCATTTGCACCAGAAATATTCCCGAGCGGATTCAGTTGTGCCGTGAGGGCGTAACCGATCTTATCGGGAAGATTATTGATGAATTGCACAATATTGGAGTTTTGACCGTTAAGCGTCAAAATTTTAATTGCCGGAGTAATGACCGGATTCACGGCGGGATTTCCGCTCCTGCTTGCCCGGTTCAGGTTGAAGGAATTTGTAATCGGTGATCCTGTAAGGGTAACTGAATTGTTATTACTACTGTTGATGGACTTTACGGAGCTGATCTTTGCTTTCATATCGATTCCGAACTCATTGATCACATTCAGTTTAAAAGTGGCATTGTTCAGATTCAGGTTTCCGGCTTTAATTTTATGAAAAATATCAAATACTGTTGTATCTGGTCCTACACTGATATTTTGCGATCCGAAATACCCCAAGCCAAATTGAGGAATAAGATCAATGAAAGTGATCGTGGAAATGATCGAATCCTTATATTTAATGGTATCCGCTGCGGAGGTCAGTGGGATCTGCAATTCGAGCTTCTGGATAACGGTATTCGATTTATTCCCCAGTATTCCCGTAAGGTTAATGTCGTAATTGCTGACGTCAATAATTGTATCGTGATAAGAAGGATTGGACTGGGTACCTGCCGGAAGCGGAAGAGTGAACACCAATGAAACCCCGTTGAGTTTGGCAGAAGGAACTGTACACTTAAAAATTGTCGGCTGGCGTAAAGAGCTCGTGGCCCCGACTTTTATTTTTCCGCTTCTGACTATCGCGTTTTTAAGAAGAACTCCATTCGGAACATCAAAATTTGATTCATCCCCGGTAGCCTGGTTATTGCTCAGTGAAAATACCGAACCCGGGGAATAGGTGGCATATCCAAAGGGAAAAGGCCAGAGAGCCGTTCTGTTTGAAATGCTTGTGTCGGGTAATTGCAATACGGAATCAACGGCAAAATTAAAAAGATCAGTGTTAAAAGCGATTGAAATGGAGCTATCGGCATTGGTTTGGAGGATTGTATCCGGAAAGAGGTTGGACAGACTAAGTGAACTTGAAGCAATAGGAGCGACAAGGTCCGCATCCCAGAATGTTCTTTCCTTTTTACAGGAAATAACTGCAAAAAGCGCCATTACCGCCAGAAACGCTGTTTTAAGGACTTTTTGCATTTTTCAGAATGATTTGATTTTCACAAATATATTGAATTATTTATGAACCGGAAAGTCTATGAACGGGTTGTTATCACCGATGGATGTCTTGACAATGGCTAATTTTATGACTAAATTTGCAGTGTAGATACCCATGTATACTTTACGTTTTTTCATATCCTGGATCCTCGGAGCAGTTTTAATGTATTCCGCCTTTTATTTCTGGCACGGCATTGTGTTAACCGATCTTTCCCGGATCACTTATTCCCATAGCTTGTTCCTGGTCTTTGCGGCTATTACCTACCTGGCGATCTCTTTTGTCGTTTATAAGGTCTTTAACCTGAAAATGTGGAACAAGGTCAGCCGTAATTTATTTTTGAAAGCTTTGCTTACCGGTGTTTCTGTTGGATTTTTATTATTTGTGGTCACTACTGTTCTCGGCATCTCTTTCAGCATGCGCCATAGTCTCACGTATATGCTTACCGATTGCATCTGGCAGGTAGTGGAGCAAAGCCTTGGAGCAGTTATTATGGCTCTTGCGCACCTGTTCATTTATGTTCCGGATTTCTCGGAAGAATAATCAATACCTGTACTTTTCCTTCCATACCAGTTTCAGGTAATTCCTTAGCTCATTTTCTCTTGGGTTTCTTCCCGGATCATAAAATAATGTACCGCTTAATTTCTCAGGTAAGAATTCCTGGCTGCTGTAATTCCCATCGTAGTCATGCGAGTACTGGTATTCATTTCCATAGCCGAGCTCTTTCATCAGCTTTGTGGGCGCATTTCTCAGGTGTAAAGGCACTGGCTGATCTCCTGATTTACGAACTTCTTCCTGCGCAAGATTTATTGCCATATAAGAAGCATTACTTTTTTGAGAAGAAGCAAGGTAAGTAACGCATTGGGAAAGTATGATGCGTGATTCGGGATAACCAATCACGTTAACTGCCTGGAAGCAATTATTGGCCATCACTAATGCCGTGGGATTGGCATTGCCAATGTCTTCGCTTGCAAGTATGAGCAAGCGTCGGGCAATAAAAAGGAGATCCTCACCGCCTTCGATCATCCGGGCCAGCCAGTATACAGCTGCGTTAGGATCGCTTCCGCGAATAGATTTGATAAAAGCGGAAATAATATCGTAATGCTGTTCCCCGCTCTTATCATAAAAAGCAAGGTTTTGCTGGATCAGGGAAGTAACCAGCTCATTGGTGACCGTTACTTCATTTTCCTGCACTGCATTCACTACCAGTTCTAATGCATTCAATAATTTCCGTCCATCTCCTCCCGAGATCCGGATCAGGGCTTCCGTTTCCTTCAGGTGAATTTTTTTTCGTTTTAGTTCGGGATCTTTTTCAATTGCTTTTTTCAGCATATCTTCCAGTTCCGCTTTGCCAAAAGGCTTCAGCACATATACCTGACAGCGGCTCAGCAGCGCAGGGATCACTTCAAAGGAAGGGTTCTCAGTAGTTGCGCCGATCAGGGTGATGATGCCTTTTTCAACCGCGTTCAGGAGGGAGTCCTGCTGCGATTTACTGAAGCGGTGGATCTCATCAATGAAGAGTATGGGTTTGTTCTCGCCGAAGAAGCTTTGCCCTTTCGCCTTATCTATAACATCGCGCACGTCTTTCACTCCTGAATTGATGGCGCTCAGGGTGTAAAAGGGTCTTTTAAAATGGTTCGCAATAATGGATGCGAGTGTAGTTTTACCCACGCCCGGCGGTCCCCAAAGGAGGAGCGAAGGCAGCAAACCGCTGTCGATCGCGTTTCGTAATACTTTTCCTTTCCCGACGAGATGCTCCTGTCCCACGTAATCATCAAGTGTTACCGGACGTAATCGCTCTGCTAAAGGAATGTTCATGCTTCAAAGGTACAAAAAGGCTGGCTTGGTATTTGGATGCTCAAATTTTGAAAACTGTTAATAAAAATGACATGAAAAACAGATTAATAATGGCTAAATTCGAAAACTTTAAAGAAGACAGAAAAATGAAATCCGTAAAATTAGTAAGTCGTGCAGCTCTTGTGCTGAGCCTGATCGTGGGTACCCTGGCATTCAAAGGAGATAAGGACCCCCTTCATAAAAAAATATTTATTACCCAGGTTACTGAATTCCGTGACGGTAAGCCCGGTACAAAAAAACCGATCGAAGATGAGATCGAGTTTAAAGACGGAAAAATGTTCAGTAACTTTATTAATGAAAAAATGGAATTTACATGGATGAAGTATGATTTGAAGAAGGATTCCACCTATATGGATGAGGATGTTGAAAAGAAATATTATGAAGTGGAGGTTTCATCAACAAATAAACTGGACGAAACTGTTTATGTTTCCATTAAAATAGATAACTATGAAATGGAAGGCTCGATCAAACTGACGAAAAATGATAAGCCTAAAAAATATTTTGAGTTTACAGGTAAGGAAAAGCCGGGAAAAACAAAAAAGAACTGATTTGCGTGTAAGGATGGTTTGGCTTACTCGTCTAAAGATTAAACAAACGATCATGAAAGCTATAAATTTAAACCAGTTAGCTGTGACAATTGTTGCAGCTATTTTTTTTACTTCCTGCGAGGCGCGTACGGAAAATGATAACCTTCAAAATTTACAAGCTATGGAAAATCCTGCAGCGGCTAAAGCTAAAGACACAGGTAATTTAAAAGAAACCGCAACTTTCGGTTCCGGCTGCTTCTGGTGCGTGGAAGCAGTGTTCCAGGATCTGAAAGGCGTTGAAAAAGTAGTGAGCGGGTACAGTGGTGGATTTGTGAAAAACCCCTCGTATAAAGAGGTCTGTATGGGAACCACGGGTCATGCTGAAGTTTGCCAGATCACCTACGATCCTTCAGTGATCAGTTTTGAGGAACTGCTTGAAGTATTCTGGAAGACGCATGATCCGACGACTTTGAACAGCCAGGGAAATGATCATGGAACGCAATACCGTTCAGCTGTATTTTATCATAACGAAGAGCAAAAAAAGCTGGCCGAGGAATACAAAAAGAAGCTGGACGCTTCGGGCGCTTTTGATAAGCCCATCGTTACTGAAATAACCGCATTCACTAATTTTTACCCAGCCGAGAACTATCACCAGGATTATTTCAACCTGAACGGGACCGAGCCCTATTGCCAGTTTGTGATCCAGCCTAAGGTGGACAAGTTTAAAAAAGTGTTTAAGGATAAATTAAAATAGAGCGGAACTCCCTCTTCATAAAAAATCCCGGTTATTTACTGACCGGGATTTTTTTATCAGAGCTCATGACCTTTATCTTTTCCTTTATGGGAAATTTCAGATTCCTGTTTCAAGCGGTTGCGTTTTTTTCGCATTTTCTTTTCAAATATATTGAGACTTTCAAAAAAGATCCCGAATCCAAGAGCAGAGTAGAGGAAAGGCTTGGGAATTTCAATGTGAAAGCAATCCAGCACCAATGAAGTACCGATGATCAGTAGAAATGCCAGAGCGAGCATTTTAATTGTCGGATACTGGTTAATAAATTTACTAACGCCTTCGGAGAACATGAGCATGATGAGCATAGAGATCAGAACGCCGCCAACCATGATCACTATGTTGGATTGTGAAGCGTGAGTTCCTGCAGCATTCGCGGCCTGAGCGACCTCACAAGGACAATTGGCGTGGGTTTCAACTGTTTTCTGCGCTACTTTGATCGCGGCCAGGATGGAATCGAAAGAAAAAACAAAGTCAATGAGGATGATCTGCATAATAGCGGATCGCATGCTGATGCTCTCGGCCTGAACCTGCGCCTCGTCTTCCTCGTGATATATTTTCTCTTTTATCTCAACAATGGTCTTGTACAATAAGAAAACACCTCCGGCCAGCATCACGAGGTTTCCCAGGGATATGCCCAGGGTTCCAATATAAAAAAGCGGGGCGCTGGCGCTGGCGAGCCATGAGATGGAAAAAAGCATTCCTCCGCGTATGATCAGTGCGAAAGCCAGACCGGTGAGCCTGGCGCGTCCCCTTTGTTTTTTGTCGTGGATCTTCGCCGCGGTTAATGAAATAAAGATCAGGTTATCTACACCGAGCACAATCTCTAAAAGTGAGAGAACCAGTAATTGAAGAAGTCCGTTTGCTGTAAAAAGTTCCTGGAACTGCGAAGATATGTTCATTAAGAAGGTATAGAAAAGACAAATATACAATTCCAAAATGGATATTTTTCGGATAAGTTTATAGTCCTATTAAAATAATTAGAAATTAATTTACCTGTAAATCAATACGTTAATGATAATTTTAAAGAAAGCATAGTATTATGTGTTGCATAGTACTAAAAAATGAATGTATCTTTGTATCGCAGAATAACTGATATAACCTTTTACTTAAAATAAAAAATAAACAGATGAAAACCTTAAAAAGAAAAATCGCTCTGGTTGCTTTAGCGGCATTTATGAGCACAGGAATAATGACCGCAGCAATTCCTGCCGGCGCTGATGCCGGAAAAACCATCAGCTCAAAAATCACTTTGCCCGAGAGTTTGAAAAAGTCGGGTTACAGCGAAAAAGTGAGGGTCATTTTCACCGTTAATGAAAGCGGGGAAGTGAACCATGTGGTCGCAGTTACTTTGAACAATGAATTAAAATCGGCCATTGAAAAACAATTTTCAGCTTTATGCTTCAGTGAGCTAAAGGCAAATGCAGCAAACAGCGTAGTATTAAACTTTAAAGTATATTAATCAATGAATACAGAGAACACAAAAGCGCAAATGCGCAAAGGAGTGCTCGAACTTTGTATTCTTTCGATCTTATCGAACGGGGACGCCTATCCAACCGAGATCATCGATAAACTGAAGGAAACAAAGCTGGTAGTAGTGGAAGGTACGCTTTATCCATTGCTGACGCGCTTAAAGAACATGGGACTGCTTACCTACCGATGGGAAGAGTCGACATCAGGGCCGCCGCGGAAATATTACCGCCTGACCGAAATAGGAGAGCAGTTCCTCAAGGATCTGCAGGTATCCTGGTTCGAGCTGGTAGATGCCGTGAACAAAACAATTATCCATTCCAAACCTTAATTCCTTATTAAAAAAATAATAACATTTCAACTCAATAAAAATGAATAAGACAGTAACAATAAATATAAGTGGTATCATCTTTCATATTGAAGAGGACGCGTATGAAAAGTTGAGTAAGTACCTTTCTACCATACGAGGGTATTTCAGCACCGCCGAGGGTCGTGATGAGATCATGGCTGATATTGAAGCCCGCATAGCGGAGTTGCTTAAGGAAAAAACGAATGCAGTAAAACAAGTAGTGATCATGGCCGATGTGGATAATGTGATCGCTATATTGGGTAAGCCGGAAGATTTTGCCGGGGATACCGAACATACTGCTTCTGATAGAACAGAAACAGCGTCAACATCCGAAGCAGGAAAGAAGCGCCGCCGCAGGGTTTTCCGCGATCCGGACGGAAAGATACTTGGAGGCGTTTGCTCAGGTATAGCGAACTACTTCAATTTTGATCCGCTTTGGATCCGCCTTGCCCTGGTGATCATGTTCTTCGGATTCGGAACAGGTTTCCTGTTGTACATTATTCTCTGGATCATTATGCCTGAGGCAAAAACAACCGCCGAAAAGCTGGAAATGCGCGGGGAAAAAGTGGATATTAACAACATCAGTAAAACGGTGCAGGAGGAAGTGGAAGGTACTGTTCACCGTGCAAAAGCAAACAGCGATAAATTTCTCGATTTCATGAGAGATATCTTCGGCGGGTTGTTCCGGATCCTCGGACGCGTGTTCGGTGTGTTCTTCATTCTCTTCGCCATCGTTCTTATGATTGCGCTGGTGGGCAGCCTGTTTGGGATCACTACAATCGACGGAACAAATGCAGGGGAGATCATTTCCGGAATATTCACAAGTGAAGGTCAGCAGGCCTGGATGGTTTTAGGAGCCATATTGCTGATCGGTGTTCCTGCCCTTATGATCATGTATAAAGGAGTTAAAATGCTGTTCCGCATCAAGTATCATAATCGCTGGTTAAATATGAGCGCCGGAATACTCTGGCTCATCGGGATACTCATCAGTATATCTGTTGGTTTCAGCGTAGGACGGGAATTTGCGGAAGATGGAAGATCAAGAACAGCTTTTAATCTTCAGCCTGTAGGTGATACGCTTATTCTTAAGCTGAATGAAAAGGACAGGATAGAAGGCTTCAACGATAATTACACCTATTACGGAACGGGTCACCGTCGTCACTTCCGGATCAGCAACCGTTCCAACGATTGGATGATCACCGAAAAAGGAAATAAAAAGGTCTTCGTTGGTTTTCCAACCATGAATATCGTTGAATCGGAAACAAACAACTTTGAGCTCTATATTATTAAGTCCTCCAGCGGCACCGACAGGAAAAGCGCTTATGACAGGGCGCGTACAATTGACTATCAATTGTTCCAGTCGGACTCCCTGTTAACTTTTAATAATTATTTTTCAATCGCTCTTGCTGAGAAATGGCGCAACCAGGACGTGGAAGTTCTGTTGAAAGTTCCGGTTGGAAAGGTGATCTACCTGGATAAGAGTCTTGCAGGTTTCATTTACGGGATTGATAATGTGACCAACACTTATGACGGAGATATGGTGGGACGCCGGTGGAAAATGACAAGCCTGGGATTAGAATGCATCGATTGTGAAGGATTGGAAACCAATAACGAGGATGAATATGGAATTCCAGTTCCTCCTGCTGGTCCCAATGCTCCTGTTCCCCCGATCAATATCAATGATAAAGATGCCAATGTAAAAGTGGATGAGAATGGCATCAATATTAAATCAAAGGATGCAAATATAAATATCGGTAAGAACGGGATCCAGATCGAAACCAAGGAAAATAAAGGATCAAAGGGAAACAAGTAATCATTGTTAATGAGAATGTTTTTACCGGGTTTTCTTGCAGGGTTTCTTTGGAGGGAATGAAGAGTGGTTGACAGTTTGAGTTCTCAAAGATGAAAATGTGAAGGCGCTTACGCTGTTCCAGGGTGGAGCAAAATGCCGGGTAAAAAAATAAACTGTATTGTTTTGGAGCTACGCTCATATAAATAACACCTCCCGTTTCAATGATTACATTAGTTGAAGATGGGCAATTTGTTACAATTTCAATTGGACAGTCTGCGTGCTTGCAGGCTGTTTATTTTTAAAAATGCTTTATCATGAAACAATTCAAAAAGTTCTTCCTTTTTTGTTCCGGTGCAAGCCAGCTGCTGTTGAAGCGTTGTCCGACGGAAACGGGTAAGTATGGAGGGATCGGAGCTACAGTATTCTTTACCGGAATATTTGCGGCGCTCTCTGCGGGTTACGCATTATATGTAGTGTTCGATTCTGCCTGGATAGCGGCTGGGTTTTCCCTGGTTTGGGGCGCTATGATCTTTAACCTCGACCGCTTTATTGTCTCCAGCATGAGAAAAGGAAAAAGCTTTTGGAAAGAGTTCAGCATTGCTGTTCCACGCCTGGTAATGGCAGTGATCCTTGCTCTTGTTATTTCAAAACCATTGGAACTGAAAATATTTGAAAAGGAGATCGACCGGAAGCTGGACGAAAAAAGAACTGCTGAAGCAACAAAGGCAAAAACGGCAATAAGAGAGAGCTTTCCGGAAATTAAAGAGCGCGAAAGGAAAATAGCTGTGTTAAAAGATGAGCTGAAGGCAAAAGAAATTTTTCGCGACAAGCTGCAGAGAGAATACGATGCAGAGCGCTTCGGGATGAAAACATCGGCCACTACCGGACTTGCCGGCATCGGATCAAACGCGAAGAAAAAAGAGCTTCAGTTGGATGAGGCCCAAAAAGAGCTCGACAGGACAAGGGCGCGTACGCAGTCCGGAATTGATACTTATGAAAAACAGATTGCCATGTTGGATCAATCCCGGAACAGTGAATTCCTAAGGCAAAAGCCGGCGATCGATCGTTACGATGGCCTTGCCGCAAGAATAGATGCTTTATCCGTTCTTAGTTCTGAAAGCGGCGCAATGAACCTAGCCAATATCTTTCTCGTATTACTTTTCGTTGCAATTGAAACAGCGCCTCTATTCGTAAAGCTGATCTCCCAACGCGGTCCTTACGATGAATTACTTGAGGCGCACGAACGGGGATACATCAACTACAGAATAGAGCAGGTGGCACGCCTGGATCATCAAACAGAGGAAAAACTCAAAGCGTACAGAAAACATTCGGATATGATCCTGCAACATTAAGAGCCTGTAATTTTGTACTTTTATCAAATGGAAACTTTTAAGTTAAGCACGGAATATATCCAGTTGTTGCAGCTGATCAAAATAAAACGCTGGATGAACAGCGGGGGAGAAGGAAAGATACTGGTGGATGAAGGACTCATAAAACTGAACGGCGTGGTGGAAACCAGGTACAGGGCAAAGCTCAGGCCGGGTGATGTAGTGGAGTATGACGGGCAGGTGGTTAAGATCGAATGAGATTTTTTACACCAGAGGCCCGGAGGCGCAAGAATAATTGAGAATGCTGAAGGTTTAATCCTCTATACATTGCAAACCCGTTGCATTGAAAGTCCTCAGGATGAGTCAGAATTGATTTATTTCAGTTTTTTGAAGAAGAACCACAGGAAATATTTCCACGGAATCAGTTAACAAACTCTCCGGTCCTCTGCTGTAAATTAATTTTTTCTGCAGACGTAAAGCAATTCCCCTGCTGGTAGACGATAGCGATCGATCTCTTCGGGTGTAAAGCTCTTCACATAGTCATCCACTGTAACATTGAACCCCGCCGCTGCCAGGCGATCCTTGTAATCGAGTCCGAACAGGCGGACGTGATCTTTCTGCCAGAAATGGATCTCACGGTCCTCCGGTGTTACAATGCTTTTATCCTCATAGGTCTTTTCCCTTGTTGTGTCCTGCGGCACCTGGAATATTCCCCAGCCGCCCGGTTTCATAATGCGATAAAGCTCACGCATGCATTGCGCATCGTCTTCCACATGCTCGAGTACGTGATTGCAAAATATCACATCAAAAGTATTATCAGGAAAAGGCGTATGGTGCAGGTCCATTTTTACATCGGCAATGGGTGAATTCAGATCGGCGGTTGTATAGTCTAAATTTTTTTGTGCGCGGAACAATTTGTAGAAACATTGTTCCGGCGCAATGTGCAGCATTTTTAAGGGAGCGGTAAAAAAGTTGGTTTTGTTCTGTAAATACAACCACAACAGTCGGTGGCGCTCCAGGCTCAGGCTGCCGGGACAAAGTACATTCTTGCGCTTTGCTCTTCCTGAATAGCCATAAGGTAGAAATTTCCTGTAGGATTTGCCGCTGATGGGATCGGTGTACCTGTCGCCTTTGTAAATAATGGGGGCGATCTTGCTGAACCACAAGCTCAGGGTGATCAGGATAGGACGGGGAATGGTGCGGAGTAAGAAATGAAACATGGGCGCAAATATACGAAGTGTCGGGGAGAGACGCAAAAGGCGCAGAGGTATCGTGCAAAGTGTCGCGCAGAGACGCAGGGAGCGCAGAGGTATTATGATATTTTTAAGACTGTATACTTCGTGGGTATTTATACCTAAGCCAAATTTTTATTTCCCAGGAATAAGTGTCGCGCAGAGACGCAGGGAGCCCAGGGTAATTATGATATTTTTAAAACTGTATACTTCGTGGGTATTTATACCTAAGCCAAATTTTTATTTCCCAGGAATAGGTGTCGCGCAGAGACGCAGGGAGCGCAGAGGTATTATGATATTTTTAAAACTGTATACTTCGTGTGTATTCATGCCTAAGTCGAATTTTTATTTTCCCAGGAATAGGGGGCGCACAGACGCAGGGAGCGCAGAGGAATATCGCGTTTCAAAATAATCCAAAAGTCCCGGCGGGGCAAGTTATTATTTTTTTAAATGTTCGGCTCCGCTGGAGCCCGGAATGTGCCTTAAAATTATTGTATTCTCAATTAATCTCTCTGCGAAATTCTGTTCCCTTAAAAATCTCTGCGCCTCCGGGCCTCTGGTGTTAAAAACTAAACCTTCGCTTTCAGCATGTCGCGCAGATTCCGAAATTTCGGGAACCGCGGATACAGAAAAATTATCACGTCTGGAAATGTAAAAAGGTCCCGTAGGGACCAAACATTATTAGAATATTTAAGAAGTTTAAATTGCCCCGGCGGGGCAAAACATAAATTTTTTTAGAGCAGATGTTAGGCTTTGCCGGAGCCGGAATGCTCCTCCATTTGTTTCTTATAATGTTCGGCTCAGATGGAACTTCCGATGTATCTTAGAATTATACATGTTCCCAATTAATCTCTGCGCCTCCGGCCTCTGGTGTTAAAAAATTAAACCTTCGCTTTTC
>JBJMLS010000294.1:0-10466 GCA_045805185.1 Bacteroidia bacterium | reverse complement strand
TGAACACAATTACAAATCCTGAATAGATCAGCGAGAATAAAAGCAGTTTGTTTTTCATCAATTACCCGTTCATGCTGATGAGGAACTCTTCATTGGTTTGGGTATTCTTGATCCTGCTTCTCAGGAACTCCATTGCTTCAACCGGGGTCATATCGCTCAGGTGATTACGCAATACCCAGATCCGCTGCAGGGCGCTTTGCTCAATAAGAAGATCATCGCGGCGCGTGGAAGAAGCATTCAGGTCAATAGCAGGATAGATCCGCTTATTCGACAGTTTACGGTCAAGCTGCATTTCCATATTTCCCGTACCCTTAAATTCTTCAAAGATCACCTCGTCCATTTTTGAGCCGGTCTCGATCAGTGCGGTTGCAAGAATGGTCAATGATCCTCCATCCTCAATTTTACGCGCAGCTCCGAAAAAGCGCTTTGGCTTATGTAATGCGTTTGCATCCACACCGCCCGTAAGCACTTTACCTGAGGCAGGAGACACTGTATTGTAAGCGCGGGCCAGGCGTGTTATGGAATCCAGCAGGATCACAACGTCATGTCCGCATTCTACAAGACGTTTTGCCTTTTCCAATACAATGTTCGCGATCTTTACATGTTTTTCAGCAGGCTCATCAAAGGTCGATGAAACCACTTCGGCGCGCACGCTCCGGGCCATATCGGTTACCTCTTCAGGACGCTCGTCAATAAGCAAAATGATAAGGTAAACTTCGGGATGATTATAGGAAATAGCATTGGCCACTTCTTTCAGCAATACCGTTTTACCTGTTTTTGGCTGTGCCACGATCAAACCGCGTTGTCCTTTTCCGATCGGACAAAAGAGATCCATGATACGCGTGGAAAGTGTTTGCTGCGGATGTCCGGTGAGCTTTAATTTTTCATTCGGGAAGAGCGGCGTTAAGAAATCAAAAGGAACACGGTCGCGCACCCATGCAGGCTCACGTCCGTTGATCTTTTCTACTTTAATTAAAGGAAAATATTTTTCGCCCTCTTTTGGCGGACGGATGCTACCGGTAACCGTGTCGCCGGTTTTCAGTCCGAATAATTTGATCTGCGACTGGGACACATACACATCGTCGGGCGAATTCAGGTAATTGTAATCGGAAGAGCGAAGGAAGCCGTATCCATCCTGCATGATCTCCAGCACGCCTTCCGCTAATACGATCCCATCAAAATTATACTGCCAGTCCTCGCGGTTCTTATTGGGATTATTATAAGGTTGCTTATTTCTGTTAAAATCATTCTTATGTCCTCTCTCGCCCTGCTCCTCATTGCTTGTCTGTTCGTTTGTGGTTTCGGCTTCGGGATTTGAGCTGTGCTCTTTTGCAGGTTCTTCCTTTTTTTCCTCGTGAATAAGAGCAGGCTCCTCATGGTGATGGTGGACCTCGGCTGTTTCAATTTTACTTTTTGTAACTTCTTCATTCAAGGGCTCCAGCTTTACTTTCCTCGGACGCTTTCCCGTTTTTGATTCGGCAACAGGCTCTCCTGACTCCGGGTGATCTTTTTTAACTGATGCGGCAAGTTCGGGTTGCGCAGTTTGTGCTTCAATGATCTGCTGGATCAGGTCTTGTTTCTTAAGGCCCTCAGCCTTTATGTCAAATTTACGCGCGATTTCTTTCAACTCCGGTAAGAGCTTAGCGTTAAGGTCTAATACGTGAAACATGTTTTTCAGGTTGGTTAATATTGAAAATACGGGGTGATTGGTACTTATGTTAAAGAATGTTTTTTGATTTTTAACTACAAAGAAGATGTAGATGAAGAATCCTGAACAGATCGGTTAAGCGGAGAAAGAGGGATTCGAACCCCCGGAAGTGTTACCTTCAACAGTTTTCAAGACTGCCGCATTCGACCGCTCTGCCATTTCTCCGGGGCAAAAATAGTATTTTTTTTTATTCTGAAAGTAAAATTTAAAAAAATAAAAAAAAATATGTAAATTTGTCTTACATCCCTGCCTGATATTAAATCCATTACCACATGAGCACACGAAAAATAATTAGCCTGGCCATTCTATTGAATTGCTTTGCGGTTTTCGGGGGAAATGTAAAAGCATATTTTTCCTATAGTATCTTCTCTACCCCTGATAAAGGTCCCTATGTTGAGACCTACCTGACCATTAGCGGTAACTCGGTTGTTTTAAAAAAGGAAAAGGGAAAATTCCAGGGCTCCGTTATGGTTACCATGACGTTCAAAAAGGATAATGAAGTTATCAAGACCAAGTCCTATAACCTGCTCGGTCCGGAAATAGCGGATTCGTCAGTAAAGCCCAACTTCATCGACCAGCAGCGTTTTCAATTGCCGAATGGCAAATATGATTACGAGATCAGCATACAGGATAACAATTCTCCGGAAAAAAATAAATTCACCTCTAATGATGTGATCGAAGTAAATGTGGAAAAGGACAAGATCCACATTTCGGATATTGAACTCGTGGAATCTTTTGCCAAATCTGCAACGCCAAGCTCCCTCACTAAAAGCGGCTATGACCTGGTTCCTTACGGGGTAAATTATTATCCCGATGACATGACAAAGCTGGCTTTTTATTCAGAGACCTATAATACTGACCAGGTATTGGGAACTGATAAGAAATTCGCCTTTGTTTACTTTATTGAGGCAGCGGATACAAAAGAAAAGATCGAAGGCTTTCATGCATTCTCCAAGCAAACTTCAGCTAAGGTAAATATCCTGATGAGCCAGTTTGATATTAAAACGCTGACTACGGGAAATTATAACCTGGTAATAGAAGTAAGGGATGGAAGCAATAATCCGCTTGCTGAGAAAAAAATGAATTTCCAGCGAAGGAACAAGGAAGCGAAGATCGAGCTTGCGAATATTGCCACTATCGATCCGAATACTACATTCATCAGCAAATACAGGGATAAGGATTCATTGAAACAATTTATTGCCTGTCTTTGGCCCATCTCATCGGGAACCGAGCGCGAATGGCAAAGCAACCAGATCAAAAATGCGGATGTGAAATTAATGCAGCAATACCTTTATGCTTTCTGGAAGAACAGGAATGACAAGAACCCCGAAAAAGACTTCCAGGCATACAATGAACAGGTTAAAACCGTTAACAAGACCTTCGCTATTGGAAAAGTAAAAGGTTATTATTCCGACAGGGGAAGGGTTTACCTTCAATATGGGGCGCCGGATTCGAGACAGCAGGTGGCGAGTGAGCCAGGATCCTACCCTTATGAGATCTGGCAATATTACAGGATCAAAGATCCCGTAACGGAACAGATACAGACCAATAAGAGATTCATATTCTATAACCGCGATCTTGACGGAAACAGCTACAAGCTCCTTCATTCCGATGTGCGCGGCGAGGTTAAAGAAGCGCGCTGGCAAATGAAGCTGAAGCAGAGAACTAACCAGGACATGAACCTGGATAATGAGAAGCCCAAAAATAATACCTTTGGTTCGGGAGCAGACGACCTTTTCTCCAACCCGAGATAAAATTATGTCCGAGCATAAAACAGCTGTAGTTATTTTAAACTGGAACGGGAAGCATTACCTGGAAAAATTTCTTCCTTCTGTTATTCAACATTCTCCTGAGGCTGCTGTTATTATTGCCGACAATCTTTCTACCGACGATTCTGTTTCTTTCCTGAAAGAAAAATTCCCTAGTGTACAATTGATCCTGAATAATGCGAATGGAGGATTTGCCAAAGGCTATAATGATTCCCTGAAAAAGGTAAGCGCTGAATATTATATCCTCTTGAATTCCGATGTTGAGGTTAGCCCGAACTGGATAGCGCCATTGTTATCCCTTATGGAAGCGGATAAAAGCATTGCAGCCTGTCAGCCCAAAATATTGGCGTACCATGACAAAGCTTCTTTTGAGTATGCAGGAGCGAGCGGCGGCTACCTGGACAAATATGGATATCCTTTTTGCAGGGGCAGGATCTTTAGCTCAATTGAAAAGGATAAGGGCCAGTACAACGACGCCCGGGAAGTATTCTGGGCCACAGGGGCCTGTATGGTCGTTCGATCAGAAGTATATCATGAAATGGAAGGCTTTGACGAGGATTACTTCGCACACATGGAAGAGATCGATCTTTGCTGGAGAATGAAGAACCTCGGACATAAAATATATGTTCAGCCCGCTTCGGTTATTTATCATGTGGGAGGAGGAACCCTGAACAAGATCAGTCCGCGGAAAACCTATCTTAATTTCCGGAATAACCTGGTGACCTTTACCAAGAATCATTCACCACATTACCTCTGGATCAAAATCGTTTACCGGATGGTACTTGATGGAGTTGCCGCCTTTAAATTTTTATCGGAAGGAGAGCCTTCTCACTTTATGGCCGTGCTGAGGGCGCATGCTTATTATTATGCTCACCTGCCTTCAACCCTGGCTAAAAGAAAAAAATTGAGGGCCGTTCCCGGCTACAAGCCAACAACTTCGGGCATATTCAAGGGAAATATTGTTACTTTACATTTTTTGAAGAAAGTGCAGAAATTCACCCAGTTAAATTGGTAATTCCGGTTAACTGACTATTTCTTCTTCTCCGGCACCAGGTACACTTCAACCCTCCTGTTCTTTTCCCGACCCTGCGGATTAGAATTCGGCGCGATAGGATATTGATCGGAATAGCCGTTAGTATTTATTTTAGTATTCTTGTTCTTGAGTTTCGTGAGAAAGTACGTCTTTACCGCAGCGGCCCTGTCTTTTGACAATTTTTCGTTTAGCGCCCTGTTTCCGGTGCTGTCGCAATCACCGTCGATCACGAGACTGTAATTCGGATTGAGGTTTACTTCATCCGCGATCTTATCAAGATCCTTTTTTGCCTCAGGCTTTAAAATTGCCTTATTTACATTGAACAAAGTTGTTGCATTAAGAGAGATCTGCTTTGCTGAACCGATAGCGGCTACGGCGTCAATATCAGCGCCAGGCCACATTTTGTCATTGACTTTGGAAGTACTTTTCGCATCGATCAGCTTGATGTACCGGAAGATCTCACCTGGTTTGGTCGAATCGCCGATATCAACCAAAGCATTGCCGCCACTGATCTTTCCTACTCCGATCCATTTTCTATTATCTTTTGAAACGAACAAAAAAGTTTCCTCCACGTACTTGCCCATTTCAAAAACATAAAGGTCAGGTCCATCGATATTGATGAGTGCGTTATCTGTGAACTGGAGTACGAGCTCCCCGCCAATTCCAAGGGAAACAAAACCGCTTACCTTTTCCGCGTTAAAATCGGGGATCCCTACCGCATCCTTTGGATCTGAATTTTCCTTGATAGGCGCGGGGTTTCCGGCTTTGTAGCTTACCACGGCATCGGCAAATGAAATATCACCACCTGGTAATTTTACTGTTTTTCCATGTCCGTCGGGGTATTCTTTTTCCTGCGCTTCGGAATTGCCGGCTACGAGTAATAAAATTGTAAGGATCAATGGAGTTAGAAAAACATTTGCTTTTAAGTTCATTATTTATGTTGAGTTTTAAATTCCTGTATCGGATTGAACGGATATCCTTTCATTCTTCATTACGAATTACAAATACGTTCTAACCACTAATCACTAACTAATCCAGCTACCTGTTCGCCGGCATCGCCTTCATTTTTACAAACTGTTCTTTCATAAAAGGCATAAAGGCAAGCACATAAAATACAATTCCAAAAATTGTGGAGGCCCACATCCACCACTTGTATTGAGCATAATAATAATTGCTGTAAAGACTTTGAATACTTAAGTTGTAACCGGGATCTCCGGAGCCCGCCTGTTTATTGTACTCACTGTAATAATCATAGTCCAGGTTAAACACATTGGTCTGGCTCTTCAGGATTTCGATCATCATCAGGAAGATCACCGGTGTGAGCACATTGGCCAACTGCATGCAGATACTTATAAAAGCGGAAAATTTTTTGCCGTTTATGGCAAAATAAATAGTCGTGCCCAGGCAATACAGGTAAATAAGAAGGACAATATCAAAAAAGAAATAATCGCTGCGAATAGAAGAACTTAGAAACTGCCCGAAAATAAATAAGAGTATGGGAAGAATGATCATGGTAATAACAGTAATGAGAAACTGCTTCCAGTTTACATTCCTGAACATCATGAAAAATACGCAGGTGTAGAATATAAAGTAGAACATGGGGATATTGAACTCATCCTTCAGAATGAACAGGGTTTCAAACTTCGCGTTCACAAGATTTCGGGTAATCGATTCCATGCGGTAGAAATGATCCCCGTTATGGTAGTCGTAAAAGTAATTATTGTTGTAATTCGTGCTCATGCGCGACTTGCACAATTCACGGTAACGGCTGAGAATGGTTTTGGGATAATAGTCAAAGTCCAGCCCGTATTTTTTCATTACCGAAATATAAGCGCTGATCACCTGCAGGCAGGCATCATCACTTAAGCGCACACTTTCAAACCTGCGCCGGAGCCTGGCTTCATGCATGAGCCCGGGAAGAGTGGAAGAATCATTTACGAATTGCCATGGAATGAATTTCCCCCAGGCCTTGTATTGGTTAATGTCGTATTCATAAACGGAATTGGAATAGCCGTTAACAGAATCAGTTTTAACCAGTACTTCAGTGTAATCGTAATAGTTCCTCACAAAAAAAGGATCGCCGAGGTCAAGTATATTCAGGTCATTGGCCAGCTCCTCATCACTAACCGCATGGGCAACGCGGAAATTATAAATGTAGGTGAAGGGATAAGAGTAGGAAAAGAACAGGAAGACGCTGAATAAATAAATAAAGAATAGTTTGTATTCATCCAGTATGCTTCTGTTGCCATAATTACGCTCAATGTTAAAGATCGCATTGCGGTAGATCCATACACTGAGCAATATCACAGCGATCACAGTAAAGAATGCATAATACAATCCCGTATCCACAAGGTCGGCCAGGTTCAGCGGAATGACGCAGGCGATCAGGCCCGTGATGATCCACAGGATCAGCGTAAAGTAGCATACATAATGAAACTTGCTGATCCATAACAAGGGATGGTTGAGGAGTAATCGCTTATCCAGATTTTTTATAAAACGGGGGACCAGAAAATTGAGCATCGGAAAATTTGTTAAAGTAAAGGTAAGGATTTGTGAAATCTTACAATAAAAATCTATCAACATATAATGATGGATCGTAAGTAAATAGTATTTTTGCGCCCTATGACACTAATTGTAAAGGAATCACAGTTGCCTGGAGCGGGTAAGGGCCTGTTCACTGATAAATCCATTCCCAAAGGCGCTAAGGTTATCGAGTATAAAGGAGAGATCATCAACTGGAAGGAATACGACAGGCGTGTGGCCCGCGACGAGGATGGCTACCTGTTCTATATCAATAAGAATTATTGCATCGATGCGTATCCTACACCTCAGTACAAAGCGCGTTATGCAAATGATGCCAAGGGACTAACGCGGATAAAAGGACTAAAGAATAACTGCGACTATGAGATCCATGATAACCGTTGTTATATTGTAGCCCAACGCGATATCGAGGCCGGCGAAGAGATCTTCGTGGATTATACTGCAGATTATTGGAAATGCGTGAAGTATAATATCAAGCTAAAAAAAGAGCAACTCCGGGAGGAAACAAAGCGCAGGAAGAGTTTGAAGTTTAAAATTTAGCGCCCGATCCATCTGTTTCATTCCCTAATTATTACTATCCCTGATCAGCTTTTCCAGAAGTTCCATTTCTTTATCCTTATTCAACAGGCGGTCCTCGAGGCTGTATTTTACCGGTAGATCAGGTAAAACGCCGTGACCCTCATCCTTTACAGGTACAATGTGACGAAGGTGATACAGTGGAACAAGTATTCTTATCCTGGTCTTCGGTAACACGATTGTCCCGCCCGACATTGCGTTGCACCCTGTTTCCCCTCCGCCCGTTTCTTCACCAATGACTAGTGCTCCCACTTTATATTTCAGGTAAGCCGCGGTAAAAGATGCCATAGAGAAAGTGCCTCCATCGGTGATCACATATACTTTTCCATGAAAATGATTGCGGTATTTTTTTGGAAATGGAAGTTCATGCACCCACTTTCCTTTCCTTGGATATTGCAATGGATTAGTAGTAAATAAGAATGGGTTTAATTTCTGCCAGAGGTCTGTATGAAGCCGCCGGGAAAACCATATTGGAATAGGCTTCCTTTCAATCACTATCCGCGTGAAAGGTTTTTTAAGAAGGTAAGCAAGAAAGTTGGCGCCTTTAAAGGCCTTTCCGCCTCCATTACCGCGCAGGTCAACAATGAGATTCCGGCATTTGTTTTTCTTCAATAAGCGAAAGCTTCTTCTGAAGAATCTCCGCTGCCGCTTGCCGTTAAAATTATCCAGGCCGATATACCCGGTTCCCTTATCAAAAGAACTGATCCGGAAAAAGGATGAGGGAGCTTTTACCAGCCAGTTCTTATCTTCTTCTGCTTTGCCCTCTTCCGTTTTTTTATCCTTGAATTCAAGAGCGGCTAGCTTTCGTGTGATCAGATCACCTGAGCTGTCACGAAGGTTTACTGAAAATGTATCTCTGAAACCTTTGTAAATGGCGTAAAACAGGTGAAAGCTTTTTTCAATGCTTTTGTCCTTATGCGTGATGTTCCTTCCATCGGAGGTCGCTATGTTTCTGAGTTGAGCAATGAGCTTATAAGCCGGAACACTATCTATAAATAAGACCTCATCTCCCTCTTTAATTAAAGTATCCGGCCCGGTGTTTTCTTTAATATAGATCTTATCACCTATGATCCATACCCGTAGGGGAAAGAATTTACGGATAAGGCCCTTAACCGCCCTCTCGTATTGCCGCGATGCGCTAACGCCGGTGTGGCCATCGCCAATTTTTGTGATCGCTCTTCGCAGGTAATACCTGAATTGAAATTCGGTCAGGGGCTGATCGATCTCTTTTGAAAGAGCAGAAAAAAAGGCATCAAGACTGTCCTTGCTGTTGTATGAAAAGATCCCCGGGTGCCAAAGGTAAAGTGTTCGCTGCAACTCTTTGAGATCACTTCTGAGCGTACTGACCGGGTACTTTTCTGCAGGGCTGAATGTGGTTTTCTGGGCGGCGCCGCAAAAAAACAAGAGCATAAAATAGAGCAGGCCTGTATTCTTCAATTTGCAAAGTCTAAGATTTTAAAGATAGGACTTTTCCGTTCTTCCTGTGTTTTCGAAGTTCATAGCTCAGCAGGGGCACCAGCATTGCGGCAGGGCCGAGCCATACAACAACCATTGGTAAATGCATCCAACGGTTATTATTGACCATAAAGGCAGTAATTGCTCCTATATAACTGCCAAGCATTCCTCCGATATGCGCCAGCAGCCAGTAATTAGAGCTGATCACTTTTCCCTGTAGCCGCTTAATATTGGCCTGAGCTCCGCGGAAACCGATAAGTGAAAAAATGAGACAGATGATCGCCCATTGCCAGACGGAGTTTATAAAAAGAATAATGGCAAGTGACAAAAGGCTCAGGTTTCCGAGCAAGTTCAGTATTTCAATGAACCAGTCAAGCTTTTTTGGCCTTTGATCGAGGTGCAGTTTTTTAAGTTTTAACGAACGGATAGCCGTAATAGCTGAATAATAAGTAAACACGGCTATGAAAAGGAGGAACCAGTTTTGACGGTATACCGAAATGTAAAGCGCGGTAAAAAAAATAATGCTCATGCACCAGAAATAAACTTTTCCAAAAGGCCGGTGGTTTTTAATCTTGTTGCGGAAAATGATGGCTCCGAGTCCCGACAAAAGGGCCAGGCAGCCGGCTATAACGTGAACGATGGTGGAGTAGAGAATGAATTTTTCCATGTTGTTGAATTTGATTGAAGTAAAAGTACCCTTCTCCCGCCTTCTTTTACAAATTGATGGGCTAAACAACAAGGTTATGGGACAAAAAGCAAGCTTTGGGACGAATGACAAGAACCTGGAAGAGGGATGGGATAAAAAAAGGCCAGGGTTTACGCTTATTGTATTAAAAAGGGGTGATAGATAATTTCCTTTCAGATCCTATTTACTTTTCCCTGCTCATTTCGGCAAGCACATTTGAGGCGTAATTCCGGGAAACCGGGATACTCTGCTCTATACCTTCAATGATGAGGTAATATCCGGCAGCATTTCCTTCTATTTTGGTAACATGCATAAGATTTACAATGTAGCTCCGGTGACATCGTTTAATATTCCGGTTATTGATATGCGCTTCCATTCGCTTAAGGCTGCTTCTTAAAAGAGATTTGCGGACTGCTTTTTTCTCTTTATAGTAAACGGTGGAATAATTATCAGCTGATTCCACATATATAAGCTCGTCCGCCGCAAGTGTAATTTTGTCTTTTTCGTTTTCGGCAATAAAGGTGATCAGGTCCTTAGCTATCGTTTCCTCTTCTGTTTTTTTCCCGGTAACTGAAGCCGGATCGCTTTTCATTGCATGCTCAGTCCCAGGTGCCGGTTCAGATTCTTTGTCTACCGGAATTTCTTTTTCTCTGGCATTCAATTGCCGGTTAAATTCAAGTGCCGTTTGCCCGTTCTTTT
>JBJMLS010000293.1:0-4337 GCA_045805185.1 Bacteroidia bacterium | reverse complement strand
TTGTAAATCTTTCCAATACCACTAACAGATACATTTCCATTTAAACATGATCCTTCCTCCTGAATCATAAAGCTAAGGTAGAGCCAAAGACCCGCTGACCCAAACAAATTTTCAATCTGATCCATAAGTCAGAAATTCATGTTTTATATAATTTTATCCAAATAATTCCTATATTTATTACATATATCGAAATATAGTCACTAAAAATTCCATAAATCAGAATCAAGACATCATGGAAAAACTGTTCTTACTGGTCAAATCTCTTAGCGGCATGGAGAAGCGCTATTTTAAGCTGGCGGTTTCTGTTCATAAGGATGCGGACAAAAAAAGCTATATGAAGCTGTTCAATGAGATCGCGGCGCAGGACGTATATAACGAAGCGGCATTGATGAATACGTTTAAAGGAAGCCCGATTGGAAAACGCTTCGATATGAGCAAGAATTACCTCTACCGTTTGCTACTGAACACGCTTCAAAGTTACCACCGTAATTCTTCTGTTGAGCAGCAGCTGATCAATATGCTCAGCCGCGCCACTATTCTGTACAACAAAATGCTTTATAAATCCTGCCTGGAGATCTTACAGAAGGCAAGGCAGCTTGCCAAGCAATACGAATATTATGAGCTGCTTCTCAAAATAATTCAGGTGATCATCCGGGTAGCCATGGAAGAAAAAAAAGATGTACCCTTTGTGGATCAGTTCCAGCAGGAATACGAGCATGCCGTGGAACGCATTCAGAAAATAAACGAGTACCGTAAATTATACCATCGCCTGTACACTTTCTTTTCCAAAAAGGGGAACGATCTCCGGGTGCAGGGGATCCGAAAGCAATACAGGCAATTCCTGGCTGATCCGCTCTTATCCGAAAATCCAAAAACGATGGGTTATGAAGAGAAGATCTATTATTACCTTACTTACGGGCTCTGTTATTTCTGCCTGAGGGATGTGGAGAAAAGTTACCGCTATACGCAGGACTGCCTGGAATTGATCCGATCGAGACCGGAACGGATCCATGAAGACCCGGATGCTTATATAACCGTACTTAATAGTGTTATCTTTTATGGCAGCGTTCTCTGCAAGATCGAAGAGGCCGAAGATGCTTTTATGCAGCTGCAAAAGATCCTCCTTCCGCTTCCTTCAAAGCAGCATAAGATATTTGTGGCCTACGACAATATGATGGCGCTGTACCTTACGGCGGGCCTGTTCCGGGAAGGGCTCGCTTACGCCGATATGGCCAAAGCGGAATTGAAATTCTTTGAGCAGCGCTTATTCGCTTCCAATAAGGTATCGCTTTACCATGACATGTTCTACATTTATTTCGGCTGCAGAAAATACGAAGACTCCCTGGAATGGCTGAACAAGGTCCTGAATGAAACTACGCTGGGCGCGCGTGAAGACATACAGGTGACGGCCCGGCTCACCAATCTTATTCTTCATTACGAGCTCGGAAACTTCGACCTGCTCCCCTACCTGCTCAGGAGAACCTACAGTTTCCTGCTGAAGCGCAAGCGGCTGCACAAGCTCGAAAAGCTACTCATCCGCTTTATCGGAAAGCTGCTTCACATTAATCCGCATGTGAAAAAAGAAATAACAGCCTTATTCATTGAAATAAAATCCGCCCTGGAGAAGCTGATGCGCGATCCGGATGAAGCAATGGTATTGACCGAATATTTTGATTACGTAAGCTGGCTGGAAAGCAAGATCACGGGTCGCTCATTTGAAAAGATCGTGCGGGAAAAAGTGGCTCAATAAGCATGGAATTTACATAAATCCAGCATTTACTTTATTGTTCGGACAATTAAAATAATTTTGTACTCCTAAACTAAACTTATGAAAAAAGCACATTTCCTGGTTACCATTCTTATATCAGTCCTTTCTTTACCTGCTGCCTTCTCCCAAGGCAATGATCTGTCCTACAAGGACGATACGGTAAAGCTCAAAGGATATTACGTTCCTGCTGCGAAAAAAAACAAAAACAAGAGTCCCGGCATTATAATCGTTCATGCCTGGATGGGGATCACCGATCATGAGAAAAGCAGCGCGACCAAATTAGGGGCAGCCGGCTATAACGTTCTTGCTGCGGACATCTTTGGAGAAAATATCCGGCCCACTTCCGTCAAAGAAGCATCCGCCACATCCGGATATTACAAGAAGAATTATACTGTTTATCATTCACGGATCAAAGCCGCTATGGAAACTTTGATAAAGCAGGGAACTGATCCGGATAATATTGTGATCATGGGTTATTGTTTTGGCGGGACAGGAGCAATTGAAGCGGGCCGCGCCGGCTTACCGGTAAAAGGCATCGTTTCCTTTCACGGCGGCCTTGGAAAAGATTCTCTCCGGGCAAACACGCCGATAAAAGCGCGGGTGCTGATACTTCACGGCGCGGATGATCCTTACGTGCCGGAAAAGGACATAAAAAAATTCCAGCAGGAATTGCGGGAAGGGAATACCGATTGGGAAATGATCTATTATGCAAATGCCGTACACGCGTTCACCGACCCGGCCGCGGGAACGGACAACAGCAAGGGCGCCGCTTATAATAAGCTTGCCGATGAACGCTCCTGGAAGGAGATGCTTGCTTTTCTCAGCGAGGTTTTTAAGAAATAAATTTTCTAAAAGAAAAAGCGGGTCTGTAACCCGCTTTTATCTACCTGGTAACTGATCTTTCCGTCTATTTCACCGACTTTAAAGTAGTGATGAACTGAACGATGCCGTCTTTATCGTAATGTATGGTTTTCACAAAGCCGCCGAATTCAGGCACGTACCAATTCTCTTCGATGCTTTCGATATAGCCTTTTTCATTAGCGCCGGTAAGCTTGTCTATTTTACGCTTTGTTTTTTTCGCAACTTTTTCCTCGAAACCTTTTTGATTATTTTTAATCTCGTCCGATAAGGACCTGTCGTTAAAATAGGTTTCCGGGTCTTCTGATTTCTCAACTGTTGATGTCGCCTTGAACCATATCGGCGTAGTAACTTTATATGCGGCATACGTTTTTCCGCTTACCGTAAAATCTTCTTTTCCCGTAATAAGACCGGGGAAATAGATCATGGTTGTAGTTGAGCTTACTGTCATTTTTTGCTTCATCGTTACAAATCCATGATAAGAATAATTTCCGCGAGGAATATTAAAATACGATTTTACAGTGCTGATGGATTCCTTAGGCAACATATATGTATCGTTAATAGCGCCCGGAATGTAATCCCCTACCTTCGGGTTTAAAGGATATGCTTTCACGCCGAAAACCGAAGTACCCAATGTATCTTTATTGTAAACGACCGGGTAAGGTACTCCATTACTATAGAAAGTATAAACTGAATCCTTGTCGCACCGGTATTTAAGACCGATATCCGTATCTTTCATAGTAAACCGCGAGAACACGGTATTCTTTCCATCTTCTTCCTTTACTTCATTTACGGTAATATACATCGGCTGAACAGATTTAGCTGCGATCTTTCCTGCAGCAATATCTTCGCTGATCCTGATCGCTTCCTTGTCTTTTTTCTTTTCATTCATTCCGAACCAATCGGGATTTATCTCAAAAGAGAGCGGATAGGAAGTCATCTCATACTCCAGCCTGGTCCCTGCGCTAAGCAGGAATCCGGAACAATTGTTTTGGGCGCTCAGGACTATTGACAAAGCCATAAGTGCCAGTGTAAAGGTGAGTTTCATGTTTTTTTTAGCAAATATCACTTATTGATGCATCCGAAATATACCCTGTGGAGGGT
Source organism: Bacteroidia bacterium (assembly GCA_045805185.1). Lineage (GTDB taxonomy): Bacteria > Bacteroidota > Bacteroidia > B-17B0 > Aurantibacillaceae > JAHEYF01. The sequence continues at coordinate 607 of JBJMLS010000293.1, read as the reverse complement.
ATATTGTAAAAAAAACAGACCGCATGTTGCTGTTACTAAATTATTACGGCCTGATCCTGATTTCCCGCTACCCTTCTGGCATTACTTTTTCTAAAAGCAAGCAGGTATTCAAAACAGAATTACATGAGAGAAAGAAACAGCAGAAGAATAAGGCGGAGATCAGTCCCAATATCAGCACAAAGATCGCGGGCGGAATGGCGGGAAGTTGAACCGACTGGACCGGATCACAGGAATGACAATCTCCGGGATGACCGTTTTTCACACGGGTATCACAGCATGGATTACAGCCGCAGGAACTTCTGGCCCGATCAGAAAGACGAGGAAGATCACGGCTATGATGATTTTGAGCCCACAGGATTTATTGAATCGGAAAACCACGATGACGGGGAACATGAAACATACGGATATGGGAATGAAAATTCGCAGTTTGTAGAAGATTTTAACAGGATGAAGCGCGGAAGGCTCCGGCAAAGAAATTACCGGGACCGGGAAGAAAGAACTGACAGGAAGAACTTTGATCATGTAGAGGAGCATGAAGAGTCGTATAACCCATTTCATGATGAAGTGTTTGATACTTATGATGAGCCGGATCATCATGATGAATTCC
>JBJMLS010000292.1:0-7125 GCA_045805185.1 Bacteroidia bacterium | reverse complement strand
CTCAGCACCTTGTTGCAATCCAGGACACCGATAAAACGGATGCCTTGATCTCCATCCGCACTCCGTCCCTGGTAAGCGTGCCTATCTCATACCAATACCAGATCAGGGAGGATATTTTGAAAATGGTTGAAACCTTGAAAAAGTATGGTTATAAGAATATTAAAATTCTTTGCCACGATCACAGGGATATGCCGTTTGCAGATTCACTGGGATTGGATTACCTGTTTACAGAAGACATCTATACCTACATATCGCTATTAAAAAATACGCGGCTCAATGTTACCTATCGTTTGCATTCTTTTATTCCATGCTTGTCCTATAACATCCCGACTATTAAGATCAGCTACGATCAAAGAGCGGTGAGCATGCTTGAAACGCTGAATGTTTCCCAATGGAACATCAATATGCTTAAAGATAATGTAGCTCTTGAATTTGAGAACAGGCTGAAGAACCTGGGCGATCTTGAAAATGTAAAAAGGAATGCGCAGCCAACCTGGCAGAAATTAAAAGAAACAATGGTAAAGGGTTGTGAGGAATTCGCAAAACTTGTAAAGAACGATCAGTAAAAATGGAGAACATTCACATCATCGCGGAGGCAGGAACCAATAATAACGGGAGCCTTCAAAAAGCAAAGAACCTGGCCGATATAGCAAAACGTGCCGGCGCAGATTCGGTTAAATTTCAGATCATTTATCCCTGGGGTTTATATTTGCCTGGCGAATATGAATATGGAAAATACGATATAAAAAAAGTGATCGAGATCCGGGAAAAAGGCGTGCTGAAAGACGAAGAATATGCGGATTTAAATGAATACTGCAAGTCGATAAAGATCCCATTCACATCTTCTGTTTTCGATAAGCGCGGTTTGGATCTGATGATGAGCTTTGATCCTCCGTATATAAAGCTTGCTTCATGTGACATCAACAATGTCCGTTTCTTGAGGGAAGTAGCAAAATGTGGTAAACCCATTGTTATTTCTACAGGTATGTCAACGATGCCTGAAATTGAGATCGGAGTGAATGCACTGGTGCGATCTGGCGCTAAGGAAGTAATTGTAATGCATTGCGTGTCTAATTACCCGGCATACCTGCATCAGTCGAATATCAGCTACATAAAAGTGCTTCGTGAAAAATTCGGGCTGCCGGTCGGATTTTCCGATCATACCGGCGATAGTGTAGCGGCTTGTATGGCTCTATGCATGGGAGCCACCTGGTTCGAAAAACATTTTACAGAAGATAAAACGCAGGAAGGTCTTGATCACGCCTACGCCCAGGAGGAAAAGGAATTCTCCAAATATGTAAAGGACATCAGGGATGCTGCAAAAGCATTGATCCTGCGTGAAGATAAAGTAAGTGAAGATGAAAAATATACAAAAAGGCGTGCGCGACGTTCCCTTTACGCAGCAGGAGATCTGGCGGCGGGACACATTCTCACCGACGATGACGTATTATGCGTGAGGCCGGAAAATACCATGTCAGCTGATCAGATAGATCTGTTGATCGGAAAAAAATTACTTAAGCCGATCAGCCTGCATCAGGCCTTTGATCTGTCATTCATCGGGTAATGAACATTACAATAGTTTGTAAAGGCGGTGTTAATACGGGACTGGGTCATTTGCACCGGACAATTTCCTTTATTGAAGGAGCCGGTAATTATGCAGGTTTTAAACTGATCGCGATTATAGATAAGGGACTGGAAGTTCTGTTTAAGAATATGCCCGGTACAACTTTCATTTATGAGGAATCCGGACTTCCGGAAGCTTTATCAGGAAAAGAATTTGAGACAACTTGCTGCATCATTGATTCAACCGACCTGAACCCGGATAATCAGCGTTTATTGAGAAATAAGTACGGGAAAATAATTTCCTTGTCTCCGGTCTTTAATAATTATGGGATCATTGATGTGTTGTTTACACGCTTCGGCGAATACGATTATCCTTCACATATCAAAGTTTTCGGCGGACTGGAGTACACTATTTTTAATTCGAACTGCCTTCAGATCCCCGACAATGTATATGCGCAGAACCTTTCTGAAAAAGCGCTCACGGTCGGTATTTCAATGGGAGGAGTGGATGCCCCGAATAAAACGCTTTCAATATTAAGGTCACTGGCAAAGCTCGAGCAGGAGTATACTTTCTGGGTTCTGCTTGGCGAAGGATATTCACATTCTTACCAGGACATCGTTGATGCGATCAGTAAAGATTCGAACCATGAGATCGTGCTGGCCAAAAGCAACCGGTCGATGTGGAAAATACTCTCGAACTGTTCATTGGCGGTCTTTGCCGGAGGATTGACCTCTTTTGAAGCGATCTATGCCGGCTTGCCCGCCATCAATATTTTCGAAAAGGAAATTCACCGCTCAATTATCTCCAGGGAAATAACCGAAAAAAATGTATCTGTTAATTTAGGAATGCTGAACGATCAGACGCTGGAAGCTTTAAAAGAACAATTGACTTTTCTTTATAGCAACAGAACGCGTTTATCTGAAATGCGAATGAATGCAAAAGGTCTTGTTGACAAGTCCGGCCCGGAGAGGACAATTAAAAAGATCCTTGAATTGATAGGTGATTGAGATTTGACCTTTAAGATGAAACTAGCGAATAGAGAAGATATACGTAAGTTCATTCTGCAGATCGAGAAGGATTTCCCGGTTAATGACTGGAAGTTTAACCAAATGCATTTATGGCCCTTGCTTCGCCTGGAATTATTTTTCTTTATCAGGAAACAGTTCAACCTGAAAAATAAACTCAATGAAAATTCAGGCCAGGTACAGGTATTGAATAAAAAAACGGTCGCTTCAGCCAGTGAAAGTTTAGTTAGCAGGATTGTGGGAAAATTCAGTAAATCCCTGCAGCATTTAAAATTTATTGGGAACCTGGATGAAAAGGAAAATGTTTTTTTTGCGCACAATGATCACAGGATAATATATGAAGGTGTGTCCTATAATCGCTTTTTCGATACGCTGATCAATACACTCAGTCTCAGTCAAACATCGTATATGCTCGAGATCGGCGATAAAGAAAGCAAGCAACTGGCCAATCCGGGAATCATAATCCAGTATCGCGAACAGCTTGAAAATTATAAGGCGTATTTAAGTTTACGTCGTTTTTTTACAAAGGAAAAAATAAGTTTTGAGCTGGAAGATTATGATTTATTATTGGATTTTCTAAATAAAAATGAAGTAACCAAAGGCTTTTCTGAAAAATTCAGTAAAAGCAAACTCAGGGAATTGGTAATTAACGAATACAACCTCCGCTTTTTGCTTTTTAAAAAGGTATTAGGAAAGATAAAACCGAAAAGATTGATTGCGCTGTGTTATTACAGTGACCTTTCCTTAATAGCTGCTGCTAATAAGCTGAACATTGAAACAATTGACATGCAGCATGGCGCGCAGGCTCCGGCTCATCTGGCTTACGGAAGCTGGTCAAACATACCGGCAGAGGGATATAATTTCCTGCCCCGGAATTATTGGTGCTGGAATGAACAAAGCAGATCAGTGATCAGTGAGTGGGCGGTTTTAACGGAGAAATACAGATCTTTTGTAGGAGGAAATGTTTGGGTAGACCATTGGATGGGTAAGAATGATCCTTGTTCATCAACGGGTTTTATTCTTTATACCTTGCAACCGGATTCACTCACATTGAATCAGCTTTTCCCGGATTCACTCATCCGGGAAATAAGATCGGGTAAGCACAAATGGTTCATCAGGTTGCATCCCCGCCAGCTCAAAAATTCAGCGGAAATTACCGCATATCTTGAACAACACGGGATTTTTAATCTTGTTAATATTGATGATGCAACAAAAGAACCATTACCTCTCTTGCTGAAGCATTGCCTGATCCATGTTACGAATTCATCCGCCTCAGCAATTGAAGCATCGCTCTTCGGGAAGAAAACCATTCTTCTTCACGAAATAGGGAAATTATATTATGCTGATCTTATCTCAGAGAGTAAAGCGGTATTCATTGCTCCTGATCCCGAATTCCAGGTTAATTTTGATAAGGTTCTTTCCAGCCTGAAAATAACCGGTGAAGAACAGTACATTGCGCCGGATTACAGCCGGGTTTTTAGTCAATAAAATCATGACAGGTAAATTTCAATTTTTTTTAAAACTGCTGAGGGGCAAAAGTAAAGTGAACCTGGACACAGGTAGTTTCATTTCTCCCGGCGTGAGGAAAAATGAAATTGAAATGAGTGGGAAGATCAGGATAGAGGATAATACTTTCCTGGAACGATCAGCATTAACAGGTGAGATTTCTATTGGAAAAAATGCAAAAATAACGGAGTCGCTTATTTCCGGAAAGATCACTATCGGAAATAATTCTAAAATTATTGATGGGGTGGAACTGGCAGGAGAAATTGAGGTTGGCAGGTTTACCAGTATTAATGGTCCCAACACGGATCTGAGATGTCGCTTAAACCCGATCAGGATCGGTAGTTTTTGTTCAATTGCCCGGAACGTTACTTTCCAGGAGTTCAACCACGATTTTACGCGACTGACTAGCTATTTTGTTAATCACAATATGTTAGGCAAGTCAACAAGAGAAGATATTGTTTCAAAAGGACCGATCATCATTGAGAATGATGTTTGGATAGGAACGCATAGTATAATCCTATCCGGTGTAAGGATAGGAACAGGGGCGGTAGTTGCCGCGAACACGGTAGTCGCAAAAGATGTTCCTCCTTATGCAATTGTTGGCGGAAATCCTGCTAAAGTCATTAAGTTCAGGTTTGACCAGGCGACTATAGATCAATTACTGGCCTCTGAGTGGTGGGATAAGCCGGAGGCGGATATCCTGGAACTTTACAGATCTTTTGGCAGCCGTTCTAATCCAGCGCAGGATTCATGAAAGTAAGCGTAATCATTCCGGTATATAACAGGGAAAAAGAACTTCTCAGGGCAATTAACAGCGTCCTTAACCAAACAATTCAGGATTTCGAGATCCTCGTGATCGATGATTGTTCCACAGTTCCGTTGCAAGCCTTATTGAATGTCTTAAATGATCAACGGATCAAGTACCATAAATTAGAAGTAAAAGGGAATGCCAATGTGTGCAGAAATGTGGGAATTAAAACGGCACTTGGTGATTACGTTGCAATGCTGGATTCTGACGATGAATGGTTACCCATGCATCTCGAAAATAAGATCAGCACGCTTGAGCAAAGATCAGCAGATGGTATTTTTGGAAGCTGTCGCATCGATAACGGCATCAGGATGCTGGATAAGATCAGCAGGCCGTTCCATCACAATGAAAAAATGGTGAATTATCTTTTATCTGATGGGATGGCGCCAACTCCAACGCATGTTTACAAAACAGCATGTGCCAGGCAAATACTGTGGGATGAAAGTCTTGTACGCCACCAGGACTGGGATTTTAGCGTCAGGTTTTCAGAGAAATTCTCTTTCATCCCCTCATACGATATTACCTGCATTGTTTACTGGAAGGCCGGTGAGAGAAGGGAGGAGCATTTTGATTCCCTGATCAAATTTATTGATGCGAATAAAAAGGAGATCACTCCGCGCTTGTATTTTGAGTACCATGCATTATTCTATAGGAACATTTGCGATAGAAAAGATGTGGATCAGAAATACAAGAAGCATTATAAGCGCGAGGTATTAAAAAACATTGATGTTCTTAGCTTAAGGGATTACCTTTCTACATTTGGAGGTAACAGAGGAAAATTGTACCGCTTTAAGCTGAGGATGGAATTCATAGCTAAAGTCTTATTTAAGAACTAGCATGAAAGAAATGAAAGGCTCGCTGGTATCTGTGATCATGCCTGCTTACAATTGCGAAAAATTTGTTCAACAGGCTATTGATTCCGTCTTAAACCAAAGCTACTCCAATTTTGAGTTATTAGTTGCGGATGATTGCTCAAAGGATAAAACAAAAGAAATTATTGATTCTTATAGTGATCCCAGGATTAAACGTTTCCATAACGAAACTAACCTGGGTTATTTAAAAGCGTCAAATAAGTTATTTCATGAATGCAAGGGCGAATTCATAACTTTCCAGGACGCGGATGATTACAGCAGCCTGACACGCATCGAAAGAATGCTTGAGTTTTTTAGAATTAATGCTGAGACTGATGCTTTAGGGTCGAATGTTGTGAAAGTTAATGAATCAGGTGAATTAAAATCTCAAACAGATTTTCCCCTGGTACATGAAGAAATTGTTAGGAATTTTGAAAAGTATAAAATTGTTTTTACAGGTTCTGCATTGATGATCCGGAAGAAATTGATCAGCGAGCATGGTATTTACAATGAATATTTCGATCGGATCGGATCAGAGGATATCTACTGGTTTTCACGGATAATTCAGCGAAGTAGAGTTGCTAATTTAAGTGAGGCCCTGTATTTCTACCGGTTTAATTCCAATTCAGTCACACTGAACCATAAAAACCCAAAAGCATTTGTGGGACATGACCTCATTCTTCTTCTTTATAAAAGAAGAAAGAAAGGAAAGGAAGATTACATTGAAACAAAAAGATGGGAAGCAGCTGATGTGTGCTGCGAATTCTTAAGCCTTATCAAAGGGCTGAATGAAAAAAGGAAACCGGTTAAGGATTTCTGCAGCTTGTTGATGCAGCATCCCCTTACAGGCTCACAATTTATCAGAGCATTTATATCCGGGATGAGGCATTGCAAGCAGCTGGCTTAGTTAAAATGAAGACGAAAGTATATTTATCAGACGAAGGTTTTGGGCACATAGTCAGGCAACGCGCTATTATCTCTGAATTGATAAAACTAAAGCCGGAGCTGAGTGTCACCCTTCAAACTCATCAACACATTGCATTTGCGAAAAGTAATATTAAAGCCACGCATTTTATTGACAGGTTCAATAACATACGCTGGCACAAGAATTCGGATAGCTCTCCAGATATTAAATCCATCCGGGAATTTTATGGTAATTATGAAGAGGTAGCTGAAAAATACATAAGAACTGAACTACTGGAAGACTATGATTTCCTGATCTCCGATTTTGTTTATGAGGCGTTTGAAATTGCAGATGCCAGGAATATTCCATCGTTCGGGGTCGCTCATTTCACCTGGGACTGGTTTTTCTCGAAGTTGTACCCAAATCCGCTAAAACCTGAGCTGCTGAATCGCTTTTTTGATTCCGCG
>JBJMLS010000291.1:0-13077 GCA_045805185.1 Bacteroidia bacterium | reverse complement strand
CTTTTCACCCTTCATTTACGCTTGGAGAACGCGTTGAGAAACTTGAAAAACGGGCTGAGCGGGATTTTGTGCTGAGCTCGAATATGGGGACGGAGATCCACGCTAAAGTTGTTGTGATCGCCGGAGGACTCGGATGTTTTGAACCACGCAAGCCGGAAGTAGCAGGATTGGAGCAATTCGAAAATGGCAAAGGGGTTAACTATATGATCCTTGATCCGGAGAAATACCGTGGAAAACGGATGGTGCTTGCAGGCGGCGGCGACAGCGCCCTTGACTGGACAATTTTTCTTGCTGAAGTTGCGAAAGAGCTCACCCTCGTGCACCGTAGCGAATCGTTTCGCGGCGCTCCCGACAGTGTAAACAAAGTAATGAAGCTTGCAGGAGAGGGAAGAATAAAATTATTGCTGAATACAAATTTAACCTCCGTTAGCGGAAATGGAAACCTGGAAAAAGTTTCACTGATCAATACCAAAACCCAGGAGAGCCAAATAATAGAAGCCGATAACCTGATCCCACTTTTCGGTTTGAGTCCTAAACTCGGCCCAATGGAAAACTGGGGATTGAACCTCGATAAGAATGCAATTGAAGTGAACACCGATGATTATTCTACCAACATTCCGGGCGTTTACGCGATCGGTGACATCAATACTTACACAAACAAGCTGAAACTCATTTTATGCGGCTTTCACGAGGCTTCTTTGATGAGCCACAGCGCCTATAAATATATGAATCCGGGAGTGAAGTATACGATGAAGTATACCACCGTGAATGGAATTAATGAATTCTAATTGAAAGAGTACTGCGAGGAGGAACGACGAGGCAGTCCCATCAAAACTATTTTATCTAATCTATGCCTGATATAAAAATAAACATTCAAAACAGCGATGGCAGCCTTAGCACGCTTGAAGCGCCAACCAACATGGGCCTCAGCCTGATGGAATTTTTGAAAGGAAATGATTACGATATACCTGCCACCTGCGGAGGGATGGCGCTCTGCGCAACCTGTCACGTTTCCGTTATTTCGGGTTTTGATCAGCTCAGTCCGATCGGCGATGATGAATATGCCATGCTGGATACACTTCCGGATATAACCGATACTTCGCGCCTGTCCTGTCAGCTCAGGCTTTCAAATGAGATGGATGGAATTACTGTTAAAATAATGGGTGATCACTGATCCTGATCAAGGAATTTTTCTCAAGCGTATCCGGATTTTGCTGTCAACTCAGGTTCTACTGTTTCCTCTTTTTCGGCCCTCGTATTGCTTCGGCGGTTAGCGGATCTTCCGGCCAGGAATGTTTCGGATAACGTGAGCGCAGTTCTTTTTTCACTTCAAAATAATTTTTTTCCCAGAAGCTTTTCAGGTCCTGTGTTACCTGAACGGGCCTGTATCCGGGCGAGAGCAGGTGCAGAAGTATTTTAACCCGCCCTTCATTTACCGTTGGTGTTTCCAGCATTCCAAAAACTTCCTGCAGGCGCACTGCCATTACCGGTGAGCTGCCATCAGGGGCATAATCTATTCCGATCATTGAACCACTTGGCACTTCTAGTTTTGAAGGGGCGAGTTTTTCCAGTTTTGAAGAGAGCTCCCAGGGAAGCAGAGTGTTAAGGATCTCAGTGAGATTTAATTGCTGCAATTCACTTCGCTTTGAAACAGCGCTGAGGTAGGGTGATAACCATTCTTCCAGCGTATCCAGCAATTTTTCTTTCGTGAGGTTTGGCCAGTCTTCTTCCTTTCTCCATATCTTCAGGCTCATTATCCGTGCGAGCCACTTATCCTGCCCCTCGTCCCAGCCTATCATTTTTAGTCCTTCTTCACGAATCGCTTCGCAGAGGATCTTTACGCGCTGCTCGTTGGATATTTTAGCTGCGGGCGTACTCGAAATGGTGATCCCCCCGATCCGCTTTTCCCTTGCTGCAATGATGATCCCCTTGTCCTTATCCCATTTACTAACTTCAACTTCCTGCGCGAGGTGAACAAGATCATCCGGATCAAGGGGAGCAGCAAGGAATATTTTTCCCTCCTGGGCGCCGGCATCCAGTGTGGCAACTGCCAGCCATTCCTGCCGGACAAGGTCGTCCTGTGAAGTAAGCTTTACAAAACGACCGTTAGCGAGGCGGTAACGTGTCCCGTGTTTTTCCGTTTGCTTTGCGATCCGCTCCGGGTATGCAGCGGCTAATAATTTTCCTGCGTCCGTTTCTTCAGGGATGGAATTATCTTCTTCAATCTTCAGTACTTTTCTCCAGGAAGAGGCGAGGCGCTCGATCCGTTCCAACACGCGTCTGTCGGCATGCGTGAAATCTTTTTTTCTCCATTTTCTCAGGGCTTCAATGCGCAGGAAAAGATCCGTGCCGGCTTCTCTTTGCAAGGGATCTCTTTCCTCTATAATGGAAGCGATATCAGTTGCCAGCGCGCTCAGGCCTTTGCTTTTGTTTTCCAGATCCCATTTTTGGGCTTCAATGAGCATGTGCGCAATGCGCGGATGTGTGGGAAGCCTGGCGATCTCTTTCCCCAATGGCGTGATCTTATTTTCTCTTATTGCTCCTAATTGCTGTAAGAGCTCCTGCGCCTGCTTTACGGCGCCCATCGGTGGCGGTGTCACCCAAACCAGTTCACTAACATCTCTTGTTCCCCATTGATGGAGCTCAAGCATCAGGGGAGCAAGATCAGCTTCAAGGATCTCCGGATTTCTGTTCGGGTTCAGCTGGCTTTGCGTACCCTCGCTCCACATGCGCAGGCAAACTCCCGGGCCTAATCGTCCTGCGCGACCTGCGCGCTGATCCGCCGCATCTTTTGTAACGCGAGCTGTCTCCAGTTTTGTCAGACCGGTTCCAGGGTCAAAGCGGGGAACACGTGCAAAACCACTATCGATCACTATGCCGATGCCTTCAATGGTGAGCGAGGTTTCCGCTATGGAAGTGGCGAGAATGATCTTTCGTTTGCCGTCCGGATGCGGGAGAATGGCCTCCTGTTGTTTTTGCTGCGGGAGATCGCCGTAAAGTGGATAAACGTTCAGGTTTTCACGTTCAAGTAGTTCCTGTGTGCGGAGGATCTCTCCGGTACCGGGTAAAAAAGCAAGGATGTCGCCCTTATGTTCGTGCAGGGCCCTGTGGATGCATTTAGCCATCCGCAGGTGAAGAAAAGCATCAGGGTCTATATTCGTGTAATGAACAGTCACCGGGAATTGTTTGCCTTCGGAAGTGACTATTGGCGCATTATCAAGCAGAGAAGAAAGCTTTTCTCCGTCGAGGGTTGCAGACATGATCAGTATCTTTAGATCATTCCGTAATACCTGTTGCGCCTGGTATGCCAGCGCAAGCGCCAGATCGGCCTGCAGACTGCGCTCGTGGAATTCATCAAAGATCAGGAAACCTACCTCTTCCAGCGAATTGTCCTGCTGCAGCATCCGGGTAAGGATCCCTTCGGTAACAACTTCAATGCGCGTTTTTGCGCTTACCTTTGTTTCGAACCTGATGCGGTAGCCAATTGTGTTCCCAATGCTCTCGTTTCGCAAAGATGCCATCCGGTTTGCCACCGAGCGAGCCGCAAGCCTTCTGGGTTCCAGCATCAGGATTTTTTTCCCCTTGAGCCAGGCCTCATTTAACAGTTCCAGTGGCAGAACAGTTGATTTACCTGCTCCGGGCGGCGCCTGCAGAATAACGACAGGATGGCCTGCCAGCTTTTCTTTAAGTTCAGGGATGGCTTGGTATATGGGCAATTGAGGGGACATAGGAAGAACCAAATTTACGTATTTGCCGGGGAAAGAATGAATTATTCTGCTATCTTCTGAAAAAGATTATATTTGCTATACGTTTTGTAAACCCTTTATGAAAAAGTCATTTTTACTTGTTGTTTTTGTGTTGTTCTCCCTGAGTTTATTTTCTCAAAAATCCGAATATTTCAGGAATTTCACAGAAGGAAACCTCCTGGTAATGGAGAAGAATTACGGTATGGGGCTGGATAGTTACCTGAAGGCGTATTCGATCGATTCTACAAATGCCAACATTAATTATAAGATAGGGCTCTGTTACATGAACATTCCTTCAAAAAAGAAAATGGCGCTGCCTTATATGGCAAAAGCATCGGCAGATATTTCACGCAGTTACGATGAGGATGAATCCCATGAGAAGAGCGCACCTCTTGACGCGCTGTTTTATCATGCCAGGGCGCTTCACTTATCAGAAAAATTTAATGAGGCGATCACGGAGTTTGAGAAATATAAAAGCCTGCTGAATTCCAAGAATAAATCACGAATAGAAGAAGTTGACAAGCAGCTTGCTTATTGCAGGAATGCGATTGAGTTTTACAAAAAGCCCGAAGACATTGTTATCAAGCACCTGGGGGATTCAGTGAATTCTGAATACCCGGATTATGGTCCTGTAGTAAATGCAGATGAAACGGTGCTTATGTTTACGTCGCGCAGACCCGGAAGCACTGGTGGAGAGCTAAGCGTGGATGGACATTATTTCGAGGACATTTACCTGAGTAAGAGAAAAGACGACGGTTCCTGGTCGTCCCCGCAGCATTCCATACTCGGCATCAATTCCAGTTCAAATGAGGCTACTATTGGCTTGTCGCCCGATGGTCAGCGCGTATACATTTACAAGGACGATAATGGCGGCGATATTTTTTACAGCGAATTGCAGGGTGAGATCTGGTCGCCACCCATCGCTTTCGGAAGTGATCTGAACTCGCCGCATTGGGAAACGCATGTTACTTTTTCAACCGATACTTCAGCGATGTATTTTTCGAGTGACCGTCCGGGCGGTTACGGAGGACTGGATATTTATCGCTGCACAAAATTGCCTAACGGGAAATGGGCCAAGCCTTATAACCTGGGGCCAGTCATTAATACCAAATACAATGAGGACGCGCCGTACCTGCATCCGGATGGAAAAAAAATGTTCTTCTCCTCTGAGGGGCATAACAGTATCGGCGGCTTTGATATTTTTTATTCAACTATTTCAATCAACGATACAGGAAATGTGACTTGTTCAGCGCCTGTTAGTTTAAGGGTTCCCGTTAATACGCCTGACGATGATGAATTTTATGTTCCGACTGCAAGCGGGATCCATGCTTATTTTTCTTCCTCGCGCGACGGTGGCTTCGGTGATCAGGATATTTATGTCGCCGATCTTCCAAGCGATATCCAGGTTGATCCCCTGGTTTTACTGAAGGGCCTCGTAACTTTTGGAACTGCTGAAAGACCGGATAAAGTGGACATCAGCGTATTTGACGCGAAGACAAAGGAAATGATCGCTCTCTGCAAGCCGAATGCGGTTACCGGCAAGTACCTGATCATTTTGAATCCCGGCCCTCTCGGAAAAAAATACATAGCTAAATACGAAGCGAAGGGGTATCAGCCGATTGTTCAGACATTTGATGTGCTGCCAGGCTCGGCATACCAGGTAATTGAAAAGGAAGTGGAATTGGACTTCATCAATATGGAAGCAAAAGCAGCCGGTACCATTTCCCTTGGCGGAACGATCAAAAATGAGGAGGGGGAAGCGATCGTTGATGTGGAGATCAAGGTAAAAGATAACAATACGGGGGCGCTGATAGGCACTTATTCAACCAGCAGCGATATTGGCTATTATTACATCATGCTGGAGTGCGGAAAGAATTACAATATTAGTTTTGAAGCGCCGGAACATCTTTTCCAATCGCAGAATATTGATGTTCCTAAAAAAACCCAGACGGGAGAAATGTTTAAGAACATTGTTCTCGAGAAAATTCACAAGGGTGCAAAAATGGTGATGAATAATATTTTCTTCGACAAGAATAAATCAACTTTGCGCAAGCAGTCGACCGTTGAATTGGCTACCGTTCAGAAAATGCTGAAGGAACACCCGGATATGGTGATAGAGATCTCGGGTCATACCGACAGCCAGGGTAACGATGCGGCAAATGAAAAGCTTTCACTGGCAAGGGCGCAGTCGGTTGTAACGCACCTGATCAAACAGGGCATACCAAAGAAACAATTGATCGCGAAGGGCTATGGAGAAACACAGCCGATCGCTCCGAATACGCTCCCCGATGGTAAACCTGATCTAAAGGGAATGCAGCAGAACCGCCGTGTTGAGATGAAGATCCTGAATTAAGGTCAAAACAAACTCAGCTGTGCATCTCCCGAGCGGTGATCAAAAAGGCTGAGGTCGAATTCAAATTTCGGACAATTACGCATGTATTTTCTTTTAGCAATGGTGAATAATTGCCAGATCGATTCTGCAATTTTTCCCTCTCCGCTCATGCGGGCGCCGTACCTGCTATCGTTCACCTGACCTCCATGAACGTCACAGATCTGGTTCCACACTTTATCCGCCCTGTCGGGATAGGATTTGTAGAGCCAGTCTTTAAATATTCCGCCTATCGCTCCGTTAAGGCGGACGATCGTATATCCTGCCGAGGTAGCTCCGTGCGCAGCTGCCTGCTCAAGAACTCCAGCTATTTCATGATTGGTCAATCCAGGAATAATGGGAGCTACCATTACTCCTGTCGGAATGCCTGCGCTTGTTAATTTTTTGATGGTACTCAGTCTCCCTTTATAGGTCGCTGTTCTCGGCTCAAGCAGTTGCCTTGTTTCTTCCATGAGTCCTGTAATAGAAACCATAACATGAGCGAGCCTTAGTTTTGCAAGCTCACTTAAAATGTCGATGTCGCGGGTGATAAGAGCATTTTTTGTAATGAGCCCAACGGGATGCTTATACTTTAAGCAGGTTTCCAGGATACCCCGTGTGATCTTCATCCTGCGCTCTATGGGCTGATAGCAGTCGGTGTTCCCCGAAAGCATAATTGGATGAGGCTCCCAGTTTTTATTGCTGAAATGTTTTTCCAGAGTAGGAATTACATTCTGTTTTACAATGATCTTTTGCTCAAAGTCAAGCCCGGCGCTATAACCCCAATACTCATGCGTGTTGCGCGCATAACAGTATATGCAGCCATGTTCGCATCCCTGGTATGGATTCATGCTATAAGCCATTCCAAGATCAGGACTGTCAACTTTATTAATGATCGTTTTAGGATGTGTAAAAATGATCTCGGTCTTGTGATTCTGTAACAGAGGCTCATCTAATCCTTCAATGTGATCTGTTGCAAGTGTATACTTATTGAACTTATTGTTCGGATTGACCTGTGAGCCGCGTCCTTTAAAAAAGTCTTCGTTTTTGTTTTCTTCTTCTGTCATTTCCTTACTAAGTTAAGGCTGAAAGCCGCCAATACCGCTACTTTCACAAAAAATAAAAAATTAAGAACCAGTAAAATAAAAGTTATTAACGATTAGAAAGTAATCAATGACTCAGAACGCTACCATCCGGAAATGCTTTGCAGGAATTCAGGTGTTAAGTACAATTTTCTTCACAACGTAGAAAAACCTTCTCATTGAGAATGGCGCATTTGTATTTCCCTAGGACTATTGTGCTGGCACGATTTTTCTTTTACACGCCTAAATAAATCAAACTATTAAGTATAAACTAAAAAACTAAAAAAATGAAAACTATGAAAGCAATTTTTTCTTTAATCGCAGCGGGTATGATCTCGGTTGCAAGCGCCAATGCAAACGGGCTTGATCCCAGGCATAAGGATACAGACATGTACTGCGCAAAAATGAAAGACGGTAAGCTCACCATTATGCATGAAGGCAGCGCGATTACACAGGATGTAACATTGTCAAATGGAACGCAGATCAAGATGGATGGCACCGTTATTAAAAAAGACGGAACAAGAATGATGCTGAAAGAAGGACAGTGTATGGATGTGGATGGCAAAATGGAAAACTCCGGAAGCAAGGGAAAAAACTCCGGAGATACTAACGGCAACTATAATAATAATGGTAATAATAATAACAATAGCAAAGGAACGAATAACAATAGCAAAGGAACAAACAACACAAACAAGGGAACAAATAACACAAACAAGGGGACAAATAATTCGAACAGCGGGACCAATAACTCGAATGGTGGAACCAATAACATGAACAACGGAACCAATAACACGAACGGTGGAACCAATGGCACGAACGGCGGAACCAATGGCACGAACAAAGGGACCAATAACACGAACAAAGGAACCAACAACACGAATAAGGGAACCAAAGGGAATAGCCAGGGAACCAATCAATACGACAATAATGGCAACATGAATAATGGTAATAATAGTAACGGCGGCTACCAGAACAAAAACAATAACAACAACAGCAAAGGGAACGATAGCTGGAAAAATAAGAATGGCAGGGATTCAACAAACCTCGACAATGACACCGATTCTGATAGCCCGAAGAAAAAGTACTAAGGGAAGAAGCGTCTGTAAAAGTGCCGGATCTGCCGGCATTTTTTTTAAGGTGAAAGCGGAAATTTTCAAATGCTGAAAGAAAAATAAAACTGGTTATGAAAACAACATCCATTGCGATCAATTCTTCAAAGGACTTGTCCTTATTACTTAATGCTATCGGTGATGCTTCTGTTGTAATGCTTGGCGAAGCTTCTCATGGAACGCATGAATATTATACATGGAGGACAGCAATTACAAAAAAATTGATTCAGCAAAAGGGGTTTTCTTTTATTGCCGTGGAAGGCGACTGGCCGGATTGTTATAAGATCAACCGTTACGTAAAGGGTTATCCGGATGCTGAAACGGATATTCATGAGCTTCTGGGAAATTTTAAGCGCTGGCCGACCTGGATGTGGGCTAACTGGGAGGTTGCGGCTCTGGCTGAATGGTTAAAAGAATACAACAGCACAATGCCAATGGAAAAGAGGGTCGGATTTTATGGCCTGGATATGTATAGTTTATGGGAATCACTCGAAGCAATTGTTGGCTATCTTGAAAAAGAAGACCCTAAAACCCTGGATGCGGTGAAAAAAGCGCTGGCCTGTTTTGAGCCTTATGAGCATGAGGGACAATTCTACGCGAGGGCGACTTCCCTGCTATCCAATTCGTGCCAGGATAAGGTTGTTGATCTCCTTAGGGAAATCAGGAAAAATGCTTTTCATTACGATGGTGACCGGGAAGCGGCATTCAGTACCGAACAAAACGCAAGGATCGCGGTAAGTGCGGAAAAATATTACAGTAGCCTGGTAGGATTCGATGGTAATTCGTGGAACATCAGGGACCAGCACATGATGGAAACGCTCGATCACCTGAGAAAATTTCACCAGCCAAATCCCAAAGCCGTGGTATGGGAGCACAATACACATATAGGAGATGCGCGCGCAACAGATATGAGCGAAGCGGGTATGGTCAATATTGGCCAGCTTGCCCGTGAAAAATATAAGGAAGAAAATGTTTTTCTTGTGGGCTTTGGATCTTACAAGGGAAAAGTGATCGCTGGTTCGGAATGGGGAGGTCCAATGCAGGAAATGGAGGTTCCACCTGCCCGCAAAGGCAGTATTGAAGAATTGCTGTATTCTCACAAAGCGGGAAACCGTCTCCTGATATTCAATAAGCTGGAAGGAGATAAATTTTTAACGACCCCGCTCCCACATCGTGCGATAGGAGTTGTCTACCATCCGGAGAGCGAGAAATACGGAAATTATGTCCCCTCGGTTATGTCAAAACGTTACAATGCGTTTATCTTCCTGGAAGAAACAGCCGCGCTTCACCCTTTTTACCTTCGTCCGGATAGTCGCGAAACACCGGAAACTTATCCGTTTGGGGTGTAATGGATCAGAAATGGAGTTAGGATTCCTATACTGTTTGTAATGTCTGTTTGCATTTAAGCGCAGTACGAAAAGAAATCATTTGCTTACTGAGAGCTTCTTGTAGTTTGCTTTTACACTGACAGAATAATGACCGTGTAAAGGATCAGATCCTGAACAGATCCTTGATGTTCACCTGCTCTGCGTAATCCGAGAGAATTGCCTCATCGGACAACAATTCGATCTTTTTGATCTGCTGATCAGCCGGAGCATAGAACACTTCGACGTAGAACCCCGAGAGACTGTACAATAGGATACTGTAACCGCTGACGCTCCGGCCACCAATAAGCTCACCGCTTTTCCAAATGCACCGAGCCTTGTCATAGGGTGAAAGACATATAAAATCGGCTATCTTGATTGTCATTTCGCGGTAGATGGGTGTTACTTACAGGACGAATGTAACCTGAATTCCGCTTATTATCAAAATAATAATAAAATTAGCTTTAAGGCAATCTTTATATATCCAACTTGCGACACAAATGCATATTGGGTTAAAAATAAAGATGGCCAGGATGGCGGCAAAGTTAAAGCAGGAGGATCTGGCAGAAAGAATTAATAAATCCCGTCCCCTGGTAAGTCATATTGAACAAACCGGAAAGGTAAATTACTATACATTAAAGAAGATCTGCAAGGTGCTTGATATTGATATTGCCACGCTGGATTCTGTTGCGGCAGAGCCGGGCAATAAAACCTCCGATAATTATAAGAATGAGATCAAACGTCTGCAGGACGAAATCGATCTGTTGCGCGAACTTGTACAAACTCAGAAAGAAGTAATAGTGGAACTCAGGAAAAAGCCTGCTCCCCGGAAAAAGTAAACCTGATCTGAAGGTTGCTCTACAATAAAATTTTATTAATTGGGAAGAAAAGGCTTGAGGCCCCTTATGCCCATATCCACAACGGTATCGCCGGCGGCAGGCTCAAAATAACTGTCGCTATTATTCTCCACCCACTCAAAGCTGTTATTGGTAGAGAGAGAAACGGTGATCACAATATCTTCGGTTTCATTTCCTGTAATTGTCAGAACCTGCGCTGCGCCGGCTGCATTTACAAATTGTCCGGTTGCTAGACAGGAACCTGCAGGTATAGGCGAAGTAGCAAATAGAGGATTTACTACCGTTGTCGCCCCAGCGGGCGCTTGTCCGCTGGAGGTATAAGTTGTTCCGAGTACTGTTGTTTCAAAACCCCAATAGCCCTGGAGCTTGTTGGCTGCCACGCTCACCGATTGGTTCTTTATGATATAGCTGCCAATGTAAGTATTGTAACCGATGAAGGAAGCAATGGTACCGCTTGCAAGTCCGTTGCCCGGAATTGACGGGGATTTGTAAATAATATCATAATTCTGGTAAGCAAGTGAAACGCGCAGCCATTTGTAAGATCCTGCGCTTACCTGGCTCAGCGGAATGGAAAAGAATTCTTCGCCTTGTCCGGCAAGCACTGCCTGGTTGAAATCAATGGCTGTGGTATAAGTGCCTGTGGTTATTCCTGTTGTTACTTCAGCGGCTTTAAATAAAACTTTTCCGCCTCCAAGACTGGTATTATCGTTTTGTGCCAGCTCCAGGTAATGCGCGCTCATCTTATTGAACTTCGGATTTTGTGCCTGGTGATTGGCAGGCATAACAGCAGGATTTCCAAGGTTGTCGAGCCGCACCTGAGTTGAATCAAATTTGAATTTAAAGACTAAGCGGGGTTTCGCTTTTTCTTCTTCAACAACCGGCGTATCTTTTTTACAGGAAATAAAGCCGATCAGTAAAGCCGCAAGAATTAACAGGTGATTTTTCATTATGTCTGTTTTGATGATTTTACTTTTTGTTTAACTGGTACTTGCTCATGTATTTTTTATAGAGTTCCTGCTGGCTGTTGGTCAGCATGATCCTTTTTCCATCTACGAATGCATGAATGATATTGTTTGTCCGCATGTCCAGCGCATCGCCTTCACTCACGATGAGCGATGCGTTCTTTTCCGCTTCAAGGCTTCCGATCTTATTGTCTAGCCCTAATATCTTAGCAGTATTATAGCTGATCGAAGCGATCGCCTGTTCCTTTGTTAATCCATACGCGCAGGCTGTTCCGGCGAGAAAAGGAATATTGCGCGCGTTCATGGCTTCCATGTCGCCGGCGTTGTTGAGGCAGAACAATACACTGTCTTTCTGAAGTAAGAATGGTAATTTATAGGGAAGATCAACGTCTTCCTGGCTATACTCCGGAAGATCGTGTACCCGGTTGACCATTACCGCTACATTATTTTCCCTTAGAAGTTTGGTCACTTTCCAGGCGTCTTTTCCTCCTACGATCACGCATTTTTTAATTCCTGCCGATTTGCAAAAGTTTACTGCGCCAATAATGTCTTTTACATAGTCGGTGTGAATGTACAGGTTTTGTGTTCCGTTAAGTACGCCTTTCATCGCTTCGTAACGCAGGTTCTTTTCTTCTTTTACAGGAGAAGCATGATACGCTTTTGCATCGGCGAAAAATTTCTTCAGCTCATTTACCTGCTCGTCCAGCTTTTCATTTTGCGATGGCCCGGGATTAGCTTCTCCCCAGCCGTGATGTTTCATGCTGCGTGGAAAATTCAAATGGATCCCGTCGTCTGCTTTAAGTACGGCATCTTCCCAGTTCCACCCTTCGAGCGCCAGTACGCTGGACGTACCGCTGATCACGCCGCCGCGCGGACAAGCCTGTGCATAAAGCACGCCGTTGGTACGAACCGTTGGGTTGATTTTACTATCGGTATTGAATGCGATCAATGCACGGATATGCGGATTGTAACCGCCAATCTCATTAAAATCTTTTGTGGCGCGTACCTCATCTACTTCGGTCAGTCCAAGTGTTGAGTTGGGCGCGATGAATGCCGGATAAATATGCTTGCCGTAGGTTTGGATCACCGTATCGAAAAGACCTTGTTGAAGCTTGATGTTGGTGGCGTCGGTAACCAGGGTTATTTTACCGTCTTTGAATCCCAATAATCCGTTCTCAATTACCTGTCCGTTCCCGATATGAATGGTGCCGCCTTCGAGAAGAATGGACTTACTTTGTTTCGCTACCGGAACCGGGTTCTGCGCAAGACAGTAAGTGGTGAGCAACAGGAACCAGGCAATGCCTGCTGATTTTATTACTTTATATAGTGATGATCTCATATTCTGGTAATCTTTAATTCTTATTTTCATTTCAACTTCCTTTCTTTTAATTGTTCTCGACTGCTCCTTCGACTGCGCTCAGGACAAAGGCTCGAACTGACGGTTCGCAAAAATCAATGTCAGATCGAGCGCAGTCGGGATCCAGTAAAACTACAAATTACTCCTCCATCGTATCGCAATGATACAGCTTTGGCTTTCTCATCACCGGCTTATTCACTTTCCCTCCTTTTTGCTTTTCAGCGATCATTTT
>JBJMLS010000290.1:0-8361 GCA_045805185.1 Bacteroidia bacterium | reverse complement strand
CACCGCCGCGCTTGGCGCCTTTATTGGCAGCTTCCATAATACCCGGGCCTCCTCCCGTGATTACGCCATAACCTTCTTTCACGAGCTTATATGCAATCTCTTCCGCGAACTGGTAATATTTGTTATCCGGCTTAGTGCGTGCGCTGCCGAATATGGAAACACAAGGACCTATCTTTGACATTTTTTCAAAACCTTCCACAAACTCACTCATGATCTTAAAGATCTGCCAGCCATCCGCCGCCTTGATGTCGTTCCAGTCTTTTTGTGCAAAGGCTTTCCTTATTTTGTCTTCATTTTCTGCTGTCATACGTTTGTTATTAATGGGGATGATAATCTAAAATGTCCTGGCTGCCAATTTCATATTTATTGATCTCTCCTGAGCCTACGCTCAGCTTTAAAGGTTTTGCAATAGCATGGTGCTTGAAATTCAAATGATAATTGTCCGGGTTCAATTCTATAATAAAAGATAATTTCGCAAGATATATGCTGCTGGAGGATCCCTGGTTCACAAGAAGGCTGTTGTCCACATTCATCAGCACAAATTTAATGCTGGCGTGCTGATGTGTTTTATTAATGTACATGTCACCGTTGGAACTGATCTCCTTCGTGTTATGATTGCTTAAGGAAACAAGAGATTCCATTGGGAATGTTCCTTTGTATTTCAATACTTTTTTTTCCACTTTATGCAGCCACTCGTCCACTGAATCGTGTTCCGTTTTAAAAGTGGACAGGTCGAGCCTGATCCGGATCTCGTGCGAGCCTTCATCGATCTGGATGTATAACAGTTCGGAACGGTAATACTGAATAGTGCCGTCCTTTAGTGTAATTGCACAGTTCACATTGGAAGGGTTCAGCTTTTGTGCCACTGACTGCACAAGGATCAAAAGGAAAAAGGAAGAAAGTAATAAGCGCATGATTAATTGTAAGCTGACGCCAGCTCTTTTTTTAAATATTTGGCAGTATAACTTTCTTTATTCTTAGCAACTTCTTCCGGTGTACCCGTACATAAGACCATGCCTCCGCGCTCGCCGCCTTCTGGTCCGATATCAATAACGTAATCGGCTACCTTAATGATATCCAGGTTATGCTCTATTACCAATACCGTGTTCCCGTTCTCTACCAAGCGGTTCAATACTTCCAGCAGGATCCTGATGTCCTCAAAGTGAAGTCCTGTTGTAGGCTCGTCAAGTATATAAAAGGTCTTGCCTGTATCTTTTTTGCTTAGCTCCGTCGCCAGCTTTACCCGCTGTGCCTCCCCGCCGCTCAGCGTGGTTGCCTGTTGTCCGAGCGTAATGTATCCCAGGCCTACTTCCTGCAATGTTTTGATCTGCCTGTATATGGAAGGGATATTTTCGAAAAATTCGCAGGCCTGGTCGATCGTCATGTTCAGCACATCGCTGATCGACTTTCCCTTATACCGTATTTCCAGCGTTTCCCTGTTATATCGTTTACCGTGACACACGTCACATTGTATATATACATCGGGTAAAAAATTCATTTCAATGGTTTTTACTCCAGCGCCCTGGCAGGTTTCGCAGCGACCGCCCTTTACATTAAACGAAAATCTTCCGGGTTTGTAGCCTCTTATTTTTGCCTCAGGTAATACAGCGAATAAGTTCCGGATCTCACTGAAAACATTCGTATAGGTTGCCGGGTTACTTCTTGGCGTGCGGCCTATGGGTGACTGATCGATGTCAATGATCTTATCGATGTGCTCGAGCCCGGTAATTGATTTGTAGGGGAGCGGTTTTTTCTCCGCTCCGTAAAAGTGATGGTTAAGGATGGGGTACAGCGTTTCATTGATCAGGCTCGATTTACCGCTTCCTGAAACCCCGGTCACGCAAATGAATTTGCCAAGTGGAAATTCAACGTTCACATTTTTCAGGTTATGACCCGTAGCTCCTTTAAGCGCCAGTTTCTTGCCATTTCCTTTCCGTCGTATTTTGGGTATCTCAATATTCTTTTTTCCGGTAATGTAATCTGAGGTAAGGGTTGGGAATTTGAGCAGCTGCTTTGGCGCTGCTGCTGCAACCACCTTTCCGCCGTGAACCCCTGCCCCGGGACCAATATCGATCACATAATCTGCTTCCATGATCATTTCCTTATCGTGTTCAACAACGAGTACGGAATTGCCGGCGTCACGAAGATTTTTCAATGCTTCGATCAGGCGCATATTGTCCCGTTGATGAAGTCCGATGCTTGGCTCATCCAATATATACAGCACGCCAACGAGTTGTGAGCCGATCTGCGTGGCAAGCCTGATGCGCTGGGCTTCTCCTCCGCTAAGTGTCTTGGAACTGCGGTTCAGCGATACGTAATCCAAACCCACTTCGAGCAGAAAAACGATGCGGGAGCGGATCTCTTTCAGTATTTCCTTAGCAATGACAAGCTGATTCTTCCCAAGCCTGTTCTCAATGCCTTCAAACCATTTGTGCAGGCTCACCACATCCATTTCCGCAAGCTCGGCGATGTTTTTTTTATCGATCTTAAAATAAAGGGCTTCTTTTTTTAATCGCGTTCCATGACAGGTATCACAGGTGATCTTGTTGGTAAAGCCCTGGATCCAGCGTTGCATCCCGGGTGAAGAGGCCTCTTCGGCCTGTTTGATAATAAAATTAGCGATGCCTTCAAAAGTGATGGAATATCCCTCGGCATTTGCAGAGGTCTTTACCTTAAAGATCTCATCGCTTCCATAAAGCAAAACATTTACCGCTTCTTCATCAATTTCATTGAAGGGTGTGTCCAGCGTAAAACCATAAGCGTTTCCTATTGTCTCAACCTGTTTGATGATCCATGAGTTTTTAAAATCGCCAAGGGGTGCAATTGCTCCCTTTTTAATGCTCAGCTTGGGATTTGGAACGATCTTTTCGATCGCGATCTCGGAAACAACTCCAAGCCCGTTGCATTTAGGACATGCCCCGTAAGGCGAATTGAAAGAGAAAAGATTGGGAGCGGGTTCATCATAAGAAATACCGGAAGTTGGACACATCAAATTTCTGCTGTAAAATTTAGCAATGGCTTTGCTGTTCTTTTTTTCATCATGCTCAAGAACCATGATCGTTCCTTTTGCATGCTTCATTCCCGTTTGAATGGATTGAGAGAGGCGTTGCTTTGCCTGCGGATTGATCTCGAGCCGGTCGATCACAATTTCAATATCGTGGATCTTATAACGATCAACCTGCATTTTGGGGCTGATGTCTTTTATTTCCCCATCGATCCGCACTTTGGTAAAACCTTGTTTCCGGATCTGCTCGAAAAGCTCACGGTAATGTCCTTTTCGACCTTTCACAACAGGAGCAAGAATATTGATCTTTGTGTTCTTATATGTTTCCAGGATCAGGCTGAGGATCTGTTCATCTGAGTAACGGACCATTTTTTCACCGCTTACATAAGAATATGCTTCGCCTGCTCTTGCGTAGAGTAACCGCAGAAAATCGTAAATTTCAGTGATCGTTCCAACAGTGGATCTTGGATTTTTATTTACGGTTTTCTGTTCAATGGAAATAACAGGGCTCAGCCCAGTTATCTTATCCACATCGGGTCGCTCAAGATTTCCGAGGAACTGCCTCGCGTAGGAAGAAAAGCTTTCAATGTATCGCCTCTGCCCTTCGGCATAAATGGTGTCAAACGCAAGGGAAGATTTTCCGCTTCCACTCAGTCCCGTGATTACCACAAGCTTGTTGCGTGGAATTACGAGATCTATATTTTTAAGGTTGTGCGCTCTCGCGCCAATGATTTCTATTACCTCTTCCTGATCAACTGCACTCATTTTTTATCTTCTTTTTTTTCGGTGGAATCGTTAGGGAAAACCACGATCTCGCTGTTCGGTTTCAACTCAACGGTATCTTCCAGCAAGTTCCACATTTTTATTTGTTCTACTGTTACTTTATATTTTTCTGCGATGGATTTAATGGTTTCACCTTTTTGTACAATATGAATTGTTCCGATCCCCTGTCGTGCGCGACCGAGGCTACTCCCTGTATCGGAAGGATTGAAATATTGATTAGGATCCAGCTTTAATTCATTCTTCAACACATCATTTTCCAGCTCATCAAAGCTTCTGTCAACGTATTCTTTTTTTGGAAAATGCAGGATATATATCTTTTTGTCTTTATTGACAAGACTGGATTTACGCAACCAGGGATTGAAGATTTTAAGCAGTTTATAATTATAACCCTGACCGATAGCGAAACCGGTGAGATCATTGATTGCGGAGTCCACTTTTAATGTAACTGTCGGGATCTTGTGATAGAGATCTTTTTTGCGGATCACAAATCCGAATTGTTTTGGATTTTGCATAATTGTTTTAAGAGCGAGTATGCGGTACACGTAACGACTGGTTTCTTCATTCAGGAGAAGGTCATAATAATTATCGGCTTTTTGCTTTGAAAGTTGCATCTCAATTCCTCCCATGCCTAAATTGTAAGAAGCCGCGGCAAGCGTCCAGTTACCGAATTTCCCATAAGCATCCTTAAAATATTTACAGGCCGCCTCGGTTGATTTCTCAACATCGTAACGCTCATCTACCTCTTCGTTTACCTCAAGACCGTAGTTAATTGCAGTGCTCTCAATTAGCTGCCAGAAACCGACCGCTTTTTGCGGAGAAATGGCATTGGTCAGGTGACTTTCAATCAGGGCCACATATTTAAAGTCATCGGGTATGTTGTGTTTTTTCAGGATCGGTTCAATAACGGGGAACCACCTGTTAGCACGCTTGAACAGTAAAAGGGAATTAGACTGCCAATAAGTATTGGTCAGAAATTCCCGGTCAAGGCTTTCCTTTATGCTGAAGTCGGTTTGAGGAACGCGCTCACCGGCAAAATTGAGGTTCTTTGGAATGTTCAGTCCGAAGATCCGGTAATTGGCATTGAAGTAATCCTGGTAGTTCTTGTCGTCGCCATTTTTAAAAGCGAAGCTAAAAATGCTGATCAGGAAAGAAAGCAGCACAATGCCGCCGATTGCAATGGCAAAGTTCTTTAACGAAGGAAGAAAGTCCTTCAGCACTTTTTTCGTTTTAACCGTTATTTCTTTTAAATTGATCTTCATGCTTTTCTTTTTAAGTGAGTGACGCTGAAAAGAGCAATAAAAACAACCAGGGGATAAATGGCATATAGCCAGAATTTCAAAATGGACCACTGTGTTTCGATGATCACCTGGTAAGCAAGGTAACAGGCTAAAATACTAAGGCCCGCGTATAAAAAGGCGATCCTTTTTTCAGTGATGCCATTGAAGAACAGGTGATGAGTGGTGTGATCCTTTCCTCCTATGAAGGGTGATTTTCCATTGGAAAGGCGATTGATGACAACTGTGATCGTATCCGAAAGAGGAATTAAAAAAACAAGGGCGGTTATAAGAATGCTTTTTGATTCATAAGTCACCGGCAGTATGGTGTCAGCCATATTGGGGAAATTCCAGCAATTATCAATCCCTACGATGGCGAGGAATACGCCCAGGAACTGGCTGCCTGTATCGCCCATGAACATTTTTGACGGGTGCCAGTTATAGATCAGGAAACCTGCAAGCGAACCGAGGATCCCGAGAGATAAAAAAGGAATAGGGCTAAGCGCCATTTTATTCAGAATGTTAACGCATAATACAAAGGAGAGGATCACAACAGAAATAATTGTGGTAATAGCATCCATATTGTCCAGCATATTAATGGAATTCATCAGGCCGACGATCCAAAGAATGGTAAAGGTGTAATTAACGAATTCACTATTGAAGCAGCTGATCTTTGTGCCGGTGATCATCAGGATGATCGCACAGGAAAATTGAGTCAGGAATTTCAATAAAGGTTTCGTGTCAAAAGCGTCGTCTGCGAGCCCCATTATAAAAGCAATGGTGATAGCTGCAAGAACACCAAGGAATTTCCTGTCGGATAAATAAGTATTTGTAGAATTAAGAATAAGTTCCATGCAAATAAAGCTGATAAGGAAGATCACGTAAAAGGAAATACCTCCAAGAGCAGGTTTCGCTGTTGGGCTCCACCGGATTTGCACGCCTTCGTTTCTACGGATCCCAAGTGTTTTGGCAAACTTCAGAAAAATGTTATTGATCAGCGCTGAAAATATCAGTGTACAGGAAAACATTAAAATATACAGCAGCGGGATATTATGAAGAATTTCCATTGGCTTGAACTCAGAAACTACTTACAAAATTTTTAAAAGGCGTTCCGTCTTTATCTTTTGCTGATAGTACCGGATCAGTAAGCATCCAGTTTATATTCAGATCGGCATCATCCCATAAAATACAGCCTTCAGAACTTTTGTTGTAGTAATTCGTGCATTTGTAAAAGAAGATCGTATTGTCTTCCAGGGTCGCGAAGCCATGCGCAAATCCATGTGGGATCCAAAGCATGGTTTTGTTTCGTTCGTTCAGTTCAACTGAAAAATGTTTTCCATAAGTTGCAGATCCTTTGCGAATATCAACTACGACATCCTGAACAGCGCCTTTAATCACGCGGACCAGTTTGCCCTGGGCGTGTGGAGGGTTCTGGAAATGCAATCCTCTCAGAACGCCTTTTTGCGAAAGCGATTGATTATCCTGGACAAATTTCACATCCAATCCCAGCATTTCAAATTCTCTTGTAGTATAGCTCTCAAAGAAATATCCCCGTTCATCTTCGAACACTCTTGGTTGTATTATACGCAAACCTTCTATTCCAGTTTCCCTGAATTCCATAAATTAACCTACGTTTACTTTCTTTTTAAAAAATGTTCTTTTCTTCTGATCCTCCTTGTCTTCGTAATAGCCGTAATTATTTCCGTATCCGTAACCATACCCGTATCCGTAACCGTAATTGTAACCGTAGCTTTTCCGGTTTATGTCTACGCCATTCAATACTACAGAAAGTTTAGCAAGGTTATTCTCATTTTGAAGGCGGTCAAGGATCTGAATGAAATTTCTTTTTGAATAATCAGCCCTGAAAACATAGATCGGATAATCCGCTTTCTGGATCATGGCAACTCCATCCGTAACCAGGCCAACCGGAGGATTATCCGCAATAACGATATCGTATTTTTTCTTTAGCTCTTCGAGTACTTCATCCATTCGTTTGCTGATTATCAGTTCCGAAGGATTTGGTGGAATAGGTCCGGCGGTAATAAAATCAAGATTGCCGAGTGAACTTTTATTGATGCATTCCTCAATAGTATGCGTCTTACTGAGAATAGTGCTCATCCCTTTTTCATTTGTAACGCCAAAGCCTTTATGAATCTTCGGTTTTCTCATGTCCAGGTCAATAATAACAACGCGCTTACCTGAAAAAGCAATAATGCCTCCCAGATTAAGCGCTACAAAGGTCTTCCCTTCACCTGAAATGGTAGATGTGAGCGCAATAAGTTTAGCCTGCGGATCATTCGTAATGAATTGCATGTTTGTTCGTAGTGTACGAAAGGCTTCCGCAATTAGGGATTTGGGATTTTTGTCTACCACCAGCTGTGAGACAGGGATATTCTTATCGTATTTGGGGACAATCCCAAGAATGCTTACTGCCGCATGTGTCTGCTTGGTAATTTCATTGAGAGAATTGATCTGGTCATGTACGAAATAACGCCCGATGATAAGTAATACGCTGGCGAGGAAAGCTCCTAATAATGCAATGGTAACCGTGTTCTTTTTGCTTGGCGATACGGGGATCCCTTGTGGAACGGCCTTTTCCAGTACGAGAGTTTGAGATACAAAGCCCGCTTTGGAAATGGAGAATTCCGCCTTTTTTTCAAGAAGCAGGGTATAGAACTTTTCGTTTATATTGAAGAGCCGCATGAGCCTGGCGTATTCAAGATCTTTTTCCGGCTTGCCTTCGAATTTTCTTGTGAATTCTTCAGATTTGCTTTTTAACCTGAGGTACTTTTCTTTCAGTTTAACAAGCAATGCATTGATACTCTCGATAAGGATCTTCCGCTGGTTATCTATCTGGAAATTTATCTGTTTTATAGCATCACTGCTGGGTTTTACCTGATAAAGAAGATCCTCTTTCGTGATGAGAAGTTTTTGCAGGGTCGATGTGATCTCACGGATCCCTTCACCGCCATCAACCGCCGCGGTTGTTGAAATGAGGGCATAACTGTCGATCGCCTTATTGCCCTGGATATCTTTTTGTATGACCTCAAGGGTTTTTTCATCCAGTTCAGCCTGGAGCAACTGATCCTCGATGTTGGACAAACGAGACATACTCGATTGCAGCACATCATTATTGTTGCTGTAATTATTCTCTTTCCTGAAATTCTCCAAGATGCTCTCCGAACTTTTTAATTCCTGAAAAACATTTCTCAACTGATCGTCTATGAATGTAAGAACGTTCTTGGAGCTTTCGCTTTCCCGTTCAACATCGTAAACCTGGAATTCATTTGCAATGGCATT
>JBJMLS010000289.1:0-8671 GCA_045805185.1 Bacteroidia bacterium | reverse complement strand
GTTAACCTTAAAAAAATTAAAGCTATGAACTATCATGATTATATAACTTGCATTGATGCCTGCCTTCGTTGCGCGGCAATTTGTCACCACTGTGCCAGCATGGATCTGAAAGAAAAAGATGCTGCAATGATGAGTCGATGCGCTCAATTAGATATGGAATGTGCTGCTTTATGCACCGTAGCAGCACAATTGATGAGTCTCGGAAGCGATAAAGCAAAAGAACTCTGTAAAATTTGTGCCGATGTGTGTACGGCTTGCGCTGATGAATGTGCAAAACACGACAATGACCATTGCAAGGAATGCGCTGATGCTTGCAGAAAATGCGCAGATGAGTGTTTAAAGATGGAATAAAGCTTAGAAAGGCAAAAGTAAAACATCAAAATGATGACTGCTTCGTTTATATGGGGGTTAATTTCTGGTTCTGCGCTTATTCTTGGGGCATTCATTAGCCTTTATACAAGACTTCCCCGCAAGCTTATTGCTGCTGTTATGGCTTATGGTAGCGGAGTTCTAATATCTACTCTTTCTTTTGAACTTATAGATGAAGCATATACCTCTGGTGGCATCAAATCAACCGCCATAGGTTTTTTATCAGGAGCCACCTTTTATACAATTTGTAATCTTTTATTGGTTAGGCGGGGAGCAGGAAGACGTAAGCATTCTGCAAAGCAGGTGCAGGAAAATGAGCAAAAAGGATCTGGTATGGCTATCGCTTTAGGCTCTATTATGGATGGAATTCCGGAATCGATTGTTATAGGGTTGAGTTTTCTTCAAGGAAAAGGGGTAAGCTACGTTACTGTGATTGCGATTTTTTTATCCAATATTCCCGAAAGTCTTTCAAGTGCAACTGGAATGAAGAATGCTGGAAGAACTAAAAAATATATTTTATTCTTATGGACAGCAATATGTATTCTCATGGGCCTTTCGGCTTTAGCAGGGTATGCGGTTTTTAGCAATTTTTCTGCCGAGGCAAATGCCGCAACAATGTCAGTTGCGGCGGGAGCCATTCTTGCTATGATCTCTGACACCATGATCCCAGAAGCTTTTCATCTTACCCGTAATTTTACGGGTCTGATTATTGTCGCGGGCTTTCTAACGGCTTATCTCTTGTCAAAGATGAGTCACTAGTGTTCCAACTCCGCAGATCATAGGTTCAATCTTTCAATTATGAATATTTACCCTCCGAAAACATCTGGTACATCACCACAGCATAGGTAGTGATCAACACGCTCGAAACATGCCAGAGCGAATGGTTCAGGCTGTAATGCTTTTTATGCGCCCGCATCCAAAAGTAAAAGGACAGGATAACCATTACGATCAGGATCAACCAAAAAGTTAAAGAAACTTTTGACATGATCAGGAAGGCTAAATTAAAACACATGAGAGTGACTGAGGTTAAGAGATCAAGCCAATATAACCCGCGCTCTTTCATCTTATGATAAGCCACAGAGCTTAACATTGCTAAGATGATTATCCCGGAATAGAGGTATAAATGCGCAGAGAAACTCAGAGTTGCCGGGATAGTAAAAAGTAAAGATGTCCCTGTTTTTGCATTCATAATTATCTTCTCGTTAGACAGCTTTCGTATTCGGAAACACCGGACTCAAAAAGCGGCATCGCGCAGGATAATTCCAAAAAAACTATTGTAAGAGGCTGCAAAATTTGTTGTTCCGCGCTCGCTGGGAAGCATCCGCAGCCTGCTATTCTTTGATGATCTTCCCTCTGTAAATACCGTTCTCTGATCTTAGCTCTGCAAGATAAATCCCTGCTGACTGATCCCGCAGATCAATTTCCACTGTCCCGTTTTTTTGCGTAAAGGGAATAGTTATCTTTTCTCCCATGCTGTTCCTGAGGTAAAATTCAAACTTGTGATCTTGCAAAAACGCACTGGTGAGATTAAAAATTCCCCTGGAAGGATTCGGATAGAAAGCCAGGCGGAGATCCAGGGAAGCAGTAAAAATTCCTGTTGATGAAGGCATAGTGAAGATAGCCGATGTCGCGCTGCAGCCATTTGCATTGGTTACTACAACCGTATAATCTCCCGGGCTGATAACAGAATAATTTTGCGCGGTATCTCCGGGAATGAGCGTTCCGTTCAGGTACCATTGATTGCCGCTTGCCGCACTTGAGGTCAATACCGAACCGCTCTGACTGATCGTTGGTATTGGCGGAGCCGTACAGTATTTAATTGTGGTGATCCCAAGGCTGGCGCCAATGCTTCCACTCTTTCCCGTCACGTATGCATTTCCATTCTGATCCAATGCTATGTCTATTGCGGCGTCATCATTATCGGAGGGACCATTGTACTCGTCTGACCATTGCACATTACCATTCGTATCGTACATCAGCGTCAGGTAGTTCATTTTTTCCTGAGCTCCCACCGGCTTATCGGATTGCCCGGTAACGTATACATTGCCTGCCGCGTCCACAGCAATTCCATTCGCCTGGTCATCGACGTTACCGCTGCCGTTAAATTCTTTTACCCAGAGCTGGGCGCCACTGCTGCTGTATTTAACGGTAGCGAAATCATAAAAGCTGCTCCCGCTTGCGACAGAAGCTCCTGTTACATATACATTCCCTGAGTTGTCGGTCGCCAGGTCATTTGCCGCATCATAAGCATTGCCGCTGCCATTGTATTCCGCCGACCATTGAATAGATCCTGTATTGGTAAATTTTACTGTTCCGTAATTGGCGAGCGAAGTTCCACCAATGGCAGTCCCGGTAATGTAAATATTCCCGGCTGCATCCAATACCATCGCCCTTGCTGTTTCATCCCCGTTCCCACTCCCGTTAAATTCATTCGCCCAAACCTGTGCGCCGCTGCTGTCGTATTTAATTGCTACATAATTTACTCCTTGTGTTAATGAAGTGGTATTTCCTGCGACATATACATTACCCGCCGCGTCTACGGCAATGTCTACTCCGCCGTCAACGCTATTGCCGCTACCATTAAAGAATACGGTCCATACCAGGTTGCCTCCGCTATCGTACTTTATGGTCCCAATGTCTACATTGCCTGACGCTCCTGTAACCTGTCCCGTGATGTATACATTGCCCGCCGCATCTACAGCAACAGCTTTGGCTTCATCAGCAAGACCGCTTCCGCCATCATACGTAACGCTCCATTGATCAGAACCGCCGTTATCATATTTAATCGTTGCATAATCATTCCCGCCACTTGAAACAAGACCGGTAACATAACTATTTCCGGCAGCATCGATGGTGATATCATTGGCGTAATCGGTACCTGTTGTTTGGTCATAAGTTGCCACCCATTGTTCCACACCGCTGCTATTGTATTTAATGGTACCGAAAGCGCGACTGAAAGCTCCTTCGGTATAACCGGCGATGTATGAATTTCCCGCAGCATCCACAACAATTGCAGCAGCCCCTTCTTCTGCCAGGGAATTACCGTTGTAATCATTGACCCATTTCCGCACCTGGGCCTGGCTTTGAAAGTGAAGAAATACGGCGCTGGAAAGGAAGAGTAGTGTTTTTTTCATGAGAATATTTTTTGGAGATCTGTAAATTGAATATCACCTGACGGCTCCCTTCAAAATTAGCTGAAGCCCTAAGCTATCAGATCAGACTTTCGTTAAAAGGACAATTTCAATAGTCCGAATTCAGAAGGTGGGAAATTGAAATATTCAAGTTGTTTTTTAGAGAAATTATTTACTACATTTAATATGTATTTGGTCTCCTTTATTAAAGCAACTGAATGAAACAGGAACAGGACGATCCTTCCAACTGGATCTGGGGAATATTTTATTATAATAAGGATGACAAGCGTTTATTTCCGCCAAAAAGAATTCCCTACCTGGGCTGGACGGTTAATTTCGCCAATCCTTATTCCGTTCTCTGCATGATTGGCCTGATCATTCTATTGGTTTTTCTCACCCGTTTATAAAATCCACTCAAAAACACCAAAAGCCCGCTTCCCACACTGGAGTATATTCCATTTGTTTATAACTTGCTTAAAATCAGTGTAAATAGTTTAGATTGATTCTAAATACCACATTTAAGGTATTGTATTTTACTGACCATAAGATTTCCTTTGCAGTATAAATCAAATCAAGCATTCATTATTCTATATGAGATCAAGATTAAAAGTATTTCTCCTTTTTTCGGTTAGTTTGGCAAGCGCCACAATTGCACAAAACAAAGACACTACAAAATCAAAACAGGTTAAGCTCGATGAAATAATTATCATTGAATACAGGACAGTGAATGGGGTCGGACATTTACCGGAAGAAAAAGACGGGATCATTTACGCCGGGAAAAAAAATGAGATCATTCTTGTAGATAGTCTCGATGCCAATAAAGCCATTAACAATACCCGCCAGCTCCTCGGAAGAATTCCGGGTCTCAATATCGTGGAAACAGAAACCGGGGGGTTCACGGCCAATGGAATTGCTACACGTGGACTAAATCCTGTACAAAGTATTGAGATGAATACCCGGCAGAACGGTTATAACATCAGCGGTGATATCTACGGATACAATGAGGCGTATTATTTACCGCCAATGGAAGCGGTAAGCAGGATCGAAATGGTACGCGGCGCGGCTTCCCTGCAATTCGGCTCGCAATTCGGCGGCCTTGTAAATTATGTTACCAAAAACGCCCCGGTGAATAAAAAATTCGAGTTCAATACCTCTGAAACATTCGGAAGCTTTGGAATGTTCAACGCATTTAACTCCGTTGGCGGAACCATAAAAAAAGTAAGCTATTATGGCTTTTTTCAATACAGGACAATGCAGGGTTACCGTCCGAATAGCGAGCAATGGCAAGGATCCGGATTTGGGAACGTGACGTACAAACACTCTGATAAATTATCGGTTGGCGTAGAATATTCCTTATTGCGCAATCAGATCAAAATGCCCGGCGGTTTAACCGATAGTATGTTTAATGCTGATCCGCGCAGTTCCACCAGAGCGAGAAATTGGATAAAAAGTCCCTGGAACGTGGTAAGCGCGAACCTGAAATATACTCCTTCGGAAAACACTACGCTAAATTTAAAAACGACCTATTTGTTCAGCAACCGCTCGCTGGTATGGCGGAACGAAGATGGCGGTCCTGAAGCAGCAGATGGTATTGACTCCACAACAAATACTTATGTTCCAAGAGAAGTTGGGAGCGAGGACATGCACAGCTCGGCAACCGAATTACGGTTCACTCAAAAATATAAACTTGGAAATCAAAGATCAACATTGGCCGGCGGTGTGAGATACAGCTACGCCTGGTTCAAGCGCCAGGGAGGCGGAGAAGGAACGACCAACAGCAATTTCGATCTATCGATCACGGGAGATTGGGGATATAATCTTGATTTTACCACGACTAACTTTGCACCCTTCGTAGAAAATATTTTCCGTATCGGGAAAAAGTTCACGATAACTCCGGGCTTCAGGTTCGAATACCTCAACAGCACTTCGAAAGGATATAAAATGGAAGATACTGTTAAATTGGTCACGAATGAAAGCAGGACGCGCATGTTCCCTCTGTTCGGTACCGGCCTTGAATTTAAGACAGGTGCGCGAAGCAATATTTATGCAAACTTCAGTCAGGCCTACCGGCCGATCGATTATGCACAACTGGAGCCGATCGGAGTAACTTCAAAGATCGACCCCAACCTGAAAGACGCCTATGGATATAATTCTGACCTTGGATTCAGGGGTACGGTAAAGAATTATCTGAATTTTGATATCGGTGTTTTTTATATGGCTTACAATAACCGTGTCGGTTTACTGCTCCAGATGGATTCTTCCGGGAATGAATACACCCTTCGCACGAACATTGCCAATAGCGTTCACAAGGGAATCGAAAGTTATATTGAATTTAATATTCTGAAGTACTTCAACCCTTCCTCTAAATATGGCATAAGTGTATTTAATTCATTCGCCTATATCGATGCGAGATATACCAGCGGCGAGTTCAAAGGAAAAAGAGTAGAAACTGCGGCAACCACTATTAACCGTATCGGACTGATCGTGAACAGCAGGAGTTTTTCCGTGACCTGCCAGTACAATTACGTTGGCGATGCTTATGGCGACGCCTCAAATATTAAATCCAGTCCTGATCCTGTAGCGGGTTACATTCCCTCTTACACGGTTATTGACCTTAGCGCTACCTATAAATACAGGAATTACGCTTTAAAAGTGGGAGGAAACAACCTTGCGGATAAATCTTATTTTACCAGGAGAACAGATGAGTATCCAGGTCCCGGAATAATTCCTTCTATCGGACGAAGCTTTTACGCGGGAATTTCAGCTAAGTTTTAACCCGGCTAAGACAGGATGCTTTTTCAATAGGATTTTAATGACTGATCACAGCTCCCGTTTTTTTAGCATTGATCAGCCATTGCGTAGCCTGGAGCATGCTTTGCGCATAGATCCGCATGCTATCGGCCTTGCCGCGTTTCGAGGTGAGAAGATCTGTTAATGAAGAAGAAGGAAAATGGTACATGCTTTCTCTTCCATCGCTGTACCAGGTATAGAAATCACTCGTATCGATCACTCCTATTTTATCATCGGCGCTGAAATACATATACGGCCTCTTCCCGCGAAGCAGGTCCTGGCCCATCGTATTGTTCATGTAATCCAGGTTAAGTAAGCCGCAGACTGTTGGGTAAATATCGATTTGCCCGCCTACATTATTGATCACCTTCTTCTCTTTCAGGATCTGAGGTGCATATAGGATAAGCGGGACATGATTGTACGATAAAGGCATATCGTAAACATTACGTTCGTGCGGAGCGCCGTGATCGGCCACAAAAACAAAAAGCGTATTGGTGAACCAACTTTGCTTTTGAGCCTGTTTTAAAAATTGTCCAATGGCCCAATCCGAATACTCAACACATGGCTCACGTTCTCCTTTGTAATGCGGCTTAAACGGTATTTTCTCAGGCACGATAAAAGGTCCATGATTGGTTGCTGTCATAAACGTTGCGAAGAAAGGCTTGCCTCTTTCACTCATCTTATTGAGAAGCGGAACAGAAAATCCGAACATGTAATGATCCGGAACGCCAAGCGTACTTACCACTTCGGAAGAAGGATAATCTTTCTGACTTACGATCCGCTCAAAGTTATTCGCTGATAAAAAACCCGCCACATTATCGAACTGGTCGTCGTGAGTGGTAAAATAAACAGTGCTGTAGCCATTGTCACGCAAAGTTTTGGGCAGACCGGTGAATTCCGGGATCACGCTTCCTTCCATCGTATGCTTTGCCATCAATGCCGGAAAAGCATAAAGCGAAGAATAAATTCCATTGAACGTATGAATTCCAGCTGAATAAAAATGATCAAAGCTATAACCTGAATCCGCGAGGCTGTCCAATACCGGCGTCAGTTTTTTCTTCTCTCCGAAACGCTGCATATAATTCGCGCTCATGCTTTCCATTATGACCAATACCACATTGTATTTTGGAAGCGTCGTATCGCGTTGAACACTTTTTCTTGCAATAGGGAAAGAACTATTCACTTTTCCCTTATCAATTCCGAGCCAGGCCTGCACATTTTTCATGGCAATCTGGTCCTCCATCAAATGCAGGCTTTTATTCCGTTCCTTCTTTGATTCGATATAACTGCGCAGAAAGGTGAACATAGGATTAAGGCCGAGCTGGTTGGGAAAACTATAATTGCAGAAATAAGCTGTTCCAACCTGGATGGGCGACTTTTGCGCAATACGTCCCCTGATGCCGATGAACAGAAGCAAGGCAGCCAATAAAGAAATCTCCAGCTTGATAAAAAAGATCCTTCGGTTGAACACAAAATAAGTCCCTTTCACCTCTTCCCAAAAATGCCGGTTAACTCTGCGGATCAAAAAACGGTAGACAAATAACACGGCAATAAAAAGAAAGAAATAAATGAGGTAGCTCCACTCCTGCACTACCAGTTTGATCATGAAGAGCGGAGAACTGGTCCAGTTGAGAACAGTGATATTCAGCCGGGTATTGAAATTCGCATAGAACGGGATGTCCGCAGCACAGGCAAAGAATGCAGTACAATAGAGCAGCGATAAGTAAACAGCCGTTATTTTCATCAGCTTCAGGCTCAGCTTACCGGAAAGCTCGGCCACAATAAGTGCTGTAAGCGGGAGTGCGAGAAAATAACCGCTAACCACGGTATCGAAGCGAAAGCCCATGAATAAGGCTTTGGCAGTCAGTACACCGGCATCAGGAACTCCATTCAGCTCATGGAAATTGGTAAACAGCAGTACGAGACGGAAGAGGCTGAAGAACAAAATGCCAACAATGTAAACCGAAAATATGTAGCGGACTGAAAAAGGAAGTCTCCGGATGAAATTCATTGTTTAGGCAGCAAGGGTTGATTTCAAAAGTATGGAATTATTTTTCTGTATATATTATTTTTTTGACTTAATTTTGGTCATTGAGCTCAACATTAATTTAAACCGAAAATGAAACTACTTACCAAACTCTTTTTAGCCACCACATTGATCTCACTGCCATTTCTCACTTTCGCGCAGGAAGATGAAAATCTTAAAAAAGGGAATGCAAAAGAAGCTGAGAAGAAGCTGATCGCCGGAAATTATGATGAGGCGCTGGATGATTTCCTGAGCTTGCTTGCTGATGATCCACAGAACGATAAACTGAACTATAACGTTGGCGTTTGCTACCTCAACATTCATGGAAACAAAGCCAAGGCTATTCCTTACCTGG
>JBJMLS010000288.1:0-10518 GCA_045805185.1 Bacteroidia bacterium | reverse complement strand
TCGTCAACTGGATCCTTTCTCCTGAACCTGCTTCAGAAAACACGGATCGCACCTTACTATTAAAAACCATAAGCGAAGGAAAAGCCGACGATTATCTTGCAGGCTGCGCGGCTTCGTTCCGGAAGTTCCAGGAACCCATTCTCATTAATTTCTCACCGGGATTCGATCGTGAAGAACCTGGTCATGAAATTCCCGAAAGCGTCAGGACACAGGCTTTCATTAAAGCCTGGCAATATGTATA
This sequence comes from Bacteroidia bacterium, assembly GCA_045805185.1. GTDB lineage: Bacteria > Bacteroidota > Bacteroidia > B-17B0 > Aurantibacillaceae > JAHEYF01. Next base: position 10,277 of record JBJMLS010000288.1, on the reverse strand, counting down.
TACTTTCTTCAATGAGCTCGGAGTATCCAACATCACCTGGGTATGGAACCCTGCTTCTCCGAACTCGATAGGTTATTATCCCGGGTCGCAGTTTGTGGATTGGATCGGGGTGGACTGCCTGAACTATGGAAGACGGGCAGGTAGTAGCGAATGGTACAGCTTTGAGCAATTATATGAACCTTACCGCAATTCTTTCGGTCGCCTGCAAAAGCCGGTGATCCTCACGCAGCTTGGCAGCATTGCAGGGCCGGCTCAGCGGGAATGGATAAGTACCTCCTGCAATGAAATAAGCCGGAAATATAAAGAGATACACTCATGCATACTTACCGATAAGGTAGTAAAAAGCAGCGTTTACAAGAATGGGCTGTTCTATCCGTATACGGCAGACTTTACGCTTTCCGGGCCTGCAACAAAGGAACTGCTGGCAAGTCATGAATTATTTGAAGAAAATACCGCTACCGCATTGCAGAAATATTTTCTGCTCACGGAAAAGAAAGAATATCATTCCGCTTTTATAAAAGGAAAGCCCGGGGACTATCAATTGATCGTTAATAATAAGCCTTACTACATCCGCGGGGTAGCGTACAATACAGCGCATGACTGGCGCGATGGGAACATGCCCTTGTCGAGAAGGCAGCTTGAATCCGATTTTAAAAAGATAAAAGCGATGGGGGCGAATACGATCCGTCGTTACGATCATGGAATATATGACAGAAATATAGTGAATATAGCAGGAGAATATGATCTGAATGTTCTCTATGGTTTCTGGTTCGATCCGAAGGTTGATTACTTCAGGGACAGCAACAGGGTGAAAGAGTATATTGAAGATGTTCTTGAAAAAGTCAGCGGTCTTAAGGACGAGCCTTCCGTTCTGGCATGGAGCCTGGGAAACGAGACTTGGGGTTTATTGAAGCACCATTACGCTAAGCCCTACCTTACAAAGGTACGGAACAGTTATGCAAGGCTGATCGAATACCTCGCACAGAAGATCCACGAAGAGGATCCTGGCCGACCGGTATTTTCCTGCATGGAGCATGAAGAATACCAGCTCCCCGGAGAGCTTGCCGCTTTCCATGACATGGCGCCTTCCATTGATGTCATCGGAGTGAATTCATATTACCGCGAGCAGATCAGCAAACTAAATCATGTTACCTGGGAATTTGATTCTTTGAGGCCTTACCTTGTTTCTGAATTCGGACCGATCGGGTATTGGGACCCCCATCACAATAAAATTTCCGCCGGCAACCTTCTTGAGGAAAGCGATGGTGAAAAAGCAGCATGGTACAAGGAGCAATGGCTCAACTATGTTGCAGGATATAAAGGATACAATATCGGTGGGTTTGCTTATTGCTGGCACGATAGAATGGAAGGAAGTTATACCTGGTTCGGCCTTACCGATTACAAGGGAAGGCCGAAACCGGCATATTACGCATTGAGATCCATTTGGACCAAAGAACAAAAGTCTTTACCTGACTATAAAATAGATGCGCCTCTATTATTTGTTCCCGGAAAAAAATACACGATACGTGCGAGTGGACCAGACACCGGAAAGATCACGTACGAATGGATGCTGCTCAGGGATGGCTACCTGGATAAAATAAATACGATCTCACCCATTGGGAACGGGAAGACCATCTCCCTTGAAGTTCCAACAACAGCATCTGCTTACCGTCTATACCTCTTTGCCGGCGATGAGGAAGGAAATGTAAGCACAGCTTCACATGCAGTAACTGTTCACTGAGGGATTTTCTGTTATTCCACTACACATAATAAAAGAGCCGCATAGCCCTAAAACTCGTGTAATATAAAACTCAGCCGATAGGATCAGAATAAGTCAGCGTATTTATTTTTAAAAAAAAGTCCCGATCAATTCCTTACATAAAATGGCGCATTTGCAGTAGCAACGTGATTGCGCCCATCGAACACGTATACAAACAAGCGGTAAGCTCCTTCTGTTGCAGGGGCTTTGAAAGAAAGCTGTTTTCCACTTCCATCCAGGATCAAATCGCTCACTGCACCCGGTTTGTTTTCCTTATCTCCCCCTTCTTTTTTTTCCTGGCTCTCATGAAAGATCTCCCATTTGTACAATAGCGGATCCTTGTCGGGATCTTCGGCATCCGTATAGGCCGCATGTAAAGAACCCGGACTAAGATATGCTCCTGCACTGGTCATCTTATCGTCTATTCCAACAGGCTTAATTAAAGGAGCAGAATTGGATGGTGTTTTTCCGGTCCAGAGTTTTTGAAGCACATCAATTACCCCGATCTCTTCACCGCTTTCCAGGAACAAACTGAGGAGTGTATGTGTTCTCGCTTGTTTATAGCCCCAATAGAAAACATAAGAGCCAATACACTTATCATTTTCATTACCTACCGCCTGCTCATAACGCATTTTACACACCTCCGCTTTTTCCGTGCTTGTTTCCTCAAGAAAAGCGCCCCAGGGGGTTTTCTCCGTTTCCCAATAACCGCTTGCACCCCATTCACCGATAAGGTAAGGGCCCGTCCATCCCGCCTCAGCTATTTTATTTTTAATATAAGGCAGTTCTCTGAATGCATTAATAGAAAGCACATCAAGGTTCGGACATCGTTTTACAATCTCGGCAATATGCTTTTTCGGAACACCCGCCAGCATGGTTGTAGTAGGATGAGCCGGATCAACTTTATGGATGTACCCTGCAAGATCGTTCACTGCATTCCATACATTATAATTTTTTGCAAACTGGTCCACTTCATTTCCAACTCCCCACATTAAAAGCGCAGGATGGTCCTTGAGACGCAGCACTTCTTTTTTCAAACGCTCCAGTTGTTCCGCAACATTTTTTTTATTGTTGTAATCAAACCCGTGGCGCTCCAGGGCCATGTCGAGACCAAGTGTAACACTGAGCCCGAGACGTTGCGCCTCATCCAGGTATTTTTCCGCCCCTTCCGTGGTCCATAAACGCACAGAATTTCCGCCATAGGAATTTAACTTGTCGTAATATGCATATCCTCCCGCGCCTTTGATAAAATAAGGCTCGTTATTCCTGTAAAGCTTAAAGCCCTGTTTGTCCTTTATGACCTTAACAACAGCTACATTAGCTTTATCACCGGGATAAAAAAAAGAAAAGCTCAGAACAAGCACTAATCCAATTGCAATACCTAGGATTATACGCATAGCCGGAATAAAAAAAAGAAAAGGCCCTAAAGACCTTTTCTATGATGAATGAAATTATTGTTTAGTTAGCTTGTGATAACTTCCGGCATATTCACCGAAAGCATCCTCATGTTTAGGATACGAATCCTTGATCGCGTAAAAGCGCTTTATAAAATCATCCAGCTTCTGGTAGCTTGCAGCATAAGTACCGTAGTACTTTTCCATCTTGGGATAAGAAGCCTTGATCTCATGGTAACGCGTAATAAAATCTTTCATGTTCCATTTGGTCGCTGCATAATAGCCGAACAAACCGGTAAGATCAGGATACAATTTTTTTATCTCATTGAATTTAGCATCAAAGGCTGCCGCATCAACTTTGCTTCCGGCGAAATTTGCAGCATACTTAACCTGGCCCGGATGAGAATCTTTGTAACTGTAGTAACGCTTCATGTACTCGTCCAGTTCATAATTACATCCAGCATAACAGCTATGCGTCTCTGACAGGTCCTTATAGCTGTCCTTGATCTTGTAATAGCGGTCCATGAACACCGGCGCCTGATCCGCAGGGGTTGTAGTTACTGCTGAAGGATTTGCTTTGGCGGTAACAGGAGCCTGACCTTTTACCATGGGAATGTACATTGCCAGGCTCATACTTGTTATTAAGATGATCTTTTTCATTTTTTTAGTTTTAGAACAATGAAAAGGCAAACTCTGTACCACTGGTGTATAATAATACGGGTTACAAATAAGCGCTTTCTGATAAGCTTCCGGTTGCAATTTTTTTATGCGGTGGAAAAAATTACACATGCAGGGAAGAGCTCGCAATGCTGTAATTCAAAAAACAGGAGGCAGATAAATAGTCTTTAGAACTGTAATAAAATATAACCGGGTATTGTTGCATCAGCCTGAACCTGTAATGATTCACATTGGACTTCAGTTTAAAATAGACGCAGCGGCGTTTTATGTTGTCCGGATTTTCTTAGAGGCGGATGAGAAGGAACTATAGGATCAATCGCAGCGAGAAAGCAAAGCGTCCGAAAGCTCAGCCTCATCTTAAAGCCAGTAGTCTGAGCCCGCGCTGGGGCATGAACTTGCCCATGTTGTGCAATACAATGCCTGCAGCCGCATGCAATTCAATAGACACAACGCTTTTCATTAAGTGAAGCCCTTTATGCTTGCATGCCGGAATGCGAAACTGCATTTGCCCTGGCCCGCTTCCTATCAAAAAGGAGGTGGCCTCGAGCGACCTGTAGATGCTAAATTCAGTCCTGACGGAACCGCGCTCTATATTGTCGACCGAACGGAGAATCAGGGGTGGGCCCTCCTTTGAATAGCATTCACTTGCCCCGCTTCCTGCTCAGGGCGAGGATCCGCAGCCGCGCTTTCCTGCTCTATACTGGTCGAATGCCTTCTTTTAAGAAAGATGAGATTACGGAAAAAGAAATGGCTCAGGGAAAAAAATAGGAGTCAGTCCTAAAGCAAGGCTGCTAAATGTAAATAGTAAATTTTTTAGTAAAGCTCAGGCATTAAAAATTATTCAGCTTAAGCTTTTTCCTTTCCTTTCTTCCGGGCCTTCTTCTTTTAACGACCGGCTTAGCGGCCCATTAAGTACCCTGATGTTTTCCTTTATTTCTCTGTGATCGGAGACATCATGGAATTTCTTCCGCATCAAATAGAATACGCTCCCCATGGCAACAAACAAACATCCGATCAGCACGTTTTGCGCTCTCATCATGAAAAGCTGACCTATCCCTGTAGTCAATCCAAGCACAGGGATCAATAGGCTGAAGGGGAACAGTTTTTTATAAACGAGCTTCTTCTTTAATGCGTAGAGGGCTGCTATGTTCACCAGGACTAACATAACAATGGTGCTTACATTCGTATAAGAGACCACTGCGTCCGTTCTGCCAATAAGAATTAAGCCAATGTAAATCACTGCTCCTATAAACACGCTCGCGACAGGATGGCCATTGTGCATTTTTCCGAGAAATGTCGGAACCTCACCTTTTCCGGCGAGGCGCACCATTGATTCGGAGCAGCTCAGAATACTTGCATTTGCGCAGGACAGGACAGAAACTAAAGCCGCTATAGCAATAATGCGCGGGCCATAGCTACCCATTATTAAACCGGAAGCTTTACCAATGCTCGATTCAGAGTAGGAGCCAAGGTTAGCTCCAAGCAGCGACATAATTACACCGCAATAGATCAGCGCAACTATCAGCATGCTTAAGAGGATCGCGAGCGGAATTGTTCGCGAGGCGTTCTTTATGTCCCCTCCCATACTGCATATTACGCTGAAGCCAAGGAAGGCTACAAACAACTGCCCGCTTTCATGGAACACCGGTTTCCAGCCATTGGGCGCAAAGGGAGCCAGGTCCGCATTTCCCCAAAGGCGCGCGCCCATTATTATAAATGTCAGTAATGCCAGCACTTTTATCCCTACAAAGAACACTTCCGCTTTTCCGATCGCGCTGGCTGGCCCAAGATTCAGGAGCGTTAGCGCAAAGGCGGCCATAAGTGTAATGAACAGAGGGCTCGCTGACGGTAAAAAAAACTGCTGCAGATAAGTGCCGAAGGCATTCAGGATAAAAGCGCATCCGATAATTCCCCCGATATAAAATGCCCAGGAAGTAATAAAGCCCCAGTAACCGCCCAGAGCTGTTCTCACGTATGCAAAGCCGGACGCGCCAGCTGGCGCAAGGCTTGCAATAACAGAAAATGAAAGTGCAGAGAACAGAACGGATACACCGGCAGTAGCATACGAGATAAGCGCTGCGGGACCTGTTAGTGCAATAGCGGGACCGGAGAGGACAAATACGCCAGCTCCTATCATTGTTCCCACTGCAAAAGCTATTGCTGAAATCAATCCAATTTTAGGACGGGAGATTGCTTTTTCCATATTAGATAAACTATTTCCCTGCGGCATCAAAGATCAGTCCCGATCTCTTGCAGAGTTTAGCATTGAAGAGATGCAGGATCAATTTATTTTTGAGGATGCACTTTAACTAAATGGTCTTGTTTCGGGTTAAGGAGAGGGAACAATAATGCAAGATATTATTTGATAAAAGAATGGAATATTTTTTTTGGTATAAAATATAAGAGCGGAACTATTATAAAACAGACCAGCGAACATATCTTTGATAAATTCAAAAAGAATGGAAACAGTAAAAGATAAGATCGCAGGCACATGAGCCAATGACTTTTGCATTTGCCGGGTTAAAATTTTATTCTTTCTGCATAGCTGCGTTTACCTTATCACTGCTATAATGCGCATCACTGACCTTTTCCATCCAGTCAACTGATTTGCCGTTCAGATTTTCCTGGATAGCAATATGCGACATGCCATTCGTTGCCGTAGCGCCATGCCAGTGCTTTTCGTCTGGCTCAAACCAGATCACATCTCCCGGGTGTACTTCTTCAATAGCGCCGCCCTCACGCTGTACCCAGCCACAACCGGATATAATGATGAGCGTTTGTCCCAATGGATGGGTATGCCAGGCCGTTCTTGCACCGGGTTCAAATGTAACGGTGACTGCTGCGCCTCTCCTTGCTTCATTGCTTTCAAACAAAGGATCTACGCGCACTGCGCCAGTAAACCAGTCTTCGGGTCCTTTAAAGGAAGGTTTGTTGCCAACTCTTGTGATTTCCATTAGTATGAATTGTTATTTGTGATTTGAAATTATTCCGGAAATGAAACACCGGTGATCTCCCCGCACAAGCTCAGAAGTTTTTCCTGTAAGTGGATATCATCAGCTTCCGTATTATAAGCGGCCTCTCTCTGATGATAGAAATAGCGTCCGCTTACCTTTGCTTCTTCCTCATTACTTACAGCGAGCCACACCTGTGTTTCATATCCTTTTTTCAGATCATCGGGAGCTCCACTGCCGCCCATTTTCGTAGGCACCCAGCCGGGATTAACTGCATTAGCGTATACATGCGGCCATTTCCGCGCTACTGCCTTGCAGAGCATCAGCACATGCAATTTTGAATCGGAATAAGAAGTACGGCCACTATTCGTTTTCAGATTTTCCAGGTTGAAGCGTCCCTGCAGGTGCATGTCGGAGCTCAAATAGATCAGCCTTTGCGGCTTTTCTATGAGGCAGCTTAAAATATAAGGCGCCAATGTATTGACTGTGAAAATTTCTTCGGAGGGAGCGGTGTAAACTCCGGCGTTGTGAATAACGGCATCGAATTTACCCAGAGCATTTACGTTTGAAGCCAGCCGTTTTGTTTCTTCTATACTGGAAAGGTCAGCTGTTAGTACATTTTCTATCCCAGGAGTTTTCTTCATGGCCTCTTGCTTTCTCTGTTCGTTTCGCGCATGAAGCACCACCTGGTGTCCCTGTGCAATAAGTGCATGTGCTGCCAATTGCCCAAGGCCATCTGTCGAGCCGGTAATAAAAACTCTTGCAATTTGTTGCATAGTGGCGCTATTTGAATGTTAAAATCGGGACAATATTCACTCCACTACTTCTAACACTATTCTTATTGAAACAACCCCGGGGTCTTAGCTTAAGTACCAGGCAAAGGTATTATTTTTCAGTCACCACTTCATCAACGTTTGCACCCAGCCCGATAAGCCCATCCGTAATTGCTTCAGTGAATTTTCGGGACCACCATACATAGAGGAGCTGCCGAAATTCTTTTTCATACATAGTTGATGAATGTTGAATAAGCAAAAATTCAAAAACTGTACCTGCAGAAAGGACTATAAACCAGCAGTAAAAAATAAATGTTGTAGAGTTGTTTCCCGAAACCGCTCAGCTTTTCCACTCTTTGAGGAAAAGCATAGAATAAAAACCTGTAAACTTTAAAAAATAATAAGTTTATCTATTCACTAGCTAAAGTGATTTTTCTATTTGCGGGTCTAAAATACCAGGACAAAATAATAAATACAATTTGAAAAAATGGGCCGGCAATGGCTTTTACGGAATAGTCGCCACATGCCAGATGTGAAACGAGTGCGCCTGTCATTGCGAAAAAGAAACCCGCGTAGGCCCATTCTTTCAGAAGTTTAAATCGCGGAATTAAGATAGCTATAACGCCAAGGATCTTATATGTGCCGAGTATGCTTAGAAAATAGATCGGATAACCCAGGCCGTTTACGAGGTCAACCCATTCCTTGGTTCTGAGCACTGCGAAAATGCCGCTTTGTAACATGCCAATAGCCAATAAGCTTGTGGCGATCCAGTAAATAATTTTATCTCTCTTCGTCATCGTATTATTTTAATTTGTTTGCAATTTCCTGAAGCCGGTTGTGCGCCATCGTGAGGCCCTGAGCGAAAGGTAATTTTAGTACCTGGTCTCTTTGTGAAGCCGATTCATAGATCACATGCATAGTGAGTTTGCTGGTGTCTTCAGTAAGTTTTATAAATTCATAGATCTCAAGCTGTACACCAAAGGGTGTGTTTTCCATTTCAAATGTCCTGGTGATCTTTTGGTTTGAAATGAGCTCATGGATCACTCCATTCGCGCGAAACACAACTTTTCCCTGGGCATCTTTACTTTCATAGTGATAAGCGCCTTGCTTCCTGCTTTCAAACTTCAACATTTTCATTGTTGAGTAGGGATTAGACATCCACTCTTCAATAAGGTCAGGTTCTGTATAGGCTTTAAAAAGTAATTCCAGAGGCAAATCAAATTCTCTCGTGATCATTAATTCCTGTTTTCCGTCTTCGGCATTGATCTTGGTTTTTTGTTCCATATAATTTATTTTGTTGATTTGTGTTTTTTCATTATCGTTTCCAGTTTGTTGAACCGCTCATCCCACACTTTGCGGAATGGCTCAATAAAGTCGGCTATTTCCTTCATTTTTTTTGCATTGAGCTGATAATAAACTTCCCTGCCATTTTGTGCTTGCCCGAGCAATTCACACTCGGTGAGTATTTGCAGGTGTTTTGAAACTGTGGGTCTTGCCGTGTCAAAATTTGAGGCTATTGCACCTGCTGTCAGCGATTGCGAACTAAGCAAAAGCAGTATGGCCCTTCTTGTTGGATCTGCTATTGCTTGAAATACGTCTCTTCTTAAATTCATTTATGTAGCTATTTGACTACAAATATATGTGTAGTTATTTAACTACGCAATTCTTTTTCAAATTTTTTTAAAATATTAAAGGTTCTTTTGAACCCGCGCTATTGAACCTATTAAGATTTATAGAAATTTAATGGAATTCAATAATCGGGAAGGAAGGCGCGGCGCGGTCATATTAAACAAGCGGCAGCACTGGAAGAGCAGGTTACGTATTTCAAGGCGACCCGGCCTTGAGCGTTTAGCCGTGAGGGGCGTTAAAATGTTTTTGCTAAAAGCTGCAAAATGACTATCTTTACGCCTCTTTAAAGGAGACTTGTCAGAGTGGTCGAACGAGCAAGCCTGGAAAGTTTGTATACGCGCAAGTGTATCGAGGGTTCGAATCCCTCAGTCTCCGCTTGTATCTTTTATTGAATCCTGTTAGGTTTCATTCAATTTTATTAAAGCCCATTCGAAAGAATGGGCTTTTTTTATAGCAAAAATCAAAACTTTTTTTTAATGAAAGCAGTATCTTAGCATTAAAAATTTAATAATGGGTTTATTCAGGTTAATAATAGTATCTCTTCTTTTTCTGTCCGTAATATTCGGTATTTGGCGTTTGCAGAAATATAGAGTTGTCAAAATAATCACAAGATGGTTTTTAATTCCATTCTTTATATTGTTTTTAATTTCAGTATTGACAAGCAACCATTTGGTGAATAAAGCATCGGAAAATAAAGTTTATTCGGATGTAAATTTGATTCCGTATACAGAGACTGCGTTAGTTTTAGGAGCTGATCAAAAGTCTGCTCCTGAATTTTTTTCTAAAAGAATTGATGCAGCATTTATTCTGTATAAAGCAGGTAAAGTAAAAAATTTCATCGTAAGTGGGTGCGTTGGTCCGGCTAACTATGATGAAGCTGCCAACATGAAGTCTGCCCTGGCGGCCAAAGGCGTACCGGATTCTCTGATTACAATGGATAAAGAAGGAGATCACACACTTAATTCGATTGTCCGATGCAAGGAAGTCTATCATAAAAATAAAATTACTGTTGTTTCTCAATCGTATCATGCTGCAAGGGCAATTTACACCGCCTCTAAAAATGGCATTGATGCAATTGGCTTTTATTCGGGGA
>JBJMLS010000287.1:0-3102 GCA_045805185.1 Bacteroidia bacterium | reverse complement strand
GAATTGCAAAGAATTTTCATCAAATGATCTAAGATCGTCCCAGGTGCGACGCCTTATCTTCTCTATATAAAATTCCAGGGCCCGCTCTTCGTTGTGTTAAAAAAAGCGGGTCCTAAAGCAAGAGTAGTGTTTGCAATTTTTAGTTATATTTGGCCTTTAAACATAAAAAAATAACTATGTCAATCTGGAGAACAAAACCGGTTTCAGCCTTTGAGGCCGACATGAAGAAAAGCGAGTTGAACAGGGTGCTTACCAGGTGGGGACTTACCTCCCTGGGGATCGGCGCCATTATTGGCGGAGGTATCTTTACGCTGACAGGTATTGCGGCGCATGATTATGCAGGACCGGCTCTGGCCCTCTCTTTTGTCATCGCTGGAATTGGCTGTCTTTTCGCATCCCTTTGTTATGCTGAATTTGCTTCGGTGCTGCCGGTTGAAGGTTCCGCTTATTCTTATGCTTATGGTACAGTAGGTGAATTATTCGCCTGGTTCATTGGCTGGAACCTCATCCTGGAATACATGATGGGCGCAACAACCGTAGCTGTGGCATGGAGCGGTTATTTTGTCAAGCTTCTCCACCTTTTCCACATCGACATTCCAATCTGGCTGTGCAACGATCTGGCAACGGCAACCGAAAAATGTACTGCAGCGGGACTTGCGGCTCCTTCATTCGCCTTCAACCTTCCTGCCTTCATCATTACCTGGATCGTGACAATGATATTGGTGAAAGGGATCAAAGAAGCTGCTAATACAAATAATATCATTGTGATCGTTAAAATAGCTGTGGTGCTTTTTGTGATCATTGTCGGGGCATTTTACATCAATACCGATAACTGGCACCCCTTTATTCCGGATGAGGTAAAATCAATTGGGGAAAATGGAAAAGAAACCATTAAGTTCGGCTTCGGAGGCGTATTGACGGCCGCAACCATTGTGTTCTTCGCTTACATTGGCTTTGACGCCGTATCCACGCAGGCAGGTGAAGCCATCAATCCTAAAAAAGATGTGCCTTTCGCTATTGTTGCTTCCCTGATAATATGTACAGTTCTTTATATTGTTGTCTCGCTTGTACTCACCGGCATGGTTAAATATGATCAGCTCGATAAAGCTGCTCCCGTAGCCTCGGCGTTTTCCGGCATAGGAATAAACTGGGCCGTGTTCATCATTACCATTGCTGCGACAGCGGGATTAACTTCGGTGATGCTCGTTATGATGCTTGGGCAAACACGGATCTTCCTGGGCATGGCAAAAGACGGACTGCTTCCACGCGGAATGTTCGGAACGCTTCATTCTAAATTTAAAACACCTTACAAAAGCACCCTGCTGATCGGCCTGTTTGTTTCTGTTATTGCTTCCTTAACTCCTATTGATAAGATCTCGGAAATGTGCAGCATGGGAACACTGCTGGCTTTCGCGATGGTTTGCGTGGCGGTTATGATCCTGCGCTACCAGAAACCTGAGCTTGAGCGTCCGTATAAAACGCCTGCTGTTTATCTTGTTGGATCTTTAGGAGTGGCGTTCAACATTTTCCTGATGTGCTTTGTGCGCAAGGAAACATGGATCGCCTTTATGTGCTGGGGCGTACTTGGAATTGCGGTGTACTTCCTTTACAGCCGCAGGAACAGTAATCTTCATCCTAAATTACCTTAATAAAATCTTGCGATAAGGCTTTTGCACTAAATCTGTATTGCCTGAGTGGTCGATTTTTTGTAATTTTGAATAAACAACGATAGTAATGAATACTATTAAATTAAAAAGTGAGTTTCACAAGCTAATCGACGAGGTTAATGACAATCAATTGCTTCAGCGGTTTTACGATCTCTTCAGTTCGTTAAACAAAAAAAATAAAAGTCTCGATATTATAGATGAGCTTTCGGTGAAGCAGCAACAGCGGCTTGAAGAATCTATCAAACAAGTACGGGATGGTAAAACTGTTTCCAATGATGAAATGAAAAACGAATTAAGGAAATGGCTTACAAGTTAATTTGGACAGAAAATGCTAAATCCGGCCTTTTAAACATTGTTCAGTATCTTGAAGAGGAATGGTCACTAAGAATAGCAGAAAACTTCGTAATTGAACTTTACCTTATTCTCGATCTTATCTCTAATTCACCTCTTATAGGAATTGTTTCTGAAAAAAATATCCTTGTCAGAAAAATTTTTGTTACCAAGCATAACGCCCTTTATTATATGATTGAAGGGGAAAACGTTTTCCTTCTTGATTTTTTTGATACCAGGCAACATCCTAATAAAAGCACTTATTAAGAATGTCGGAAACTCAGCCTGTAAAACGCACCCTCGGACTCTTCGATACTACCATGCTGGTAGCAGGATCCATGATCGGCTCCGGAATCTTTATTGTAAGCTCGGATATGGCGCGAACACTCGGGAGTCCGATGTGGCTGCTCATGTGCTGGATCATTACGGGGCTGATCACCGTATTTGCCGCGCTGAGCTATGGAGAACTCGCCGGTATGATGCCACAGGCGGGCGGACAATATGTTTACCTCAAAAAGGCATACAATCCATTGATCGCTTTTTTATACGGCTGGACCGTTTTCCTTGTGATCCAAACAGGAGTCATCGCAGCGGTTGCTGTTGCTTTTGCAAAATACATCGGTGTGTTCATTCCTTTTTTCAACGAGGACCATATTGTTTTTTCAATCGGGAAGTTCAACCTGAAATATGCGCAGTTACTTGCCATTGTCAGCATTTTTGCATTGACCTGGCTCAACATAAAAGGAATTCAGTATGGAAGGCTCATCCTTCGTTTTTTTACTTCGGCTAAGCTCATCGCGCTCTTTGGCCTGATCGCCATTGGGATTTATTTCGGTTTACAGTCGGATACCATCGCCTCGAATTTTTCCGATCCCTGGAAAGCGACGGCACAGATCCCACTGCTAAAAGATAATGTGCAAATTGGCTGGACCCCTTTCGATCTTAACGGCTCCATGCTCTGGTGCTTTGTGGGCGTTGCCATGATCGGATCGCTTTTCAGCAGTGACGCCTGGAACAATGTGACTTTTATTGCAGCAGAAATTAAAGAGCCGCAAAAAAACATTCCGCTCGGCCTTTTCTTCGGCACCTTTATCGTAACTGTTAT
>JBJMLS010000286.1:0-9297 GCA_045805185.1 Bacteroidia bacterium | reverse complement strand
GATACTGAATATAAACCTGCCTGATTGTATATGTGAATAGGGTTCGCTGTTGCTGCGGTTCCGGCATCGCCAAAAGTCCAGGAATAGGTTCCTCCAGGCACTGTTACGTTACTGGTGAACGAAACAGGAAGGCTCGGCATACAACCGGATGTAATGTCGCTGATGAATGTTACAATAGGATCATCGAATACCATTACATATTGCGTAGTTGTATTCGGACAACCGAATCCCTGGTCAATAGTGTAAGTTACATTATGTCCTGGAGCAGCGCTTGGGCCAAGTATTGCCGGCTCGAACTGAGTTGCAGTCGCGCCATTTACTGTCCAGGTTCCGCCTGGATTTGCAGCCTGTGGACCAAGAATTGTTACCGGAGCTGATTCACAGAATGGGCCAAAACCGGTAAACGTTGCAGGAAGATAAGGATGAACTACTATCTGTACGGTATCCTGTACATAAGAAACACCGCCACATGCTGTAGCACCTGCAGAATAAATTAGGTTATAAGTACCAGGACCAGCAAGAGCCGGATTGAAAGAGCCCAGACCGTTACCCATATTTGTAATTGCATTGCTGCCCGACCAGGCTCCGTTAACTGTTATTGGATTACCTGTTACTGGATCGGTGGTTGTTGCCTGAAGAGGAAGAACCGGATTGTTTGAACATACCGTTGCGTCACCTGTAACGCTAAGCGCAAATGGTACAACAACGTTAATTGTGAAAGTATCCGTTTTATAGCAGCCGCCAACATTAGTTGTTGTGGTTAATGTATAGAACTGCGAGTTATTGGACACAATGTTAACTGTCGGATTGGTGTTTGTTGGAGAACCTGGCGCCTGAATACCTACAGTCGGGTTCCAGCTATAAGAGAAGTCACTCGCAACAGATTGGGCAAGACAGTGATTGAAATAAGTTACCGGCCTTTCCATAAACGTTTGGTTCATTGTTGTGGCAGGACAGGAAGGTTGAGAATCGCTATTGAATAAAGCAAATGAAGAATAGGTTGTTGGCGTGTTATTCATGATTGCGTTCGAGGTCCAGGTGCTTGGGGCAACCCAGTCATAACATATTTCAACAATGATACTGCTTGTTCCATCCCAGTCATAGGCCGATGAGAAAGTATGGGTGTTTATCCCTGTGGTACAAATATAATTCTGAGGTCCCCAGACCGTAACAAAAGGAGCGGTAATAAAAGGAGTACCCCAACCTGTTCCAAGATCTGTTGTTGGGGTACAGGCTATCTTTATCGTATAGTTGATAAATGTCGTGTTCATACCTGCTGGAATGCTGGAAACATCAAAAGCGATATCTGCAATTTTACCGGCGGTTATACCTGCTGCGTTAAGATCAGCTGCCGTGTAAAGTATCTGATACTTCTCATTGGAATAATAGTTACCATAAGGACAAGGCCAGCCGTATTGACTATTCTGGGTTGTATTTGAACCAACTGTGCTTAGTGTTGTACTCGAGCATGGAGTTGTAGCGGCACCGCAGTTTCCACCTGAGCCACCCGCTCCATAGGTAAAAGTAACAGTTGAGGTACCTCCGGTTGGAACACACAATGGGCTGGTTGCAATTGTAACCGGAACAGGTATCGTATAGATATTGAAAGAGCCGGTATAACTACATTGTCCTGCCGTTACAGTAATTGAATAAGTACCTGCATCCAGACCGGTTAGAGGTACGGATGTACTGGCTGTATTTAATACGGTGTTACTATAACCATTGCTGCTGCTGGTTACAAAAGTATATGGCGAAGGTTGGCCAGTGCTTATATTTACTGTTGCCGATCCGTTCGCCGCCGGATTTACACAGGTATTGACAAGGTTAGTTGCAAAAGCTGACCCTGTGATTTGTGTAAGAAAGAATTGAATGGAGTCCTGGCATCCTGTTGCGGGGTTCGTATAGGCAACTGTATAACCTTGCCACATGGAAGCGATAGGGCTGTTAATTGTAACGGTTTGGCTATTCCCGATAGCCGGATACGGCCAGTTAGCATCGTGCCAGGTAATATTCGTAGCTCCTGCCATAACCGTTAATGTAGCGGAGTTACCGCAATAAGTTACGTTTTGAGTGCTATAATTGACCTGTTGCGTAACATTGATACGCATGGAGTCTCTGCAGCCCTGCAGGTTAGTATAAACTACAGTCGCGCTGGTATTACCATTATTCGGAACTATCAGGGGAGTAATGCCCTGTGCTGAAGGAATCGGGTTTAGACTGGCATCATACCAGGTATAACCGGAGCCAGCCGGCGCATTTACAACAAATGGGTTACCGCAAAGATTCTGAGTGGACGAAAGGAATATTGGAGGAGTGATTCCCACTGTTACCATGGTATCTTTAAACCCGCAGCCAGGAGCGGAAACCGTCACTGAATAAGTTCCAGGCGCAAGATTTTGAATCGTTGCAGTATTACCGGTTATTGGTCCCGCGGGCCCTGACCAGGCATAACTATAACCCGAGGAGCTACCCGTTGGCACAACCGTGACGGAGCCGGAACTACCCGTGGCACATGACGGCGTACTGAATGTGTTTTGAACATTTACACTTGTTGGCATTAGTGTTACCTGCATGGTTGAAGTACAACCGGAAGCAGATGCCGCGATAAGTGTATAAACATCACCTACGTTACCATTATTTACAACAAGGGTATCATTTGTTTGTCCTCCGATCGGAGTCATTGTATTCGGACCATACCATTGATAGCTTGCATATCCGTCAGGACCAACTGCGTAAGCAACTGTAGACCCCGGGCAATAGTTAAGTGTGATTTGAGAAGGCTGGCAGGAAGCATCCACATAAGCATAACACCAGTGACCTCCAAAAGTACAGTCGCCGGTTTGGAATTCAATTGTTACTGTTTGTCCATTATAAGCTGAAAGGTCAATACCTACGGTTGACCATTTTTTGTAATAATAGGAGTTAAAACCACCAACTGTAGGGTCTGTCCAGGTATTATTCCATGAGTTATAGGTAGCTGCAGCGTAGAATGTGGGATCAGTAGCTACCTGTGTAGCATCGATCTGGTAAATACCGCAGGCGCCACCGATAGAGTTTCCATTTTGATCGCGCGCAGTGATCTTAAAGAAAGGCTGCTCACCTCCGAGGTGACCACCGTCATAAATAATTACCGCGTATGAATAGGTGAACTGATTGTTGGCTGGAGAAACGGTCATGGAATAGACAAGTCTTTCCGTTTCATTGAAGTTATTATTTGCATTACCTAAACGGCAGGTTGCGCCGTTGGCAGTTGGAGGAACAAATTCAATTTCCGAAACGTGTGTTACGGCTTTGATCGCGACGCTATCCCATCCTACAACGTTTGGAGGATTGTTCAGCGTTGGAGGAATGGTCATAATTGTATGCCTGTTCGGATACATACTAGTTGGAAATGCAGGCCAGTTCGCTTGCTGCGGCGTATTGTTACCAGCAGTCATGATTCCCGAAGCCCAGGCAGGAGTAAACGTGTTCCAGTTGGTGCCGGTGCTATTGGTGTATGTATCACCTGTCCACCCGCCGAAGGTCATGGTCTCAAATCCCGCGTTCGGACAATACCCGCTGTATGGAGTGAGGTTAACATTTATTGTTTTTGACGCAGCGTTGTAAGAGGAAACAAATGGTTGTTTGCCATGCCCCACAGGCATTTGTGGAGTATGCGCTGCAACGTGCTGTCTCACCAGGGATTCAAAATATTCCTTTTGTTCAGCAGGCTTTGAAGTTCGTGCTATTACCTTTCGCATGGTTGCCGCTTCATCAAATCCTGCCAGAAGATTTGCGTTGAATTTATGAAGGTAGGGCGATTTTGCCGTCTTCATATCGAAAGGTTTGTTAGCCGTATTTTTCTCATGATCGTGTTGAGCGATAGAAAATAACGGAAGTATCAATGCGAAAATAATTGGTACTAGTTTTTTATTCATGGCTGTGTGTATGTATAAAAAATAAAATTTAAGGACTTAAATATCAGATTAAAATTAAACAGTTTTTTCGTTCTGCGCAAATTTAATTCAAAGATAGTTAGCTGAAATCGATTATTTACCGATGAGCGGTCAATAATCATCGATAAATGAGGTTTCGGCGCGGTATTAAATTTTATAAAGCGGTACTTTATATAGGGTAATTGTTTGATTACTAATTAACTATTTTAGCTAATTACCGGTGGCGGTTCCATTATATGTCCGCAGTTCTTGCAGGTTCTAAGGTCAGTATTCTTGTAGAATTTTTCAAATATTTCCTGGAATTGAGTTGCAATATCTGTAAGCTTAAAATATTCTTCATAGAGTTTATGATTGCATTTGTCACAAAACCATAATAAACCATCCTTTTCATTGTCGCGTCTGCGCCTTTCCATAACAAGACCGATCGTATTCTCAAAACGGATGGGATTGTGGGGAACTTTTGGCGGTAATAAAAAAATATCCCCTTCTTTTATTGCTACTTCAACGGCCTTTCCTTCTTCCTGAATTTTTACAATGATGTCTCCTTCCAATTGGAAAAAAAACTCTTCGCTTTCATTAAAGTGATAGTCTTTTCTTGAGTTCGGCCCCCCAACTACCATAACAATAAACTCGGTGTCTTTGTATACAACCTTATTGTTAACCGGAGGTTTTAATAAATGGCGGTTTTCGTCGATCCATTTTCTAAAGTTGAAAGGTCGGGTGATGCTCATAACTGAATGTTTAAATTTCTACTAAAATAAAAAATATTTATGTGAGTTTTAAATCTATTTTTGGAGAACTAAAAAATGACGAATGAACCTGGACCTGAAAAATAAACGCGCTCTTGTATGCGGAAGCACTCAGGGTATTGGCAAGGCGGTGGCAATTGAACTTGCCATGATGGGGGCTAATGTAACGCTAATGGCCCGTAACGAGGATTCCCTGAAAAAGGTAAAATCAGAGCTTAATACAGATAAGGGGCAGCAACATTCTTATTTAGCTGTCGATTTTAGTCTGCACGAAGAAGTGCGCAAACTCGTTAATCATTATGTTCAGCGGCAGGGTGCGGTGAATATACTGGTTAACAATACCGGAGGACCGCCTGCTGGCCCCGTATATGCTGCACTGACAGAAGATTTTTTAAAAGCATTCAATAACCACTTACTCTGTAATCATGTGCTGGCGCAGGCTTGCATCGAAGGAATGAAGAATTCGGGATACGGCAGGATCATTAATATTATTTCAACCTCGGTAAAGCAGCCTTTAAAAGGACTCGGCGTTTCGAATACGATCAGGGCGGCAGTGGCTAACTGGGCCAAAACGCTTTCCAATGAGGTGGCTGGATATGGCATTACAGTAAATAATGTACTCCCTGGAGCCACAAGTACGGGGCGCCTGGGTGAAATCATTGGGAACAAATCTCAAAAAACCGGTCTGAGCCAGGATGAAATCAAAACTGAAATGATAGAAGAGATACCAGCAGGACGTTTCGCTGAACCTTTTGAGATTGCAAATGCGGTTGCTTTTCTTGCTTCGCCGGCAGCGGCTTATATCAATGGTATAAATCTTCCCGTTGACGGTGGAAGAACAGGTTGCCTCTGATCTTTTAGCATACATTTAATATCTTTTTTACCTCATTTCCTTAGCGGTCTCAGTCGGCACCGCCTGTTAATTACCTGTTGAATTAAGAAAAATAATCAGCCTAAATTAATTGTATATCAGCTTTTTATGTAAATGTGAATTGTTCATATTTTTTGTGATATTAACAAAAGCTTGTTTGCAACTAAGAATTCAACCTGATTCAATTGCTTTTATTTTGGAATAGTTTTGCTAAAGTCATAAAATGCTTTAAATTCACATTATAACCCTAAAAAGCATTGTTATGGACTCGTTAAGTATGTTTAAAAGAGCTACATTTTCTATTGTTATATTACTCTGCTGTGTCAATTTTATTTTCGCACAGGAAGATGGCCCTGTCAAGCACAGCCCTTCTTTGACCATAGGATTGAGCGCCTTAAAGTTCACCGGTGATGTCGGAAAGCAAACCGATGTTAACCCATTATTAGATACGCGCTTTGGTTATTACCTTGCAATAGAGCAGCGTTTTGGAAAAATACTGGGAATTTCTCTCGGAGGTTTGTATGGAAAGCTGGCAGGTACTGATAATTCAAAAAATTCTCACCTTAATTTTCAGTCTGCCATTATTCAGGGTGAACTATTAATTACTGCCAACTTTGATAAGGTAATGAAATATGACCCCGCAGTTTCTCCTTTTCTGAATGTGGGCATCGGCTATATGATGTTTGATCCGAAGGGCGATTTAAAAAACGGGAACACGGCTTATAATTACTGGTCGGATGGATCTATTCGCGATGGGGCAGAAACACCTGGAAATCTCGTTTTTGCAAACATAATTAAACGCGATTATACCTATGAAACAGAGTTAAAAGACAGTACTACAAATTATACCCGGGCCTGTCTTACGGTTCCGGTTGGTGGAGGCCTCAACTTTCACATGGGAACAAGATGGACAGCTTCTGTCGGCGTCAATTATGTAATTTGCCTGAGCGATTATGTTGACAATCGCAAATCGGGAGGTAATGACAGCTATTTGCAGGCAAATGCGGGTTTGCAATATGAGTTCAAGAAAAAAGTGAAGTCAGCATCTGAGGGAGTTGACTTCAACGAAGTGGATCATGCGGATGTGGATGGAGATGGGATCGGCGATGATAAAGACAGGTGTCTTGGAACGCCTAAAGGCGTGCTAGTGGATAATCACGGTTGTCCTTTTGATACCGATCAGGATGGTGTTCCCGATTACCTCGACAAAGAACCGAAAAGTAAGAAGGATGCAAAAGTTGATGGCTTTGGAATTACCATTAATGAAGAAGAAATGGCAAGGCACCAGCTCGAATGGGACTCGGTTGCTGTGGAGCGCAGTGAGAAATTCAACGAAGCGCCAAGCCTTGATTACCTGAAGAAACTTGAAAAGGATGAAGCAAAAGATAAAGTCGCTATTCCGGATGACCTCAAATCGGCCGACCTGGACAATAACGGATTTATCTCGGCCGAAGAGATCACTAAAACGATCGACTCGTTCTTCGAAGGCATTAATGATTTTACGGTTGAAAAGATCAACCGGCTCATTGATTTCTTCTTCGAGCAGTAAATCAATAACTATCAAATATGCTGAAGTATTTTGTATTAATTATCAACTCCCTTGCACTGTTAATATTTAATACATTCTTCGGCGACGGTGTTAGTATAAACGCAAAATTTCCCGCTTCAGCAAAACCCGGAACCGAATTCCAGGTTGAAGTTCTTGTAAAAAAGGGAGCGACTTCAGGTTTCGCTAAATTGCAGCTCGATCTGCCACAGGGGTTTACTGCAAGGGAAGGTGAGAGCAAAGGAGGAGCTTTTACTTTCGGAAGTCAGGCGGTAAAATATATCTGGACTGCACTTCCTGGCGATGAAGAGTTCACTGTTAAGTTTTTCGTAATGGTCGATCCTTCTGCAAGTGGAACAAAAACGGTTTTGGGAAAATTTTCCTATATCGTGAACAATGTTAAACAGCAGGTTGATATTCCAGCTTCAGAAATAAGCCTCGGCGGGGCCGAAACCACTTCTGCAACTCCTACTCCTACAACTGCCACTACTGGTACTGTAGAAACCGCCGCAACAAATACGGTTGCAAGTACTCCTGCAAATACAACAAGCACCGGTCCTGATGAAACGAAAACCTCATTCAATAAACCTGTAGAGCCGGCTGCTGCAGTAACCTGCATTCGGACGATCACACCAGTGAGCGGGGATGCCCGGCAGTTTGATGTGGAAGTAAAACTGAAAAAAGCAGGGATCAAGGGTTTCGCCAAGCTGATGGAAAATATTCCCGCCGGCCTTAGTGCGAGTTCGGTTAAAACCAGTGGCGCTTCTTTTACTTTTTCCGATCAGCATGCTAAATTTGTTTGGGTATCATTGCCTCCCGATGATGATGTAACGGTTGCTTATCGGATAAATGTAAAGGAGAAACCGGCAACAAATCCTGTGCTGACCGGTGAGTTTTCTTACCTTGAAAATGAACAAACCCAAAAAATAAAGCTTGCTTCGGATGAAATTAATATGGCGATTACGGATGCTGCAGTAAACAGCAATACTGTAACACCAACAAACACGGTTACTCCAACGAACACTGTAACTCCAACAAATACTGTTGCCGTAACTCCAACGGTCACTCCTACCAATACTGTTGCAACTGCTACGGTTGCACCAACAAATACTGTTGAGCCAACTACAACAAATACCGGAAGCGCTACAGCGAAAGGTGGAATTGTGAATTATGTTGTACAGATCGGCGCATATAAGAACGGTATCGACACGAAAGCCCTCGCATCCAGGTTTGGTATTTCGGAATCCATTAAAACCGATATGCATGAAGGATATACAAAGTGCCTCGTGGGTGGATTTAACGAGTACAAAGGCGCGCGCGATCACAGGGAGAATATAAAAAACAAAGGTATTTCCGATGCATTTGTTGCGGCGTATAATTCCGGAAAAAGAATTACTGTGCAGGAAGCGCTGATGATTTCTAACCAGAAATGGTTCAGGTAAGCAGCGCCATATTTCATTTTTAGCTGATTAATCCCTATCTTTGGTAAAGAATGTATGTCAAATTATGACTAAGCGGTTATTTATTTTTTTTGCGCTGATTGCATTAGGATTAGGACTTCATTCCCAGGAAGATTCAACGGGTATTAGTCGGAAATCTCCGAAAAAAAACGGAGAAGAACCTAAACCGCCGGCATTAGGCGAAGTTTTTAAGCCAACACTTGGTTTCGGCGTAGGCATGCTCTCTTATTATGGCGACCTATACAGCAGGCACGCTCAGGCTCCCTGGACCGCACGCACTGCTTACGAGATTATCCTTACTCAGCCATTAAGCAAATCTTTCTACCTGAACTTTTATGGAATGGCGGGCAAGCTCGGCGCAAACGAACGGCTTGACCAGCGGAACGAGAATTTTCAGTCTGAGATCAGAATGGGTGGAATTCACCTGATGTATGATTTTTCAAATGTCATAAACCCAAAATACAAATGCCGGCCCTGGATCTCTACCGGTTTTGAATCATTTGAATTCTTATCTAAAACAGATCTCTATGATAAGAACGGGAATAAATATTATTACTGGAGTGACGGCTCGATCAAAAACATGGCAGAAGGAAGCATGGGTTCACAGAATGCGGTTGATCTTGTTCGTGATTATTCTTACGAAAGTGATATCCGGGAACTAAACCGCGATGGCTTTGGAAAATACAGGGAAAGCTCATGGGCGGTTCCGGTTGGAGCAGGCTTTATTTTTCACCTG
>JBJMLS010000285.1:0-11010 GCA_045805185.1 Bacteroidia bacterium | reverse complement strand
TTTTTACTTTCTTTGCAGGAGATCCAATTGCTGTGCTTGTCGGGTATGGGAAAATGAGATAAGAAGCCGTCTGATGTCTGCGCCCATTTTAAGATAACAAAGGGCCTCTTCTTTTCATGGAAAGTGAAGAACCGCTTATTCAGTATCCTTCCTTCGTGAGCCAGTACATCCACAATTACTTCGATCCCATGTGAACGGAGCTTTTCAATTCCTTTACCGGCAACAAGAGGATTTGTATCCACATTGCAGATGACTACTTTTTTAATTCCCTTTTCGATCAGCAGATCGGCGCAGGGAGGTGTTTTTCCATAATGAGAACAAGGCTCCAGGTTTACATAAAGAGAGGCTCCTTCCAGCAAAGATTGATCTTTGACCGATCTTATTGCAATAACTTCTGCATGAGCTTCTCCATATTTTTCATGATAGCCTTCGCCTATGACTTTACCATTTGCCTCGATCACGCAGCCCACCAAAGGATTGGGGGCAACCTGCCCAAGTCCGCGTTCTGCCAGCTCAAGGCAACGGCGCATAAATTTTTCTTCGTTCATCAGAACAAATATAAAGCGATTTCCTGTATTATGTTCAGGCATTTTTGTCTTGCAGGATTCCGGGTATTTTTTGTTTAATATGAATCATCCGGAATGAATTGTTAATCTTCCATATTGCAGGGCAATCTCTCCGTTTTAATTGTAATTTTGACGCATGCGTTTTCAACTTACATCGGAATTTCAACCTACGGGCGATCAGCCGGAAGCGATCCGCCAGCTCGTTGAGGGAATGAACAATGGTACACAGGATCAGACATTGCTGGGTGTGACCGGCTCAGGGAAAACATTTACTGCTGCCAATGTCATCCAACAGGTGAACAGACCCACACTTATCCTTAGTCATAACAAAACACTTGCTGCCCAATTGTACAACGAGTTCAAGCAATTCTTTCCGCAAAACGCGGTGGAGTATTTTGTTTCCTATTATGATTATTACCAGCCTGAAGCATATCTCCCGACAACAAATACCTACATCGAAAAGGATCTGCAGATCAATGATGAAATTGAAAAGCTTCGACTGAGCGCGACTTCCTCCCTGCTTTCCGGAAGACGCGATGTGATCGTAGTATCTTCCGTTTCCTGCATTTACGGTATTGGTAATCCTACCGATTTTAAACAAAACGTGATCACAATTGAAACAGGGAAAGTAGTAAGCAGAAATAAATTTTTGCATAGACTGGTCCAAAGTCTTTATTCACGTACCACGGGCGATTTTGCGCGCGGAAATTTTCGTGTTAAAGGAGATACTGTTGATGTTAACCTCGCTTATGCAGATCATTCTGTCCGGATTGTTTTTTTTGGCGACGAGATCGAAAGTATCGAAACTTTTGACAGCGCAGGCGGACACGTACTTAACAAATTCGAAAGTTTCACCATATATCCGGCGAACATCTTTGTTACGGCGCCGGACACCATGCAGAAAGCAATTCACATGATCCAGGATGACCTGGTGAAACAGGTTGAGTACTTCAAGTCGATAGGAAAAAATGAAGAAGCAAAGCGCCTGGATGATCGCGTAAATTATGACCTGGAAATGATGCGCGAGCTTGGTTATTGCAGTGGTATTGAGAATTACTCGCGTTATTTTGATGGGAGACTTCCAGGAACCCGGCCCTTCTGCCTGATCGATTATTTTCCAAGAGATTTTATGTTGTTCATTGACGAGAGTCACGTTACTATTCCACAGGTGCGCGCAATGTACGGAGGCGATCTTTCCCGCAAGCAGAACCTCGTTGAGTTTGGGTTTCGCCTGCCTTCCGCTCTGGATAATCGTCCGCTTAAGTTTGAAGAATTTGAGGCCATGGTAGGACAAACAATATACATCAGTGCAACTCCCGCTGAATATGAATTGCAGAAATCGGAAGGAGTTGTAGTGGAACAGCTTATCCGGCCTACAGGAGTGCTTGATCCGCTGATCGAGGTGAGACCCTGCGTGAACCAGGTCGATGATCTTCTTGACGAGATCCACAAAGTAGTGGAAAAGGATGAGCGGGTACTTGTGACCACGCTTACGAAGCGCATGGCAGAGGAGCTAACAAAATACCTCAGCGGTTTAAACGTACGCACGCGCTATATACATAGTGAGGTGGACACCCTCGACCGTATAGAAATTCTTCGCCAGCTGCGCGTCGGGATGTTTGATGTTCTTGTTGGAATCAACCTGCTCCGCGAGGGGCTGGATCTGCCGGAAGTTTCACTGGTGGCTATTCTGGACGCGGACAAAGAAGGCTTTTTACGCAACGAACGGAGCCTTGTACAGACCGTGGGGCGTGCTGCCCGTAATGTCAACGGAAGAGTGATCATGTATGCGGATAAGATCACAGGTAGCATGCAATACACAATTGATGAAACACAACGCAGGCGAAAAAAGCAGATCGAATACAATTTCAAGCATAATATAACACCTACCCAGGCCGGTAAAAAAGCATCGATGAAAACGATGAGTGGAGTAGAGGTAAGCATGGATGGTAAGCTGGTAAAAGCTTATGTGGATAGCGACGAATTCAGTATAGCCGCAGATCCTGTGGTTCAATATATGAGTAATGATGAACTCAGGAAGCAAATGACTAAGGCGAAAAGCGCCATGTTACGGGCTGCCAAGGAGCTTGATTTCGCCGAAGCCGCCCGTTTGCGTGATGAAATGTATAAATTAGAGGAGCTATTGAAGAACAAAAACTGATATTGACCGTACAAGCAGGAAGTTCCCACTTATTTGTTGAATTGTTCTGAGAAGCACAATAATTAAAAATGTAGCAATGAAAATCGCTTCCAACAACATAAAGGATATTTTTGCTCACTATAAAAAGCAGCTCTCCTCTATATACGACGATGGAGAACTGAAAGCGGTCATGCATCTTGCGTTTGAGCATATACTTGGTTTTTCAAGGACGGACATGAGCACCCGCTCAGAGGAAAATGTAAGTGAATCCGATCTGTTAAAGCTGCATTTTATCTGTAAACGTTTAGCGAAACATGAACCCATACAATACATAATCGGGGAAACGGAGTTTTACCGGCTGAGGTTTAAAGTAAATCCTCATGTACTTATTCCGAGGCAGGAGACAGAGGAATTGGTAGATCTTATCCTCAAAGATATCATTTCCATAAAACACTTAAATCCTAACTTTAGCATACTTGACATAGGAACAGGTAGCGGTTGTATTGCCATTACCCTGAAAAAGCAGATTCTCAACGCGGATGTCTATGCAATGGATATCTCTGAAGAAGCGCTGGATGTCGCCCTGCAGAATGCGGAGCTAAACAATGTGGATGTAAAGTTCATTCACGGGGACATACTTCAATCTGCTAAACTCTCACTGCCCGTTTCTTCCTTCGATGTGATCATTAGCAATCCGCCATATATTACGCGTGGCGAAAGTGAAGCGATGGATGCAAGGGTTAAAGAACATGAGCCGCAACTGGCCCTATTCGTTGAGAATGATGATCCTCTGTTGTTTTACAAGGCAATCTGCGCATTCGCAAAACAAAAATTAAGTCCGCAGGGAAAGCTGTACTTTGAGCTGAATGCGGCCCATGGACAGGACGCAAAGGCTCTTATGCTAAAAGAAGGGTTTAAGAATGTAGAGCTGATCCGGGATCTGAGCGGTAAGGACAGAATGCTGATGGGGGAGAAATGAGCTATAGCTTAGATTGCAAAGAAAAAGACTTAGGAGTAGAATTAACCTTGACTTTAAGGCATAAAAAAAGGGTAAGCTACTTCCATCACACCGCTCAACCACCTGCCCTTGCTCCCTTCCGGACCTGGGGGATTCAGCAGGAGCTGGTTGTGGAAGACTTACCCGCGACAAAAGTAGTAATTCCCGCCGATTCTGCAACACAGATCTGTTTTTTTAGCAGATTTTTAAGATCGCCTCGATTCACAGAGGAAATTTTTCCCGGATGCTCTTCTGATTCTATGTATGCGCCTGCTTAGGACAGTGCGGCTCGTTCCTCACCTTCTGCTTGTATCGGATTGATCCCGCCTGTTCACCTTCTGCTTTATAAGCTATTTTTATTTTAATATTCGGATAAAAATCGCAAAATTTGTAATCCCGGCTATCATCGGGATCATAATACGTTATGGGTCAAAATTAACTTATGGATATTTCGATTGTTATCCCGCTTTTAAACGAGGAAGAATCCCTGCCCGAGTTGCACGATTGGATCAGGCGGGTAATGCTGGCCAATAATTTCACTTACGAAATTTTGTTTATCGATGACGGAAGCAAGGATAAGTCATGGAATGTGATCGAGCAGCTGATTCAAAAAGATCCCAACGTCAAAGCGATCAAGTTCCGTCGCAACTATGGTAAATCGCCTGCCTTGCATGTTGGATTTGAGGCGGTTAAAGGAGATGTAGTGATCACCATGGATGCCGACTTACAGGATAGCCCGGATGAGATCCCTGAACTTTATAAGATGGTAAAGGAAGGTAATTTTGATCTTGTGAGTGGGTGGAAACAAAAGCGCTACGATAACGCCTTTACAAAAAACCTTCCCAGCAAATTATATAACTGGACGAACCGCAAGATCAGTGGAATTAAATTGCACGATATGAATTGCGGCTTAAAAGCGTACCGCAAAGAAGTTGTAAAATCAATTGAAGTTTACGGAGAAATGCACCGCTTTATTCCTGTGCTTGCAAAAAATGCAGGGTTTTCAAAAATAGGAGAAAAAGTAGTTCAACACCAGGCAAGAAAATACGGCACTTCCAAATTCGGATGGGATCGTTTCATTAATGGTTTTCTTGACCTCTTAACAATAACATTTCTTTCCCGCTTTGGAAAACGTCCAATGCATCTCTTCGGTTTGCTGGGTACGCTTATGTTCATGATCGGTTTCTTTGTGGCTGCCTGGCTGGGCATAAGCAAAATGTACTACGTGTGGAACAACCTGCGCGCCCCCCTGGTAACAAGCAATCCCTGGTTTTTCATCGCGCTTACCACGATGGTATTGGGAACACTTTTGTTCCTTTCGGGCTTTATCGGAGAACTTATTTTGAGGAACAGTTCCGTAAGAAATAACTACCTGCTCGAGAAAAAATTAAATACAGAATAATGCATTCAAACAAAGGTACACTGCATCTGAAATTCATCTTTTCTTTGTGCCTTCTTGCATATTGTTCTTTTCTATCCGCACAGTTCCATTACCAGTTCCCTCTGATCAATTATTCTCCTAAAGATTATGGCAAAGAACAATCGCCTCAAAACTGGAGCATTACCCAAAGCAGGGAAGGCTTAATTTATGTCGGTAATGACAATGGTGTAATGGAGTACGACGGCTCAGCCTGGAATTTTATCCGGGTTGTTAACGGCCAGAAAGTATTTTCACTTGCAGTTGATAGCAACAATACCATTTTCGCAGGTACTATCGGTAATTTTGGTTTTCTCCGCCCGGGTAAAAAAGGTAAGCTCGAATATGTTTCTCTTTCTGATAGCCTTCTGAAAAAAGAGGAAGACAAAGCGTTTACTAACGTCTGGAGAATTTATGCAGGTACAGACAGGGTCTATTTTCAGAGCCAGGAAAAAATAATTGTATGGGATTATAAAACGCTGAAAGTAATTGATCCTGAAACTACTTTTCACCTTGCTAGCTTTGCGCACAATACTTTATATGTTCGCGAGCGCCAGAAAGGATTAATGAAATGTGTGAATGATAAGCTGGAACTCATCCCAAACAGCGGGCTCTTTGCCGAATATGGCGTATTTGCGGTTTTGCCTTATGGGAGCTCAAAAAATGAATTGCTGGTTGTTACCCAGGAAAAAGGACTGTTCATTTATAATTCAACCGATAATGCCTTCAGGGAATTTGGCGCAGGCAACGGCATAGAATGGAACAGCTTTAAGCTCTATGGCGGAATCTGTCTTGATGAGAACCGCTATGCCTTCAATTCTCAGCTCTACGGAACAATTATCCTGAATGGTAAAGGCGGGATAGTGCATTATATAAACGATGCGACCGGTTTACAGGACAATTATGTTATTGCGCAGTTCAGGGATAAAACCGGAAATCTATGGCTCGGTCTTAACAATGGTCTTTCCCGGGTCGACCTTACCTCGCCGCTTCAGCTTTATTCACAAAAAAACGGTCTCAATGGGAGCGTTTATGATGTTTGTGTTTTTCAGGATAAAGTTTACGCCGCAACTTCCAAAGGCTTATTGGTAAAAGATCCGGATGGGAATAATTTCACAAACGCTAACGGAATTTATAATGTGGTCTGGCAGTTAAAGATCGCAGGTGACAAGCTGTTCATTGCGACCGATGACAAAGTGTACAGTTACGATAGTAGGAAATTGCAGGTTGTATTTGATGGGAATGCCCATGCGTTATTTATTTCAAAAGCCGGAAAAATACTGGTAGGTGGAAATGCAGGTCTCACCATGCTTACGAAGGATTTCAAAATTGACTATGTGTTTGAGGAGATCACAGGAGAAGTGCTGGGAATAGAAGAGGAACATACCCTGCAACAACATGTATACTGGGTAACTACGCTTGGAGCCTTATATAAAATTATTGACGACGACAGCAATGTATACAAGGTTACCGTTTTAAATTCCGATAATGGCCTGCCCAAGGATTGGATCTATCCTTTTATTTTAGAAGGCAGGTTACTGGTGGGTACCAATTATGGCTTATACAGCTTTTCGCAGGATAAGAATGGAGCATCCACCTTTGATCCGGCAGATTTCTATGGGATCGATGTCAGCCGCAAAAGTTTTTCCTTCCTCAAGGATTACCCGGACAAGACCTATGCAATTATTGACAATAAGCCGCATTTGTTCCTGAAAAAGGATAGAAGTGAGGTGTTTCGTCCCTTCAATCCTATTGATATGGGAAAAGAGAATTCTGTGTTTTCCAAAGGAGGGAATGCTTACATCGCATTGAATGAAGGAGTAGTGATCTATAATGAAAAGGATCGAAAAAATTATGACCTCCCTTATCAAACCTTATTGCGTAAAGTGATTACAAAGAATGATTCGGTATTGTTCGAAGGAAGCCTTACCGGGGAATACAGGCAGGACCTGAAGCTCAGCTATCGTTTTAACGAATTGAGTGTTTACTTTAGTTCTAATTTTTATTGCGAAGAGGGAAAAACTGTTTTTGCGTATAAGCTGGAAGGCTCTGATACTGCTTTTTCTGCCTGGGATAAAGAACTAAAGGCCCGCTTTACGAATCTTCACGAAGGAAATTATACGCTGATCATTAAGTCGAAAAATGTATTTGAAAAAGAAGGTGAACCCGTAACGATCGGTTTTTCAGTTCTACCTCCCTGGTACCGGACCACGCTTGCTTACATATTATATATATTAGGCTTTATCCTGGTGATCGTAAGCGCGGTTAAGGTTGCTTCGCATCGCTTAAAGCAACAGAACAAGCAGCTTGAAGTGCTCGTGAAACAGCGCACCGCTGAAATTGAAAATAAAAATGTTGAGCTGAACAAACAAAATGTTCAGATCCTTCATCAGAAACAAGAGATCACCGATAGTATCAACTATGCGAAGCGGATCCAGAATGCCATACTTCCGCCGGTAGATGAAATAAAAGGATTATGGAAAGATGTGTTTATTTTCTTTCAGCCTAAAGACATTGTCAGCGGAGACTTTTTCTGGTTCTATAAGATCAATGAAACAGAGTTTCTGATTGCCTGTGCCGATTGTACCGGCCACGGTGTACCTGGCGGATTTATGAGCATGGTATGTACCGACAAGCTGAATGAGGCCATCAAGCACAGTCTTTATCCGGCTGATATTTTAAAATACGTCAACATCTATATCAAGCGGTCGCTTCGCCAGGGAAATAAGGAAGGCTCGACAAAGGATGGTATGGAGATCTCGCTTCTGCGTGTGAACACGGAGAGCAAGAAAGTATTGTATGCCGGAGCAAATCGCTTTCTATGGATCATCAAAAAAGATTCGCAGGAGATAGAAGAGATCAAGCCTACAAAAGCAGGGATAGCAGGCTTTACCGAAGATACGCAGGAATTTATACAGCATGAACTGCAGTTTGTCGGGGGCGATCAGCTTTACCTCAGTTCGGACGGTTATGGAGACCAGTTCGGCGGACCTAATGGCAAAAAATTGATGACTAAAAGTTTCAGAGAATTCCTTGTTTCCGTAAAAGAGCTCCCTATCGAAGAGCAGCATAAGAGAACAGGGGAAAATATCAACAAATGGATGGAAGGTTACGAGCAGGTAGATGATATTCTGGTGATCGGATTGAGACTTTAAAGGATCGCAAGCCAGATTGCCATATAGCCTATTCAGAGCAGGCGGAATCATATTATCCAAGCCCATCGGTCTGCGCTAAAAGAACGCTGACCAAGTTTCCGGAAGAAATATTCAAATTCAATTATTCCTTTCGCCCCCGCCCATTTAAAACTGGGGTTTAAAAGCTACATTTAGCCAATAAGAGCTGTAATTATCTTTCTCTTTTTAGTGAAGAATTTATTTTCATTATCATTGAATGATATTTCACCAAACTCTTAGCAATGAAAATCATTAATTTAGTTTTGGCGCTCACCTGTTGTTTTGCTTTAGAGGTAAAGAGCGAAGGACGCCCTGATTCCCTGCAAAGGCTTCTGAATGCAACAAGTGCTGATTCGCTAAAAGTGGCATTACTGTTCGATATTTCAGCAGAATATTCTCAATCAGATCCGCAAAAGTCCCTCGAAACAGCAAAGCAGGCGCTTGTTATTGCGGAAAAGCATGGTTGGAAAAAGGAATGCGCAAGAGCTTTTAACTGCATCGGTAATAACTATTCACTACTAAGCAATGTAGAGGAAGCCATGCGTTATCACAGAAAAGCATTGTCGCTGTTCACGCAGATCGGGAACCCCCGTGGTATTGCCATTTCAGGATATTCACTTGCCTCTAATTTTCTTAAACTTTCAGATTATCCGCGCGCTCAGGAATGCGCCTATCAGGCGCTGACAGCGGCCGAGAAAAGCGGCGATAAAATGGTGATCTATTCAATAGATGGTGTAATTGCCGATATTTTTATGCGGACGGGACAACCCGTAAAGGCATTGGAGATGTTCAAAAAAACATTTGAGATGGCTAAAAAGAATGACGATAAAATGAATATGCTGACCACGTATGGGAATCTCGCCAATACTTATGATCGCCTCGGGGATTTTTCGCATGCATTGGAAAATTACCTTACCCAGCTGAGTATGGCAAAAGAGATGGGAATTAAAAGGCAGGAAGGAACATCTCTTGGGAATATTGGAACATTATACATTGCAAAGAAAGATTTTAAAAAAGGATTGGAATATTCATTGCAGAGCCTGGCTATTGAACGTGAGCTTGGAAGTAAACACAGCATAGCTGATGTTTTATTCAACATCGGAAGTATTTATTATGAAATGAATAATTTCAATCTTGCCGAAAAATACGCAATGGAGGCTCTTGAGATCTCGCGCGAGATCAAAACTCCGGATACTGAAAATGTGGCGCTGGAACTTCTGAGTTCAATATATGAATGGGAGGGGAAAACAAAGGAAGCGTTGAAATATTATAAAGAACATATCCGTATACGTGATACAATTCTTTCGCAGGAAAAGCGTGAAGACCTCACCCGCCGTGAGCTCACGTACGAATTCGGGAAAAAAGCGGCAACAGACAGCATCAGGGCTTCGGTGCAGAAAAATGAGCTCGCCCGAAAGAACCAGGTTCAGGAGCTTCAGCTCTCACGTTCACGTTTTGTGATCTATGGCTTTGCCGGACTTTGTGTTCTCATACTTATCATAGGATGGTTATTCATTCGCCAAAACAGGCTCAGGACTTCGCAAAAAACCATGCAATTGGAGCAAAGATTACTCCGCTCGCAAATGAATCCGCATTTTATTTTCAATTCACTGATCGCCATAGAAAGCTTCATCTATAAGAACGAGCCAAAAGAAGCGGGAAAATACTTATCCGGCTTTGCGCGATTGATGAGGTTGATCCTGGAGAATTCAAGAGAGGAGTATGTGACATTGGAAAAGGAGATCAAAACCCTCGAATATTACCTTGAGCTTCAGAAACTGCGCTTTGAAGATAAGTTTACTTACAGTATTGTATCCGAGGAAAGTATTGATGTGGAAAACATAGCCGTACCACCGATGCTGGCCCAGCCTTTTATAGAGAACGCCATAGAGCATGGAATAAAAAGTGGAAAGGTGAAAGGTGAGATCAGTATACATTTCCGCAAAGTTGAGGGCCAGATCCTTTTTGAGGTGAAGGACAATGGGATTGGTATTGAAAAGGCCAGGCTCCTGGAGAAGGAAGAAAAAAAGCATCAGTCACTGGCTACTGTGATCACGCGCGAAAGACTTTCAATACTCAACAGGAGAAAAGCGGACAAGATCAGATTGTTCATTGAAGACATAAAGGATTCGCTGAACAATGTCATGGGAACCAGGGTTTCTTTCAGTATTCCCTTCCGTGAAGTGGGATAGATCAGGTTACGGGGGATAAATATAAACTCGCTCAGGATAAATAGATCAAATGAATTTCACCGGGTATATCGGCCTTTTATAACTTTACATCATTATGGAACAGGGAACTATACGTACAATTATAATCGACGATGAAAAGAAAGCGCGCGAAACGATCATTGGCATTCTCGGCCTTTATTGTAAAAACGCTGTAGTTGTGGCGGAAGCTGAAAGCGTTCTGAGCGCTGCTGAAGCGATAAAAAAGTACAGGCCCGATCTCGTGTTCCTGGATATCAATATGCCTGGAGGTAGCGGTTTTGAGCTTTTCAACCAGTTTTCGCTTAGTGAGTTTAAAACGGTATTTATAACAGCCTATGAAGAATATGCTGTAAAAGCTTTTAAATTTTCCGCCCTCGATTATCTTCTGAAACCGGTTAACCCTGATGAACTTATTATGGCAGTCAATAAAGTGCAAAGCAGCATGGAAAAAGAAAGTATAGAAGTTAAGCTAAAAACTTTTATCGATAATATGGAGAACATTACGAG
>JBJMLS010000284.1:0-17617 GCA_045805185.1 Bacteroidia bacterium | reverse complement strand
TGTTGCTCAGGCCTACCTTGGTCAGTACGTCCGTGATCCGTTGCTGTATCTGCGTCTCATCTTTCCACCCCGTAGCTTTCATTACAAACCTGAGGTTCTCATTTACGCTTCTGTCTCCAAGCAATTGGAAATCCTGGAAAACAATTCCAAGCTTGCGACGGAGAAAAGGAACATCCTTGCTTTTTAATTCATTCAGGTTGAAGCCGGCTACAGTGCCTGTGCCGTGGTTTAAAGGCAATTCTCCATAAATTGTTTTGAGCAAACTGCTTTTGCCGCTTCCGGTTTTCCCGATCAGGTAAACGAATTCACCGCGGTTGATCTCCAGGCTGACATCATTGATAACCATAGTATGGTTTTGGAAAACGGAAACTCCTTCGAGGTGAATGATATTGTCTAAAGCCATTGTTTTTATTACGGGCATGATCCCGCCATAGGAGGGAGCTGTTTTCAAAATTCTAATCTTGTTTAAACCCAAAGCTAAAGTAGTGCAATAAAAAGGCTTGCTGATTTGCACATAACAATAATTTGAACACGGAAGCGTTAATAACTTAAATCTCTCCTGAAATACCCGCAAAACTACCATCGTAACTTTACTCAGTATTTTTATTTCATGATTAAAACCGTGAGCGGCGCTTTACGGTTATAAATTTTTATAAATGAGAAGGATCTCTTTCATTACTTTTTTTCTACTTATCCTTTCCCTTGGCGAAAGCATCGCGCAAAAGACGACCATCTTTCTCGATCCGGATATGGAATACAAAACAGGGCTTGAACTTTTTGACAAGAAAAAGTATGGCGCTGCCCTGAAGAGCTTTCAGAATACAATAGACAGGAACAAAAATCAGAAATCACTTGTGCGCATGGATGCGGAGTACTATGCCGCAGCCTGTGCTATTGAGCTTTTTCACAAGGACGGAGAATGGCGGATGCGGAATTTCATTGAGGCTAACCCGGAGAGCAATAAAGTAAAATGGGCTTATTTCTACCTGGGCAAGTCGGCCTTTCGTAAAAAGAAGTATGAGGAGACGATCGACAACCTGGAAAAAGTTGAAACCTATGATCTGAGCAAAGATGACCTTGCCGAACTGTATTTTAAAAGAGGATACAGCTATATGGAAACAGGAAACAAGGATAAAGCGAAAACGGATCTTTTCGAAATAAAGGATATTGATAATAAATATGCTCATCCTGCCAATTACTATTACTCCCATATCGCATACACGGAAAAAAATTACAGCACTGCCCTGGAAGGCTTCACCCGCTTGCTGAATAACGAAACATTCGGTTCCATTGTTCCCTATTACATTGCACAGATCTATTTTCTCCAGGAAAAATATGACGATGTGATCCGTGTTGCCCCTCCCTTACTCAACGACAGCAACCATGTGCAAAAAGCAGGAGAGATCAATCGTATTATCGGGGAGTCCTATTTCAATAAAAAAGATTATGCCAGTGCTATTCCTTATTTGCTTAAGCATAACCCGTATAGTACCCAGGATTTTTACCAGCTGGGCTACGCTTATTACAGAACCGGAGATTGCACAGCGGCCATAACTAATTTTGAAAAAGCAACTGAAAATAAGGATTCGCTTGCACAAAATGCCTGGTATCACCTCGCCGATTGTTACCTTAAGCTGAACGATAAAGTTAAGGCGCGCGGCGCTTTTAACATTGCATACGTGCTTGGCTATAACCCGAAGATCAAAGAGGACGCTTTATACAGCTACGCGCGGCTGTGTTATGAAATGAGTTACAGTCCGTATAATGACGCGATAAAATCCTTCCGCGATTACATTAACCGTTATCCCGAATCGCCACGTAAAGAAGAAGCTTATGTATATCTCGTAAATTGTTTTACATCTACGAAGAATTACGCGCAGGCCATGAAAACAATTGAGAAGATCAAAAGCCAGGACCTTACTTTGAAAACGATCTATCAGAAAATGATGTATTTCCGCGGAATAGAGCTTTATAACAATATGGACCTGGACTCCGCTAAAAAGTACTTTATAAATACGATTAACCTGAATACCGACCAGGTGGTTTCGGCGCTGGCTAAATACTGGACGGGTGAAATTTATTACCAGAAAAGAGAGTACATGAATGCCTTAAATACCTGGAAGGAATTCCAGCTAATGACTGGCGCGCTTAACCTGAAAGAATACGATATAGCAAATTACAATATTGGATATGCTTACTTCATGATGAGGGATTATTCGAACGCAGGCGTTTCATTCCGGAAATTCCTTTTATCGAAAAAAACGGAAGACGCCCTTAAGATTGCGGACGCTAATGTGCGCACCGGTGATTGTTATTTTATGACGAATTCCAATAAAAGTGATTTCATTTCGGCAAGCGATTATTATGAAACCGCGGTTGCACTGAATAAGATCGACGTGGATTACTCCATTTTTCAAAAAGCCATGTGTGATGGTCTCCTCAAAAATTACAGGGAAAAAGTAAATGGCCTGAAAATGCTGGAAGACAATTATCCAAAATCGCAATATCTCCCTTCTGTTTCTTACGAGATCGCCGAAGCCTATAAAGCGCTGAAGGAAAATGAAAATGCCATCAGGTATTATAAGATCACCATGGAGAAGTATCCCAATTCCAGCAATTACATCAGCTGCCTGATGTCGATCGGCCAATTGTATTTTAACGATAAGAACGACACCAAGGCCTTTGAGTATTTTGAAAGAGTGGTGGACAAATACCCAAACTCAGCGGAAGCAAAGGATGCGATCAATCTGATCAATCAGATCTTTGTAGCCCAGAACAAGCCAGCGGAGATGGAAGCCTGGAACGCCGCGCATGGAAATGCGGTAAACCAGGCGTTGCTTGATGCGCAATATTTTGAGGTCGCCCGCAAATATTATTACGACGACAAGAACTGCGATCTGGCAATGCCCGAGATGGAAAAATACATTAGCAAATTCCCTAATGGAAAATTCATTACGGATGCGCATTTTTGCTTTGCCGAATGTGCTTACAGCAAAGGACTTTTCGAAAAAGCGCTTCCCAGCTATCAGTTCGTGCTTTCCAAACCGCGCGACCTGCATACAGAGATCGCGCTTGTCAAAGCTTCTTACATCGAGTACAAAGATCAAAATTATGAGGCGGCCCTCCCGCTGTATCTCCAATTGCAGGATCTTGGTGAAACACCGCAGAATAAGCTCAGCGGGAAGCTGGGCGCTATGCGTTGCGCTTTTTACCTGAAAAAGTACGATGTTGCGATCGATGAAGCCAATAAGGTGCTGACCACAGAAAAGATAAGCGCTCCACAGATCATTGAATCACGAATGATCAAAGCCAAATCGCTTTTCGAGACAAATCGCAAAGATGAAGCGATCCTTGACTTTAAATACGTCAGCAAAAATGCTAAGAGTGAAACAGGGGCCGAAGCCTTTTATTTTCTTGCGACAATCAATTTTGCCAGGAAAGAATATAAGGATGTGGAAAGAACAGTTAACTCGCTTATCAATTACGCTTACACCAATAATGTATGGAACACGCGTGGATTATTGCTGATGGCTGATGTTTATCTTGCAAAAGACGAAGATACGAATGCAGAAGCGACATTGCAGGCCGTGATCGATAACTCGGGAATTCCCGAATACATTGAAGAGGCAAAAGTTAAGCTGAAGACCTTGAAGGATAAGCAAAACAGTAAAATGCTTCCGCAGAACGAAAAGAATATGGAAATTTTATTTGATAATACAAAAACCAATCAACGTTTGTTTGATGATCAGGCGGTTCCTGCGGATACAACCGGATCTAAAAGCGTTCAACCTAAATAAAGCCGAAAATGCTAAAGAAAATAGTTTTGTATTCCTGTTTTTCAGTTCTCTTTCTGGCAGCTTATTCCGCCATTGGGCAAATTACCGGAGCGGGGGGAGACGTATATATCAATCCCAGCGAATTTACACCCACAGTAAAGGATGCTGTGAAACAAAGCGATCTGCCTGAGATCACAGATACGGTAAAGAAGATCGAAAAGATCAATTATACCATACAATCTTCAGCTATCACTACCAAATACAAGGTAGAGCCAATTCAACAGGCAAAGATGGTGAATGAGCCGCTCTCGAAATTGTATTATAGTCTTGTCAAGTTCGGTTTCGGAAATTACACCATGCCTTACGGTGAGCTTTTTCTGAACAACCTGCGATCCCGTGAAGCTGTATATGGAATGCGTTACAGGCACCTCTCATCGCGCGCAACACTCGATAAGCTTGGGTTCAGCGGATTCAGCGATAATGAGCTCGCTGCTTACGGAAAAAAATTCTACAAGAAACACACGCTCAGCGGTGATTTCAATTACACACGGAACGTGGTGCATTTTTATGGTTTTCCTGATTCGCTTTTTAAGGGCGAAGACAATGACTTTACGAAGCAGCGATTCAATATTTTTGATGCAAAGATCAACCTGATGAGTCATTATACCGATTCGACAAAAATTAACCATGATATTCACCTGAACTATTACAATATAGGGGATATCAATAATACATTTGAGAATAATGTTTATGCTGATGGATTGATAAGAGCCCATGTAAGCGGCGAGAAGCTGAACGTATTTCTAAGTACCGATTATTATAACCTGCAGAGCAATCACGATACGGTAAGCAATTTTATTATGAAGGTTAATCCTTATTTTGAGGCCGGGGGAGAAAAATGGAAGGCGGATATTGGCGTTACAGCGGCCCTGGATAAATTCAACGGCATTGATCCGAAGTTCTATTTTTACCCCCGCCTGAACGTTCACTACAACGTATACAACAATATTGTTATTCCCTATGCGGGATTATCAGGCGGACTTCAGAAGAACAGTTTCCGCTCTTATGTTAGTGCAAATCCTTTCGTATTGTCTGAGCTGCAATACAAAAACACCAATAATGCATTCAATGTGTTTGGCGGCTTAAGAGGAGCCCTGAGCTCCAATACCAGTTACGATGCGAAAGTTACTTATGGTAAATACACGAATATGCCCTTCTTCATTATCAATTATGATAATTTCCTGAGTAACCGTTTTAATGTGATATACGATAAAGCTACACTGCTGACTGTAAGCGGGCAATTGAAATACCAGTTCAAGGAAAAGCTGAACATTACAGGCAAGGGAAATTATTACAGCTACAAAACAGATAGTATTGCTTATGCCTGGCACAAACCCAAATTTGACATCACCTTATCCGGCTTGTACAACCTGAAGAGTAAGATCATTGTAAAAGCCGACCTGTTCTATATCGGCAGTCAGCTGGCCTACCAGAGAACTACCGATAAGGCCGGGAACTATAAATATGAGAAAGCAGAGCTAAAAGGAATTGCCGATATTAATTTAGGTGCGGAATACAGGTACAGTAAAATGCTTTCTTTCTTTGTCAACTTCAACAATATTGGAAACTTCAGGTATTACCGATGGGACAGGTATCCTACACAGCGGTTTAACGCAATGGTGGGTGTAACGTTTGTTCCGTTCTGATCTGTTTTTTCCTTCTGGAAAAGGAAAAAACAGCTTTGAAAAAGATATTCTCCCGGACAATTTTCCCTCATCCTTTTTTCTTGAAAAGTACTTTCCACATAAGCAAATTTTAAGCAAAAAAACCGCGTAAAAAACCTGTGTTTTTTCAACACTTGTTAGCAATTTTTTCATCGGAAATTCCCTTTAAATTCCCTATATTTGAGAGATATGCCGGTGAAAAAAACGGGTTAAAAAACGATCAATTTTTTAGCAAAAAAACATACCAATGCTTATGCAAGAAACAGTGAACGACACAGACATGAAGAATTATGGCGCCGATAGCATCCAGGTGCTTGAAGGATTAGAAGCAGTACGTAAACGTCCGGCCATGTATATTGGCGATATTGGCGTAAAAGGCTTGCACCACCTGGTGTATGAAGTAGTGGACAACTCAATTGACGAGGCTCTTGCCGGTCATTGTAAAAACATCTTTGTATATATCAACGAGGATAATTCCATTACCGTTAAAGATGATGGTCGTGGAATTCCTGTGGATTTTCATACAAAAGAAAAGAAATCTGCGCTGGAAGTGGTAATGACCGTGCTTCACGCCGGCGGCAAATTCGATAAGGATTCCTATAAGGTATCCGGCGGTCTGCACGGCGTAGGTGTTTCCTGCGTAAATGCCTTATCCTCGCACCTGCAGGTAAATGTTCACCTGAATGGTAAAGAATATGTGCAGGAATATAATATCGGTAAGCCCTTATATGATGTAAAAGAGGTAGGTCCTACAAATTACCGCGGAACCATCGTAAAGTTCAAGCCGGACCTGAGCATATTTATGGCTGGCGAATACAATTACTCCACCATAGCGAACCGCATGCGGGAACTCGCTTTTCTGAACAAAGGCATCAATATTACCTTGTCGGATCTGCGTGAACTTGATGAGAACGGTAATCCCAAATCGGAGAATTTCATGTCTACCGGCGGACTAAGGGAATTTGTGGAATACCTCGATGGAAGTAAAGAAAAACTAGTTGGGGAAGTGATCTACATGGAAGGCGAAAAGCAGGGTATCCCTGTTGAAGTTGCTATGATCTATAACAATTCCTATTCGGAGAACCTGCAGAGCTATGTGAACAATATCAATACGCATGAAGGTGGTACACACCTTGCCGGGTTTCGCCGCGGTTTAACGCGTACTTTAAAAAGCTATGCCGATAAATCCGGGATGCTCTCTAAAGTTAAGCTGGAGATCAACGGCGACGACTTCCGTGAAGGTTTAACAGCTGTGATTTCGGTAAAGGTCCAGGAGCCCCAGTTTGAAGGGCAAACCAAGACCAAGCTAGGAAATAACGATGTGATGGGCGCCGTAGATATGGCAGTTAGCGAAATGCTGAACAATTACCTTGAGGAGCATCCTAAGCAAGCGAAAATGATCGTGGATAAAGTAGTTCTTGCAGCTACTGCGCGTCACGCGGCCCGCAAGGCACGTGAAATGGTTCAGCGTAAAAGTGTAATGACAGGATCAGGTTTACCGGGTAAGCTTGCTGATTGTGCGGACAGTGATCCGGTTGTTTCTGAATTGTTCCTTGTTGAGGGTGATTCTGCGGGTGGTACAGCTAAACAGGGACGTAACCGTGCCTTTCAGGCAATATTACCTCTGCGTGGTAAGATCCTGAACGTGGAAAAAGCTTTGGAATATAAGATCTACGATAACGAGGAGATCAAGAATATTTTTACCGCTCTTGGAGTGTTCCGCGGAACCACTGAAGACGAGCGTGCACTGAATATCGATAAATTGCGTTACCATAAAGTGATCATTATGTGTGATGCCGACGTTGACGGCTCTCACATCACTACCCTGATCCTTACTTTCTTTTTCCGCCACATGAAAGAGCTGATCGAAAAGTCGCACATTTACATTGCTGCGCCACCGCTTTACCTGGTCAAAAAAGGAAAAGAACAGCGTTATTGCTGGAATGAAGACGAACGTGCGCTGGCTGTTAAGGAACTTGGCGGAGAGAAGACCGACAGCGTGAACGTACAACGCTACAAAGGTCTTGGAGAAATGAACGCCGAGCAATTATGGGAAACTACCCTTAACCCGGAGAGCCGTACCCTGCGCTTAGTCACAATCGACAGCGCTGCGGAAGCGGACCGTGTGTTCTCCATGCTGATGGGCGATGAAGTGCCTCCGCGTCGCGATTTCATAGAGAAAAATGCGAAATACGCGAAGATAGATGTATAAGGATCGGATTTTCTGGTTTAGCTCAGCGTCCATTAATAATTTAATAATTCACTAATTCAATAACTATCAAACTCACTAATTAATTATGACAAAAGTATCAGTGATCGGAGCCGGAAATGTGGGCGCAACCTGTGCAGAATACATCGCTCTTAATCGCATTGCAAGCGAAGTGGTAATCCTCGATATCAAGGAAAACTTTGCCGAAGGAAAGGCCCTGGACCTTATGCAAACCGCCACGCTCAATGGCTTCAATACGCGCATCAGCGGAAGTACAAATGATTATACCAAAACCGCGAACAGTGACGTGGTGGTGATTACCAGCGGAATTCCACGCAAGCCAGGAATGACGCGCGAAGAATTGATCGGCATTAACGCCGGAATTGTAAAAACTGTTACAGAGAATGTTTTAAAAAATTCCCCCAA
The DNA here is from genome assembly GCA_045805185.1 of Bacteroidia bacterium. GTDB lineage: Bacteria > Bacteroidota > Bacteroidia > B-17B0 > Aurantibacillaceae > JAHEYF01. The sequence goes on along the minus strand of JBJMLS010000284.1, from coordinate 9,482 downwards.
TGCCATTATTATAGTTGTCAGCAATCCTATGGATACCATGACTTACCTGGCGCTGAAAGAAAGTAAGATCGCAAAGAACCGCGTGATCGGAATGGGTGGGATCCTGGACAGCTCGCGCTTCAAATGCTATTTATCCCAGGCTTTGAATGCCCCTGCAAGTGACATACAAGGCTATGTGATCGGCGGACACGGTGATACCACCATGATCCCTCTAACGCGTTTAGCAACTTATAATGGAACGCCCGTTTCTAGATACATTGATGCGGAAAAATTGAAAAAGGTTGCTGCCGATACCATGGTGGGAGGCGCAACATTAACCGGAATGCTTGGTACTTCCGCCTGGTATGCTCCCGGAGCATCTGTTGCCGTATTGGTAGATAGCATCCTGAATGACCAGAAGAAAATGTTTACCTGTTCTGTTTCTCTTGAAGGAGAATACGGTCAAAAAGATATTTGCATGGGAGTTCCCGTTATCATTGGTAAAAACGGTTGGGAAAAGATCATTGATTTTAATCTGAATGAAGAAGAGAAAGCGGCGTTTACAAAGAGCGCTGATGCTGTACGTAACATGAACAGCGTGCTGAGCAGTATGCCTGCATAGGGAATTTTATTGAGCAAAAAAGCCGGCGGTTTTTAATCGCCGGCTTTTTTTATGTGCTATCCCGAGAATACAATAAACTGATATGGAAAGTACATGTAGCTACATCGATCCCGGATTTTTGCAAAATTTAAATTGAGATTTTTTTCTATTTTAGCTGCCCCAAAGAAGTAGTATATGTTTGAGACAAGGATTAAAGTTGAGAAGAATAAAGTTGTTCCCATACTGGAATATAAAGGAAATACAGTGAGCTGTGTCGAGGTTCATAACAGGAACAAGGACAGAATGTATTTAGGCATTAGCAGGATCAGGTTTGCCTTTTATAACACTCCGGCAAGGGAAATATTATTGGATTTTGTAAGGGTGGAAAATGTTAAGGAAATTACGTTGCTGCCCCAGATCTCAAATTTTAACCTGGATTATAATTTTTGCCGTGTTGACAATATTTACGGAAAATTGCTGCCCGAAGAGGAAGTGTTTCTCGTTTGCCAGAATGTACTTTGCCTGGGTAGTGTATAAATGTGCGGTATCTGTATAAAAACTTCTACCCTGCTTTTCGCAAACCGGTAACATAGGATAAGCTTATTGGCGTGCAAAGTTTTCTCATCTCTGTGTAATTCTTTCTATCGAGGCAGGACTTGAAAGTTGAAAGGTTCCCTTTTGCAACGTAATAAAAATTCTCAGGCTCCTCACGAAAGCAGGCAGTAATGATCCCTGAAACGGATATGCCATTGGCCAGCTCATATATACATGCTCCGTTCCCCGATTCCTTTAATAAATATTCTTTAGTGATCATTTTTATTTTGCAGGTTCGAAGTTACAGTAAACTAATTTCAGGCCGGATTTTTTCATCGTTAAGATAATAATGTTAAGCGAAAAGCGCTAATTATATAAACAGCATTCCGCTTTATATAATCTGATCCTTTTTTTAATGAGGTATTTTCACGCACTATTTTTCGCAAGGAGCGGGGTATGAATTTGGCTATACAGGTATGGCGCTGGTATTAATGTTATGTAAAGAAATTGGAATATGAAAAAGCTGAGGGGAAAAATTATTCTAATAGACGATGAAAAATTTGAAAAAAAACTTCTTTTAATTGCCCTCAAAGAGCTGAATATTCATGCTGACCTGGAGTACTTTTATGATCCCGAAGACGCTTTGGAATACCTTGAGGAAACAGACGATAAAATATTCCTGGTAATTTCAGATATGAATATGCCTAAAATGAATGGTCTTGACTTAAAAAGAGCGATTGACAGAAACAAAAAATTAAAGAAACGCGCTCTTCCTTTTATATTCTCCAGCACTTCTGTGACCAGGGCCCAATTGGAAGAAGCTTACGATTACAGGTTGCAGGGATATTTCGTCAAACCAAATGACATACAGGGCATGGCAAGGCAACTCGAAACAATAATTAATTACTGGAACTTAAGCATTCATCCGGGTTGTGAATATGTTTAGCCTTCAGAATTCTAATAGACAAACTCACCGAATTCCGAACGGATGGTCAGTTTTTTTTCTTTAGCAGCCTCAACTCTGCCCACAATTTTAGCTTCCACATTAAAGCTTTCAGCGATTGCAATGATACTATCCGCTATTTCAGCAGGAGCATACAGTTCCATGCGATGTCCCATATTGAATACTTTGTACATTTCTTTCCAGTCGGTATGCGACTGATCATGGATCAGTTTAAAGAGAGGCGGTAATTCAAACAGATTATCTTTTATAACATGAACATTGTCTACAAAATGCAGGACTTTGGTTTGAGCTCCGCCGCTGCAATGCACGATGCCGTGTATCTTGTGTTTATGCTTTTCAATAATTTGCTTAATGATAGGTGCGTAGGTCCGGGTAGGAGAGAGCACAAGTTTTGCAGCGTCGATATTTTCTTTTTTAAGTGATCCGTCCACATCTTTATATTCAACTTCCACTTTGTCGGTAGGCTTTAAGTTCCCGCAGTACACTACATTTTCGGGCAAGCTTTTATCATACGATTCCGGGTATTTTTCCGCCAGGTATTTTCCAAATACATCGTGACGGGCAGAGGTCAGTCCGTTGCTACCCATTCCCCCGTTGTACTCATTCTCGTAACTTGCTTTGCCAGCGCTGGCAAGACCAATGATAAGGTCGCCGGCCTGTATGGTATGATTGGAGATCACATCCGCTCTTTTCATGCGGGCAACCACGGTTGAATCAACAATTATAGTACGTACCAGGTCACCTACATCGGCTGTTTCGCCTCCGGTAGAATTGATCCCGATCCCGTGCTTACGCAAATTCACCAGTACTTCTTCTGTCCCATTAATAAGCTCGGCAATAACTTCTCCCGGAATTAAATTCTTATTTCTCCCGATCGTTGAGGAGAGCAGGATATTATCAATCGCTCCGACACATAAAAGATCATCTGTATTCATAATGATCGCATCCTGGGCAATTCCCTTCCATACATTGAGATCACCTGTTTCCTTCCAGTAAATATAAGCCAGGGAAGATTTTGTGCCGGCCCCATCCGCATGCATTACAATGCAATATTCTTCATCACAGCTAAGTTGGTCGGCAACAATTTTGCAAAAAGCCTTAGGAAAAAGTCCTTTATCAATTTTTGAAATTGCAGCATGTACATCTTCTTTGGAAGCGGACACGCCGCGCTGGTTATATTTAATGTCTGACATTAGGCAAAAATACGAAAAATGGAACGCTGATGGCGCAGATTAACAGGATAAAATATGAGAATGGAACCGGACCAGGCTGATGGTCTGGACTGATCCAACAGATCATTTGAATAAAGAATTCGTGCAAACTGCGTTCAATAAGACAAAAAAAATCCCCCCGTTTAGCGGAGGGATCTTTAATTATTATTGGTGATCAGGATCTACTGTTTCGATCTTATCTGCATCTTCCTCACCTTTTACCGGTGGGTGATATTTCGGGATCTCTACTTTTGGTTTAGTCGGGTCTACGAAATCCCAGTTAAGGATCTTGAATACGGTACGACGGTTCAACTGGTGCAGCGCTTCTTTTTCTTCTTTTGTCTTAGCTTTCGCGATCTGCGCATCAGTGATCTTTAATTTACGTTCGCCATAACCTTTCGCCACTAAGCGGGCCTGAGGAATACCTTTAGAGATGAGGTAGTCAACGCAGCTTTGGGCGCGGGCCTGTGATAGTTTATCGTTAGAAGCAGTGCTACCGCGGCTATCCGTGTGTGCGCTAAGCTCGATCACGATCGTTGGATTGTCATTAAGCGTTTTTAAGAGATAGTTCAGGGAATCCTCAGATTCTTTCCTTAAGGTAGCTTTACCTAAGTCGTATTGCACAGCAGGGAACTTAATCTCTGCCTCAACCGGTGTAAGTAAAAAGTCTTTCTGAAAATCCTGTGATTCCTGCAGACCTACCGTAGTAAATTTACCCCTGTCGGTTGATGCAAGGAAGCTCAACGGAGCGGTTGGTGTTTTCAGGTTCTTATCCGTTTCGGTATATACTTCGTAAGATACTTCAGGCTTCAGTTCCATTAAGAACTCACCCTTAGCATCGGACTTAGCCTGAACTAAAGTTCCGTCGCTGCCTTTTAGAATAATCGAGCAGTTTGGAACCACAGTCTGGTCCTTGCTGCTTTTTACAGTTCCTTTAGCTTTGAAGATCAGTGGAGGAAGTACGAAAGAATAAATGTCATCGCTTCCTTTTCCGCCTTCGCGGTTAGAAGAGAAGTAACCTCTTTCTTTTGTCCCTTCATAAAGAATTCCGAAATCATCAAATGCTGAGTTTAAAGGGTATTTTAAGTTCTCAGGAGTTTTGGTGAATTTACCGTTTGCATCCTTTTCAATTCTGAAGATGTCAAGACCGCCCATACCTAAGTGCTTGTTCGAAGAGAAGTAAAGTGTTTTCCCGTCGTTATGCATATATGGATACATTTCCTGTCCGTCAGTATTTACTGCAGGTCCAAGGTTTACCGGAGTTCCCCATGTTTTGGCTTTTTTATCAAATTCGCTCATCCAGATATCAGAACTACCATAAGTTCCGGTCATGTTGGAAGCGAAGTAAAGTGTATTTCCGTCAGGAGAAAGGGTAGGATGTGCAAAGTTAAAGCTGTCCACATTAAAAGGAACCAGTTCAGGAACTGCCCAGGATGGACCTTGTTTCTTGGCCATGTATAAGTGACAACGTGTTTTTTTGTTTTTTTGCTCTTCGCAACGGGTGAACATCATGAAATCTCCTTTTTTAGAAACAACCGCTGTACCTTCGTTAACCGGTGAATTGATCGGCTCACCTAAATCAGTTGGAGTGCTCCACTTACCATTCTTGTCCATTTTGGTTTCGAACAGGTCCGAGTGAAGTTCTCCTGTTGTTCCGTCCATGTGACCGCCAACACTTCCTTCGCGTGTTGAAGTGAACACAAGCGTAGTGTATTTTTTATCTGTAAAAGACGGGCCGAAATCTTCCTGCTTGGAATTGAACAGCGCCATGTTCTCGATCTTATGACGGGTTGGATTGTCTTTCCATTTCTGGGCAAGTTCACAAGCCTTGATCTGACTCTCCGCTCTTGGATCGGATGGATTGGATTTCTTGTAATTCTCGAATTCAGAAATGGCTTCGTTATAAAGCATTTGCTCCTTCTTGATCTCCCCGATATAATAATAAGACATCGGATCAGGATAATTGGCTTTAATCGCTTTTGAATAATAGGATTCAGCCTCTTTTATTGAATTAATGTGGCGGTAGCACTCTGCTGTGCGGAAAAGGATCTTGGCCTTTTTCTCAGCCTTCTTTTCCTTAATATAAGCCTTCTTGTAAAGGTCTATCGCTCCGAAATATTCTTTTACTCCAAACGCTTTTTCCGCCTCTTTGAAGAAGTTTTTCTGAGCAACTGCGGTAAACGAAAATACCGCAACCAATGCTAATGAAAGTGAAATTTTCCTGAACATAATCATTTTTAGTTGTTGTTTAATAATTGTGACCGCTAAGATAACACTATTTTGTTAAAACTGCCATTAATCGGAAAAAAAATTGAACTCGTCGGGTACAGATTAGTGTTAAAAAAAGTCCTGAGCTTCAGGACTTTTCGATTTCTATCTGAGATTGAGTAATTCACGGTACTTCGGAAGGGTCCAAAGCGTATCGTCAACAATGAGCTCAAGTTTGTCAACATGGTAGCGAATGGTGTCGAAATAAGGCTTAACCTTCTCGCAATAGGCGATCGCCTGCTTTTTAGCGCTATCCAGGTTATTGGCTTTTTTGCGCTCTTCGGTCATTTTCCATACATCTGATTTAATTACATTGATGTGCTCGGAAATCTCCTTTACAATGTCCAGCTGGTGAGCAGCGGCATCTTTGAATTCCGATGCGCTGAAAATATTCTTCAGGCCCTGTATATTGTCTACAATGGTTTTCTGGTATTTGATCCCTGCGGGAATGATCTGGTTCAATACCATATCACCGATGATCCGCGATTCGATCTGGATCTTCTTTGTATATGTTTCCAGGTAGATCTCATGACGCGCTTCCTGTTCACGGTGACTCATAATGCTGAGGTCTTCAAAAAGCTTCAGCGATTTCTTTGCAACATAAGCATCTAATGCAAGCGGCGTTGTGGTTATATTATTCAGGCCTCTTTTTTTCGCTTCTTTTACCCATTCATCACCATAGCCATTTCCCTCAAAGCGGATCACTTTCGAATCCACAATGTACTTCTTCAGCACTTGGAAAATGGCTTCATCTTTTTCGACTTTTTTATCGATGAGCGCATCTACATCCTGTTTGAATTTATTGAGTTGTTCGGCTACAATGGCATTCAATACAGTCATGGCTCCTGAGCAATTAGCGGAAGAGCCGACAGCGCGAAACTCAAATTTATTTCCGGTAAAAGCAAAGGGCGAGGTCCGGTTGCGGTCAGTATTGTCCAGTAATATGTCAGGGATCTTACCTATTCCCATTTTCAAAGCGGTCTTTTCTTCAGGACTCATTTTTCCGGAGTGTACACTTTTCTCCAGTTCATCGAGTATGTTGTTCAGCTGCGAACCCAGGAACACGGACATGATCGCGGGAGGCGCTTCATTCGCTCCTAAACGGTGATCGTTATTAGCTGTGGCGATCGATGCACGTAACAGATCGGCGTGTTCATGAACAGCTTTAATGGTATTTACAAAGAAAGTAAGGAACTGTAAGTTTGTTTTTGGGGTTTTACCCGGACTCAATAAATTTTTACCTGTATTGGTAGCGAGGCTCCAGTTGTTGTGCTTTCCGCTTCCGTTAACGCCTGCGAAAGGTTTTTCATGTAACAATACGCGCAGGTTATGACGCATCGCCACTTTTTCCATTACATCCATCAATAAGCAATTGTGGTCCACTGCCAGGTTCACTTCTTCAAATACTGGTGCGCACTCGAACTGGCCCGGTGCAACTTCGTTATGACGAGTCTTTACTGGAATTCCCAATAAATGCGATTCGTATTCAAAATCATGCATGAAGGCAAGCGCCCGCTCAGGAATGGAACCCCAGTAATGATCTTCCAATTGCTGTCCTTTTGCTGCCGAATGACCAAATAAGGTGCGTCCGGTTTGCTGAAGATCAAAGCGTACGTTGTACAGCGCTGCGTCAACCAGGAAATATTCCTGCTCCCAGCCAAGGGTAGCAATTACTTTAGTTACATTCTTGTCGAAGTACTGGCAAACCTCTGTTGCCGCTTTGTCAAGCGCGTGCAAGGATTTTAATAAAGGCGTTTTATAATCCAGCGCCTCTCCTGTATAGGAAACAAATATAGTAGGAATACAAAGCGTTTTTCCCCAGATAAAAGCAGGCGAAGTAGGATCCCAGGCAGTATAACCACGCGCCTCAAAAGTATTACGGATCCCGCCGCTTGGGAAACTGGATGCGTCCGGTTCCTGCTGCACCAGCTGTCCGCCTCCAAAACGCTCGATCACACGGCCACCGCCGATCGGATCAAAGAAGCCGTCATGCTTTTCAGCTGTTGTTCCGGTTAAAGGCTGGAACCAATGTGTATAATGCGTTACGTCTTTGCTTTGCGCCCAGGCCTTCATACAGGCGGCAACCTGGTCGGCGATCTTCCGGTCGATAGGAGAGCCTTTTTCCATCGCGTCCATAACGCTGATGAAAGCCTCTTCACTCAGGAATTCGCGCATGGCGTCTATTCCAAACACATGCGAGCCATAATAAGTTGAAACCTGACCTTTGGGAATGTTCAGCTCAACAGGTTTGCGGCTGATAACCTGGTCGAGGGCGGAAAAACGACGATTTGCCATATTTTGTATTTTTTTTGGCAAAGATATCAAAAAAACAGGGGGTGCTTTAGAAAAAAGCTAACATTTTTTGAACTATGCTCTATTTTTTTGGGGGGTAAGTCATTTTTTTGGTTTTCTATAGAATTTGTATGCAAAGTAGACATCTGCCATTTTATCGGACCGGCTCCCGGGAATTTCGGGCGATTCGATTTTAGCGTTTATACCCAGCAAGAGGCAATTTCCGGAATTGAAGCGAATCTGCTGATGTAAATCCACGTCAAATCCAACATATGCCTTAGTCATTAACGGGCCGGGGTTATTATAAGTGGTTACAGTAGTCATTAAAGCCATGTTATAATTTACAGGTGCGGAGGATGTGGTAACAGCATTTCCCCGAACATAAGGCATAATGCCCAAATGTACACCCGCTCCGAAAAAAAAGTTTTTTCTTTCTCCATATGATTTGGTGATCAGCGTTCCTATTTCAGAACGAATGAGACGAAAAGAGCCGGTAGCTATGGTTGGAAAATGCGATCCGGTAGAAGTTTTAAAGCTTCCTTCGCGATAAGATACTTTTAGCTGAATAGTATGTTGAATATTTCCATTTGCTCTTACTGCATTTACCCATCCGGCTGCTCCGGTGTTTATTGTTGAATTGTAATAACTGTCGTTGACCGCTTTTGATCCGGAAAATGGTGTTTGAATTCCAATACCAGCTCCGAAGGCCCATTGTAATTCCGGGAGATAAAAAGTCGTGGTAACTTTCTCGTCCTGAGATGAATCATTCTGCGCGTGCAGATATCCAAAAAAGAAGCTCAATAAGAAAAGCAAGCTTAGTTTCATAAGCGGACCGGTTTAATTTCTTTTAAAAATAATAAAAGAATGCGACCCTTTATGTCTTCTGCTTCTTCTTCTTCGCAGCGGGAAACAGCACATTGTTCAGGATAAGCCTGTATCCTGCGGAGTTGGGGTGTAGGTTCAGATCGGTTGGAGGATCTTCCACCCTGTGCTGGTAATCTTCAGGGTCATGGCCACCGTAAAAGGTCCAGGTGCCTTTGCCGTAATCCCCGTGAATATAACGCGCTTCATTGGCAGCTTTATTCTCGCCAAGGATCAGTACGTTCTTCTTAATGTAGCTTTTATCGAAGGCCACGGTTTGTCCCCAAAAGCCTTTGATCAGTTGTTCGTGACTCTGGCACAGCATGGTTGGAACAGGATCCCACTTGGCAGAGAATTCAAAAAGGGAAAAATAATCGTTTTGCTTGGTCACGCCTTTTTGCGTGCGGGAATTGTAAGTGTCGATGGTGGAAAATTCATACTCGTAAGGATTGGTGCTGAGCGAAAATTTTTCAAATGCGAAACATTTGCTGTCGTCAATTTTTTTATTCATCTGCGGATCGGCCCCATCATGATCGAACATGCTCTCACAAATGTCCACTCCTTCAGCGGCCAGCGCCACATCATAACTATCCGTTGCAGAACACATGGCGAAAAGGAAGCCGCCTCCCGAGCAAAAATCCCTGATCTTTTTAGCGACCGCAAGCTTCATAAGGGAAACCTTGCTGAAGCCCAGCTTAGCCGCCATGGATTCGTTTTCTTTCACATCAGCCTGGTACCATGCAGTATTCTTGTAGCCGGAATAGAACCTTCC
>JBJMLS010000283.1:0-17986 GCA_045805185.1 Bacteroidia bacterium | reverse complement strand
GAGTATGAAGTTGCTTTTAACGAAAAAAGCTGGGAGGAATTGGAGAAGAGCCTCAGCGAGGTAAAAGTTCAAAGCAGCATCTCGCTTGGCAGTATTTCATTTCAAAAAATAAAACCCGCATTTGTCATTATCCCCGTGTTAATTGCTATAAGTTCTTTTGTACTTTACTTAAGTGTGGATAAGATGTCGGGCAATACAGCGGAATCAGCAAGCGCCCTTCCTGTTCAACCTTCCATACCGGAAAAAATAAACTCTACTGCCCAGGAAAAGACTGCAACAGCTGTTCCTGAAGAGCCAACGCAGGAAAGCATTCAGAAAACGAATGAAGCCGCTTCTGTACAACAGGCAAGAGCGATCAGCCCACCAGTCAATCCTGAAAATTCCAAAGTTGCTCAAAGCGCTCCCGCACTTACGGCAATTACTTCCACCGCTCCCGGAAAAGTTGGGGCAGCGAATGACCAGGGAATTAAAAAGAAAAGGGGAATGAGAAAAAACGGGGCTTACGATGCAATAGAAACTATTCGCACCTCTTCACTCATTCCGAGTTCAGACGACGATGATGTCGTTGTTCCTTCCAATTAAAAATTTCCTGATATTCTCCTTTGGGCAATGAAAATATGTCCTAATAATGTTTGGTCCCTCCAGGACGGATGCTTTCAGGTTTACCGCATACAATTCCTTAACATTTTTTTGCGATTGCTCATCTGCGAATGTTCTTATAAATTATTTCACGCGCTCATTATTTTTAACTTTGTTAGCCTTAGCTGATCACGTGAAAAATGGTTTCTTCTTATTTTTAATCCTGGCTTGCGGACAGCTGTTCGCCCAGAGCTTCGAACTGGAACAGATCGAACAGATCTGGAGACCGCGCATCCGGCTGGACACGAAATACACTTCCGACTCTAAATTCTCAGATACCACAGGAAAATACAATGCCCTGGACGCCTCTGGTATCTATACCTTTCCCATCAAATCGAAATTCGCCGCGAGTCTGCAACTTGACCTTTCCTCACTCAAACTGAAAGACATGGCAAAAAACAGCGTTCAGGTGAAAGCCTACCAGGTCATGGGAAGCATCAGGGCCGGATCAAGGCAGATAAGCCTTGGTTTTGATAGTATTTCCCAGCGTCGCTTATACTATGCCTCTGCCAGTGTTTTTGGATTAAAGCTGACAAGAAAATACCGCATCCTGTTTTACTCGCTTAATGCAGGGCTAAGCGAAGAAGATAAAACCATGAATCGCCTTACTCCGCGCTTTACAGGCATTCTCGGCCAATTTCACCTGAAAGGAATCCGGAAGAATTATTATTACGGCATAATGACAACCTATTCGGATGGCGTTTTTGTTCCCGTTCCCTTCTTTGGAGGAATGGTGCCATTTGGAAACAACTGCAGCTTTAATTTTACTTTTCCGGCACAGGCTTATGTTCAATACAGATCCGGAAAAAAAACCTCGTTCTCGCTTGGCGCCACTATCGATGGTTACCGCAGCGGGATCCAATACAATAACAGCCGGCTGAACATTAATTACGGAACAGCCAATGCTTTTGTAGCCTGGAAGCAAAAATTGAATAAGACATTTGGCTTTAGAATAGAAACGGGTTACTGCGTAAAACAATACCTGAACTTTAGCGATGGAAACCGTAGAAAAGCTGCGTATCCTATCAATCCCGGGTTCTACGGACAGATCAGCATTACTACATTATTAGGAAAAAGCCTGTTCGAACAGGTATCAGACGGGTTAAATTCGGGCTTGTTCTAGCGCTTAAACGAATTTATCTCCTTTTTGCACCTTAACATCGTTCACGAAGTTCCGGATCTGCTGCTCGTCCTGTTTTTTACAGACCAGCAAAATTCCATGAGCCTCCACCACGATATAATCTTCCAGTCCCTGCAGCACAACAAGCTTGTCTTTGGGAACATTTACAATGCAGTTCTTACTTTCGTAAAGCATTACATTTTTACCTACCACGGCATTGTTTCCTGCCGAATGCTGTATGTGTGTATACAGGCTGCCCCATGTGCCCAGATCGCTCCATCCTATAATGGACGCCCGTACATATACGTTCTTTGCCTTTTCCATCACCGAATAATCAATGGAAATATTCTTGCAGGTATTGTACGCCTGTTTAATGAATGCAGCCTCCTTTGGAGTGTTATAAACGTCTGTTCCTTCCTTAAAAATTCCCGCCATTTCGGGGTCGTGAGTTTCAAAAGCTTTGATTATACTGGAAGTGCTCCAGATGAAGATCCCGGAGTTCCATAAAAAATCTCCGTTATCCATAAAAAATTTCGCCTGTTCAAGCTCCGGCTTCTCCGCAAAGGTTTTCACTTTTTTTATCCGCTTATCTTTTTCCCCCGCTTTCGATTCTATAAATTGGATATAACCATAACCTGTGTCGGGCCTGCTTGGTTTAATGCCGAGGGTAACAAGACAATCTTCACTTTCCGCTTTTTTGAAACAGGATTTTATTGCTTTGGTAAAGGTGTCTTCCTTGGTGATCAGGTGATCGCTGGGTGCAACTACAGTAATGGCTTTGGGATTAAGCTTATGGATCTTGTACGAAGCATAAGCTACGCAGGGAGCCGTATTCTTGCGTGCGGGTTCCAGTAATACATTTTCTTTAGGGATCTTTTTGAGTTGCTCGTGAACAAGATCTTTGTACTGTTGACTGGTAACGACAAAAATATTTTTTTCCGGACAGCATTTTAAAAACCTGCGGTAGGTTTGCTGCAACAGGGTTTGGCCCGTTCCCAATATATCGAGGAATTGCTTGGGATGGTCCGTCTTACTCATCGGCCAAAAACGGCTCCCGACACCGCCGGCCATTATTATACAGTAATTATTTTTCATACGGTAGGGACTGCAGCGCTGTTAACTCAGTTTTCTTAATGCTTTTCCAAGACTCTCTATAGCTTCGCTTACGTCTTCCAATTTACATGTTCCAACCGAAAGTCGGTACCAGGAAGAAGCATCAGAATCTCCAAAAGCATAAAACGGAACAACAGCGATCTTTGCTTCATCAAGAATGTATTTGGTGACATCCCGTGTTGTTTCCAGCAATTTCCCTTCCGCCGTTTTTTTACCATGCAGCGCAAACTGTACGGTTAGGTATATTGCCGCCTGCGGAGCGATGGCGTCGATCTTATGGCCTTCGTTTTTTAAGGCGATAAAGCCTTTATAAAAACCCTCCAGCCTATCGCTGATCTTTTTTTTCTGCTCTGCAAGAAAGCTGTCGTAATTCTCCAGCTTGCTTAAATATTTTGCGGTAGCCATTTGTTCCGCTTTCGGAGCCCAGGCCCCGACATGCGTTAATATCGCTTTCATTTTTTCAATGATCTTTTTCGGCCCCATGCTCCATCCTACTCTAACTCCGGTAGCAGCCAGCGATTTGGAGATCCCATCGACATACACAGTATACTTCTTCATTTCCGGCCGTAACGAAACGGGATCGTAATGTTTGGTATTACCATGTGTTAATGCCCAATAGATCTGATCATACATCAGGTACAAAGGCTTTTGCTCAGGATCGCGGCGCATATTCTCAGCAAGAATTATATCGCAGATTTCTTCAAGCGCTTCTTTAGTAAATATTGTTCCTGTGGGATTCTGAGGCGAACACAGAGCGATAAGATTAGCTTCCTGGATGTGTGGTTTAATATCTGCGGCCGTAGGCATAAAATTGCTCTGCGGTCCTGCGTTAACCATTACAGCCTTTGCCCCGTTCAAATAGGTATAGTGATTATTGTTCCAGGAGGGAACCGGAAAAATGACCGTGTCGCCCGGATCTACCAGCGCTTTAAAAATAGCATATATTATCGGGCGGGCGCCACCTGCAATAACAATTTCGTCAACCGCATAATCAAGGCCGCCGCGCTGCTTCAGTAAATTTGAAACCGCTGCTCTCAACTCCAGCATTCCATCGGCGGCAGGATAATTCGTCTGATCATCGAAATATGCGTCAACAATATCCTGCTTTAATTCATTGGGGATCGGGAACACTTTCGGGTTAAAATCGCCAATGGTAAGGTTATAGATCTTCTCTCCCTTTTTTATTTTTTCATTTACTTCGGCGGCCAGTTTAATGATCTCCGAACCGATAATATTTTCGGCAAGTCTTGAGACTTTCATGTCTTTTTCGTTAATAGCTGTCAGGCTCATTTTGATCGTACAGGTTCTAAATTAATGTTCTGAAACAAAGATAAAGATTTAGCTCTTAAATTGCGGGGAAATTGCGGATTTTAGAAAGATTTTTATCCGCCTTGCGCGGCTTCATTCCGCTCGAAGATCTCTACCTGTGCCATCGCATTAAAAAGATAAAGGTGGCCTTTCACAATATCCTTGCATTTAAAACGCGTGCGTATCTTTTCTCCTTTAAGGAACAGGCGATTTTCATTGAAGCGGAAAACGGTATTAAAAGGAATGCTCTGCAGGGGAACAAGCTTATTATTCCCGTCTTTCTTGTCATAGCGCCGGAGCACGGCAGTAAGATTGGGATCGGAACATTCGGTAGCGGCAGGATTCTGCATGTGCCGCTTCAATGCATTAAGCACGTCTTCCGGAAAGATCACTTCATTAAGAAAAGGAAGCATCATTCTTTTGAATTCCGCCTTCCACTCAAGGCCATGAGGAGCAATTGAGTTCCGGTATTTATTCCATGCTGTCAGGTGGGCTATCTCATGTACCAATGTTACAAGAAAAGAGTAGGTATTCAGGTTATGGTTGATCGTGATCTGGTGATTGCTTCCATTCACCGGGGAACGGTAATCGCCCAGCTTGGTGCTTCTTTCTTTGGTGATCTTTAATTTGAAATCCAGGTCGATGATCCAATGAGCAACCAGGTCAACCGCCGCTGCGGGAATATACTTCCGGAGAATATTGGAATTTCGTTCCAGCTGATCCATACTGCAAAATTAGGGCTTGGAGAAATACCAGGATAAGCTGCAAGCCCTGATTTTTCAACAATTCCATGATGATATTTTAAATTTATTTTGGCCGCCTGAAGAATTCCTCCGCACTAATGCGGTTCTTTCTTTCTTCTGTTTTGATATAAACAGAAAAGGTATCTGTTCCGGAAAGCGCTATCGTTAGTTTATCGCTGCTGTTTTTTTGAAACTGTTTTGCTTGGTCAAAAGCGCCCTGGATCGAATCATGAAGCAGCTTTTTAGAGAAGTTGAAACCAGTCCCAAGGTAACTTTTAAAATAATAATCTCCTTCGGGTATAAACTCAAAGAGCAGGTAATAATCATCCGCTATGAAATAATGCCTTACCGTTTTCCCTGTGCTTTTATCAGTAAGGCAAACTACCGCATCATACCCCGAACGATTATACACATTGATAACAGACCCTGATCTCCTGTCTACTTTTGCGGACCCAAACCAGGAAGTATAAGGAGAGTCCGAAGTGCCCGCCAGACGTTTGACCGTATCCTGAGCCCGGTTCTCGCCCTGCTTTGGCAGTTCCGTAGCAGTCTGTTCTGTAACTACTGCAGGTTTCTCATCATTGTACAGGTTAATAATTAAGAACAGGAGGGCAACAGCAATTGGAATGGTAAACAGGATGTACTTGGTTTCATTGTACCGTGAAACAGGAGGCGCAGTATTCGTTCTTTGTTTTTTCTGGGTTCCGTAATTTTGCTGGTAATATTTCCTGCGGCGGATATCTTCTTCTGTTGTGGTATAGACTTTTGTTTTTTTATCAGCCGGAGCCGCCGTCCGTGATTTATAAGTAGAGCTGTATCTTTGCTTCGAATCGTATTTTTGCCTTCTCAGGGGATTTATAAGTGTTTCATAGGCCTCTTTGATTTGCCGGAATTTTTCCGCTGAATCCTTACTGTCCGGATTCTTATCAGGATGGTGCAATTTTGCCAGTTTCCTGAAGGCCGCCTTGATCTCTTCTTTACTTGCCGAAGAAGATATTCCAAGTATCGCGTAAAGATCGTTTGACTGCATGAGAAAAATAAAAACCCTCTCCGTATAAACCGGGAGGGTTAATAATTTACATTGATTTTTTACTTAGCGGAATCTTCTTTTGCCTCGCCTTCTTTTGCCACAGGCATAGTTGATCCTTCCTTCAGATAAACGTCTGCGAAATTACGGTAGCGCATTGCATTTGTAAATGCATTTTTAACCGAAAATTGCGTGAGCCTGTAATTGCCTTCGTACCATAATACCATGATGGGCGCATCATTCATCAGGGTTTGCTCTGCTTTCATGAAATAAACCATGGCGCTGTCTTTTGTCTTTGCATCGCGTCCCATTACAAAATATTTGTCGAATTCGGCATTTTGATACCTGGAAGTGTTCGGGAACGAAGGCTGACTATTATCTGCAGGAACGTTAGCGCCATAAAACAAGCTCAGGAAGGTTTCCGGGCTCGGATAATCAGCCACCCAGGCATCGCGAATGATATCGGCGCGACCCATCCGTGCCTCTTCCAGTTTAATCGCATAAGGCACAACATCAAAGTCAACATTTACATTCAGGTTCTCCATCAGCTGTTTCTGGATCTCTACTACCACGTTGCTGTTTCTTGCTCCGCCGCTATTCAGAATAATTTTGGTGGCCGGAAATCCTTTTCCTCCCGGAAACCCTGCATCTGCCAATAATTTTCTGGCTTCCGCAATATTGAAATCGTAACCGCTGATATTGGTGATATCATAGCCGTCGCCTGTAAAAGTAGGCGGCGTAATTCCTTTTATTCCCGGCCCATAGGCCTGGCCATTCAGAACGTCATCAACGATCTTCTGACGATTGATCGCCAGGTTGAAAGCTTTGCGGATCTTACTATTATCAAAGGGAGCCTTTTTGGTATTGAATGTATAATACTGGGTGATCATTTCCGGACTGTTATCCAGCAGAAATTTTGGCGGTTTGCTTTGGAAATCCTTGATCTGAGTTTCCACCATTTCTTTTACCGACTGAGAAGGAAGAGAGGTGATCATATCAAGCTTTCCCTCCTTGAATAAAGTCAGTTCCTGCTCTTTTGTCGGCACCACAGCCACAATTACAGAATCGAGAAAAGGCAACTGGTTGCCGAGCTTATCTTTTCCATGGTAATTAGGATTTCTAGTTAAAACGATTTTATCCTTGGTCGAATTGACGGCATCAAACATGAAGGCGCCTGCCCCACCCGATCGCACATTCTTTCCATATCGACCGATCGCTTCTTTTGAAACCACTGCACATACCGGCTCGGCCAACATTTGCAGAAAAACAGTACTGGGCCTTGAAAGATCGATTTCAACCGTATAATCATCAATCACTTTAATCCCCTCTACACCGCCCTTACCCTCGTCATAGTATTTATTGGCGCCAACTACGCGATCCTGGAACGTAGAACTGAAATTCTGATTATCGGGTGTTTTTGAACAAAGTAATTCAAATGAGTATTTTACGTCTGCAGCTTTGATTTCACGGCCTTTTCCACCCGAATAACATTCGTCATCCTGGAACAGGGCTCCCTGCTTCAAGTGAAAAGTATATTTTGTTCCGGAAGGGTCAATGTCCCATTTTTCGGCAAGTGATGGCTCTACTTTTAATGTGGCGGTATTCAGTTTTACAAGGCCGTCATTGATCTGCAGGGCTATGAAAGCGGATATCGCATCTGTGATGCCGATCGGGTAAAGCGTTTGGAAATTGTCGCTTTCACTCACCCTGAGGCAGCCTCCGTAAACCCTGTCACCCTTGGCAACCGGCTTCTCTTTTGCTTCACCGGTATTATTAGAACACGAGCCGGATAGCAGGGCTGAAATAGCAATAAAAGCAATTGTTTTCTTCATAGACTCAAAAAATAAGCCCTGTTTTTAACGGTCAGGATAAGCCCATCATTCCCTCACACTTTTCAGACCCTACCGGATTACAGGATAATATAGTACAATTTCCCCGATTTCGCATAGGGGGTTCAAGTGCAAGATTAAGGGTAATTTGGCAAAATAACAAATTATTTTGTCGTTGAAATTCACAAATTGAGCCTTTTAAAATCAATTTTCAGGACTGAAAAAATAAAAACGGGCTTTTTTCAAAAATATTGGGGTTTTATTTTGTTTTTATATTATTTCGTTTTAATATTGCGTTCCAAATTAGGAAGGAAAAAACGCGTTCGTTACAAAATATTATGAAAAACTGTATTTACCTTATTGCTTTCGTACTCTTCGCTTCGCTCGGCCAGGCGTTTGCACAGGGCGGAGTGATCATCGTTGAAGGAAACTACCAGGGCAAGAACCTGTATGTTCAGAATCCATTTGCCAGCGGGAATGTGGGCTTCTGTGTTACGGAGGTTCGGGTGAACGGAAATGTCACTACAGATGAGATTGGCTCAAGCGCTTTTGAAGTGGATCTTAAGCCGCATCAATTGAAAATAGGTGATAAAGTTGAAGTTAAGATCATGCACAAATCGGATTGTAAGCCAAAAGTGCTGAATCCTGAAGTATTAAAGCCGAAAAGTACTTTTGAAGTTATTTCAATGACCGTAACCAACGACGGTACCTTAAAATGGAGCACCAAGGCAGAACAGGGTAAACTCGCTTTCGTTGTTGAGCAGTTCCGCTGGAACAAATGGGTGAAAGTAGGAGAAGTTGATGGTGTTGGTACAGCCACCACTAATAATTACGAATTTAAAGTTTCTCCTCACTCAGGTAAAAATCAGTTCCGCGTTAAACAAACAGATTACAGCGGTCAACCCCGCCTTTCAAAACCGGTAGACTTTCAAAGCTCCGGATGTGACGTAACCTTCGCTCCTCAAAAAGTTTCAAAAGAAATTTCATTTGCCTGCGGAGATAAGCCGGCAGAGACAATGTACGAGATCTACGATCAGTATGGTAATATTGTGAAGCGCGGCTTCGGGGATAAAATCGATTGCAGCAATCTTCCTAAAAGCGGTTACTTCCTGAACTACGACAATAAAATGGGTGAGTTCGTGAAGAAATAAACCAATAAAAAGTTTAAAAAAAATCCTGCCAGTGAGCGGGATTTTTTTATTTATGGCACTGCTGACATAAGCCCAAGGGTTCATTAGGAGCCATTAGGTGTATTACTGACCCGGCATGATATGGCGATTTTGCCCGATAAAGATCCCTTTATTCGCAATTTATTATCCCGTGAAAAGCAGATTTATTTATACCTGAGGCTGGTTTGAAATTACGTACCGATCCATTATTCTGAATAGGTCTCCGGCTTCTGATTCAGGTTTTGCTCCTTGCCTTTTACTGCCCGCCGGTAAGCTCCCGAAAAGAAAAGCTCAAGGCGCAAGCCATAAATACTTTGCGCATCATTGAAGTCGGCAAAAAAAGCGAGCCCAATGCCGAGATCATATTTATATTTATAAGTTGTTTGAACACAGGCGTAAAAACCCGGCTTCTTTATGTAGACTGCATGGATCACGCTGTCCTCGTAAGATCGGTTTGTGGATGAATAAGAAACCCCCAGGTACCCGGCAATATTGTACCTGTTCTGCTCAAAGCGTTTCCCTAGGCAAAGATGAGCCTGCACATTATTGTACAAGCCAAAGTGATCGCCGCTAAGCATTCCTCCCGTTTGAAAATAATATTTCTGCAGATGAAAATTAAAGTCAAGGGCGCCCACAAACTGGGTACCCGCATAACTGCTGTGCGCTTGTCCCGCTCCAATGGTGAGGTAATTATTATAAACCCGGTAACGCTTGCCATCAAAAGTCACTTCCTTTTTCGGATTGTACTCATCAGTGCCGGTTGCCTGAGTATAAGCTATAGCCGGAAAGACAAGGAAAATCAATATGAGGGCGCTATTTTTTAACACTACACGAAGATAAAAAAATAGCGGGACATCTTATCCCGCCTTTTTTGTAAGTGCATTACATAATTTAATAAGTGGTACTACAAACAGAGATCTGCGCCTGAATTATTTCATTGAGCCGATCATATCCTCCGGGCGGACCCACAGATCGAATTGTTCATTGGTTACGTAACCCAGCTCCAATGCTGCTTCGCGCAGGGTTTTATTTTCCTTATGCGCCTTCTTCGCGATCTTGGCCGATTTTTCATAACCTATATGCGTGTTCAAAGAAGTAACAAGCATGAGCGAATTCTCCATGTGCTTTTTAATGATCTCATAATTCGGCACGATACCCACAGCGCATTTGTCGTTAAAGGAAACACAGGCATCGCCAATAAGACGTGCGCTTTGCAATACATTAGCGGCGATAAGAGGCTTAAATACGTTCAGCTCAAAATGTCCGGTAGCTCCGCCAATGGAAACCGCAGTATCGTTCCCGATCACCTGTGCGCAAACCATGGTCATTGCTTCCGGCTGCGTTGGATTTACCTTACCGGGCATAATGGATGAACCAGGCTCATTATCCGGGATAACAATTTCACCGATCCCTGACCGTGGTCCCGAGCTTAGCATTCGGACATCATTGGCTATCTTAAACAAAGCTACTGCCGATCGTTTCAGGGCGCCTGATAATTCAACCATTGCATCGTGTGCGGCAAGCGCCTCGAATTTATTTGGCGCAGTAATAAATGGGTAACCCGTAAGTTCCGCTATTTTCTTTGCAACCAGTACGTCGTATCCTTTTGGTGTATTCAATCCGGTTCCCACGGCCGTTCCTCCGAGCGCAAGTTCACTCACGGCTTCCAGCGCGTTTTTCAATGCGCGGACGCTGTTGGTGATCTGCTGCACATAGCCGCTGAACTCTTGCCCGAGCGTTAAAGGAGTGGCATCCATAAAATGCGTGCGACCGGTTTTAACCACTGCCTTGTATTCCTCTGATTTTTGTTTCAGGGTATCGCGCAGTTTTTCCATACCCGGAATTGTAATCTCCATTACCTGTTTGTATGCAGCGATGTGCATCGCGGTTGGATAAGTGTCATTGCTGGATTGCGATTTGTTCACGTCGTCATTCGGATGAAGGACTTTCTTCTCGTCGGTCAGACTTCCGCCGCTTAATACATGTGCACGGTAGGCGATCACTTCGTTCGCGTTCATATTGCTTTGCGTACCCGATCCCGTCTGCCAGATCACCAGTGGAAACTGGTCATCGAGCTTGTGCGCAAGGATCTCATCGCATACTTTCCCGATCATATCGCTTTTCTCTTTGGTAAGCACCCCCAGTTCCTGGTTCGCCTGTGCGGCAGCTTTCTTCAGGTAAGCAAACGCGTAGATCACTTCCTTCGGCATGGAAGCTTCAGGACCTATCTTAAAATTATTCCGGCTACGCTCCGTTTGTGCGCCCCAGTATACATGAGCGGGCACTTTTACCTCTCCCATTGTATCGGTCTCTATTCGGTATTCCATGTTCTTTGAATTGGTTTCCATTGTTTCCATTTTGAGTAATGAATTTGTACGAAGATACGAATACGCGAATTTCAGACGTCATTAAATGTAAAAAAATCATCCTTTTCTTCCGGGATTATCCGTTAAAAAGGATTTCCATCCGCTATACGATTTTTTAGCGCCCCCGGCAGCGGGTTTGCTTTGAAAATAATGACAGACCGCAGCGCCGAGGGCATCAGTGGCATCGAGGTGCTTAGGCATTTCCGTAAAATTGAGTAAGGTCTGAAGCATGGCGGCCACCTGTTCTTTGGACGCATTTCCGTTCCCCGTAATACTTTGCTTTATTTTTTTTGGAGAATATTCGGTGATCGGTATGTTCTTCGAAAGGGCGGCAGCAATGGCCACGCCCTGGGCTCTTCCCAGTTTAAGCATGGATTGTACATTCTTTCCGAAAAATGGCGCTTCAATAGCCAGTTCATCCGGGTGATGCGTTTCTATAACGTTTATAACCTCTTCGAAGATCTTTTTCAGGCGGAGCGCATGCTCATCCAGCTTTTCAAGGCGGATCACGTTGCAGGAGATCATGCTTAGCCTGCTGCCCTTTACATGGATCAATCCGTATCCCATCAACACTGTTCCGGGGTCTATCCCCAATATGATCCTGTCTGTTTGCACTAAAAATGTTCCTATCTTGCAGCTACGAATTTCACCAATTTTTATCACAAAGCCTAAGAAATTAATGACCCGGAAAACAAGTCTGGTACTGAAACTTTTATTCGGCGTGGTTTGCTTTGGCTTTATTTTTTACAGGTTAAGCGATCAGTTTACTAAAGAAAAGACAGCTGAGCTTGTTCGAACATTTGACAGCTCCCGCAATTTATATTTGCTGTTGCTGACCACCTTGCTCCTGTTGCTCAATTGGGGAATAGAAAGTTTTAAATGGCAGCTAATCACCCGGCAGATAGAAGAAATAAGTTTCGGAAAAGCTCTAAAATCGATACTGACCGGCCTATGCGTAGGCAATCTTACTCCCGGCCGCATTGGTGAATTTGCAGGACGCATCCTTTTCTTCAAGCCTGAAAACCGGAGCCGGATAACGGTTACACATTTTGTGTGCGGTCTTACCCAGCTCTTCGTTACGGTAACCGTCGGAATTCTTGCACTGGGATTCGTGTTGAGCCACGAAACGGAAAACTCAAAAAATCTCTATGTTATTCTTGCGCTTTGTTCGGTATTGCTGATCCTTCTCTCGCTAATGGTCATTCATATCAATAAGGTTTATGCACGCTTGTCGTCCTGGCGGATCTTAAAGCGCTTTGACCTTGGCCAGGTGACTTATCCTAAAAAAACCATGCTGAATCTTCTTTTTCTCTCTCTCCTGAGATACTCCGTTTTTTCTTTCCAGTATTTTTTGCTCCTGAAAATTTTTGGGATCCGCGCGGGAAATTTTGAGGCCTTCTGTGCGATTGCAGTTTCCTTCATGCTCATGAGCAGCATTCCAATGATCAGCTTTATTGAAATTGCTGTAAGGGCGGCAATAGCGGTTATGCTCTTCGGAGAATTTCAGCAGAACAGCCTGCAGCTCGTGAGCGCCTCCACCCTGTTGTGGGTGATCAATATTGCAATTCCTTCTATTGCGGGTTACTTTTTTGCCGTGCAGGAAAACTTTGTGTTCCGTTTAACCAAAACCCCGGAAAGATGAGTCTTCTTTTATCCATCAGCTTTCTTTTGTTTACGCTATACGTACTCACGCTTCTTTCGCTCGCCTTTGCCTGGATCGCAAGCCCTGTTTTCAGAAGCAGAGAAGAAAGACCTTCCTCAACCATATCTGTTGTGATTGCTGTAAGGAATGAAGTCAAAAACATTGAAGCCTGCCTTCGCCGTATCGCGATTCAGGATTATCCTTCTTCTCTCCTGGAGGTGATCCTGGTAGATGACCATTCGGAAGACAGCACTTTAGCTGAAGCGCAAAAGGCTTTTACAGGTTACCCGTTCACATTTCGCATTCTCTCTTTGGACACGGAAGAGAAAGGGAAAAAAGCCGCCCTTGCCAAAGGGATAAGCGGCGCAACAGGAAAGCTCATCGTTACTACCGACGGAGATTGTACTCCGGCAAGTAAAAACTGGCTGAAGACCATTGCCGCTTTTTACGAAAAAAAAAACGCCCTGCTAATTATTGCGCCAGTGGCGCTCATCCGGGAAAGAGGTTTCTTGTCCGCATTCCAATCGCTGGAATTTATGGGCCTCGGAATAATTACCGGGGCTGCAGCGAAGCTTGGAAAAGCAGTGATGTGCAATGGCGCTAATCTCGCATTTGAAAGCGCTGTTTTTTTTGAAGCGGGAGCATACGCGGGCAACGCTCATATTGCTTCAGGTGACGATGTTTTCTTAATGAATAAGATCCAGGAGAAGTATCCCGGAAAAGTTCATTACTTAAAGTCACCCGAGGCGCTTGTGCTATCATCACCGGCTAAAACTGCGGGTGAATTTGTTCAACAGCGTTTGCGGTGGGCCGGAAAATTCGGCGCGAACAGGAACGGCTTTAATTTTTACCTTGGGATACTGGTATTGACTGCGAATCTTTTGTTTGTTGTTTTGGCGGCTTTGTCTTGCTTTTTCCCGCAATTGGCAAAATATTTAGTTCTTATCGCTTCCTCCAAGTGGTTAATTGATTTTTTGTTAGTATTTTTAGCTGCCTTATCGCTTAAACAAACCCGTGTTTTATGGTGGTATTTACCTGCTATGCTTGTTAATCCCATCTACGTTTGTTTTACCGTTGCAGCCGGATTCCTGACGAAGCCGGTCTGGAAAGGGCGGAAAATTAAAAGATAACGTGGCCAGACTCAAAAATAAAGATAGCAACGCCTCAAGGTCCTTATCGTATTACGCCTGGAAACGATTCCGCAGAAACAAACTGGCGATGTTCGGTCTTTTTGTAATTGCAATTTCGATCCTTGTTTTTATTCTCGGTTACCTCATTACCCCCGATCCTACTCCCGACGCAAATGATCAAAAGCCAGAGCTCCAGATAAAGGCTCCGGGATTCAGCATAAAAATGCTGAAGGTGCGTAAAAATGAAGAGCCCCACCATGTTAATTTTCTTACGAAGATGATCCTGGGCCAACAGAGCGATTTTACACTTGTTTCGCTTTATGATTATACCTTTTCCGGAAATGACATTGTTGTGGAGGAATACACCGGAAATGAACCCAACAGGGGAACAAAAGTAAGGCATAACCTGGCTGATGTGGTTTACGACATAAATTATAATTTCCCGGTTAAGAATGACGAAACCAATGGGATCATTGAATTCTACCAGTATTCAACCAATAAGAAAATAAGAACCACAGTAAAAGAACTGCAGTCGGAGATTGAAAAGAACAACATTGTTACAAAGAAATACATATTAGGAACCGATCGCCTGGGTCGCGATCTGTTGAGCAGAATGCTGATCGGAACCAGGGTTTCTTTAAGCGTTGGATTTATCGCAGTTATAATTTCCCTTGTAATAGGGCTTATGCTGGGATCAGTTGCAGGATACTTCAGGGGCTGGATCGATGATGCCATTATGTGGATCATAAATGTGGTCTGGAGCATTCCAACCCTTTTGCTTGTAATTGCAATAACCCTTGTACTTGGCAAAGGTTTTTGGCAGGTATTCGTTGCAGTAGGACTGACCATGTGGGTAGAGGTTGCCCGAATTGTTCGCGGACAAGTGCTGAGCCTCCGCGAAAAAGAGTTTATTGAAGCCGGCAGGGCGCTTGGCTTTAAGCATTACCGACTGATCATGCGCCACGTATTGCCGAATGTAATGGGACCCGTGATCGTTATTGCTGCTTCTAATTTCGCTACGGCAATTCTAACCGAAGCAGGACTCAGCTTTCTCGGTATCGGAGCACAACCACCAATGGCCAGTTGGGGAAAAATGATCAACGATCACCGGGCATTCATATTTACCTCAGATGCGTTTTACCTGGCCTTTATTCCAGGTATTGCCATCATGTTCCTCGTGCTCGCCTTCATGCTTGTTGGAAATGGCCTGAGGGATGCCCTTGATTCCAAATCGATCGATGAAAAAGCCGTAATGGGCAGCTAGTCTTCCGGCATTCCATTTTTACCTACAAAATACAATTAGTTACCTCAATCCTTAGGAATCAAAAGCGGTTCTTTATACATTTGATTTAAAGATGAGCGCTCAACAAAAAAAAATACTGATCCACATTCTTGGCTGTATTACGTTTTTATCCTTACCCATATTGCTGGCGCGGGAATCAGAAACTTTTTTTGAAACCATCAACGAAGCGCATACCCAAAAGGATTTTGTTGCCTATTTGTTTATGATCGGGGCCTTTTATGCGAATTTCTTCGTGTTCATTCCGAGATTTTACCGTAAAAACAATCTGGTCTTCATACTCTCGCAGCTAGGCACATTTCTCTTTATTGCTTTTCTGCTGAGTTTTATTCACTTTGGCCCGCCCTCTCCTTATCAACTTCATTTTCCCATTTTAAGAGAGTTGAAATACCGTCTCTTCCTGTACATGGTCGTGGTATTTGTTTCGCTCACACTTCACGTCAATCGTCGATGGGAGATCGCAGAAAAAGAAAAAGTTAACGCGGAACTTTCTTACCTGAAAGCGCAGATCAATCCGCATTTTTTGTTTAATACACTAAACAGTATTTATTCACTCGCTATTCAGAAATCCGACAACGCTCCTGATGCAATTGTGAAGCTTTCGGAAATGATGCGGTTTATTCTGACCGATGCATCCCACACCTTTGTGAACCTTAAAAAAGAGCTGAGCCAGATCGATAATTATATTGAGTTGCAAAAGATCCGCCTGGGCAATACGGTTGAGGTAAATTACTCATTTAAGGGAAATGCGAACGATCAGCAAATTGCACCCATGATCCTGATCCATTTTATTGAAAATGCATTTAAATACGGCGTAAACCCTGATGAAAGATCAAAGATAGAGATCGCCGCAGATCTAAATTCAGACAAGCTGGAATTTAAAGTAACCAATAAGAAAGTTAACGTGGAGAATAAAGTAAGCAGTCCGGGCACCGGCATTGATAATGTCCGAACAAGGCTGCAGCTGTTATATCCGCAACGGCATCAGCTGGTAATTAAAGATACTGAGCAGTCTTTTACCGTTGAACTTAAACTTGATCTGTCATGATAAGAGCAATCGCGCTGGACGATGAGCCGCCTGCATTAAGCGTTATCGAAGCTTTTTGTGAAAGAACAGATTTCATCGATCTCCAGAAAACCTTTTCCGGCACGGTAGAAGCGTTGAAGTACCTGCGCAAATACCCTGTTGAGCTCATATTCCTGGATATACAAATGCCATCCATGTCTGGAATAGAATTCAGCCGTCATCTGCCTGAAGATGTAATGGTCATCTTTACTACGGCATTTTCGGAATACGCAGTGGAGGGTTTTAACCTGAATGCAGTGGATTACCTGCTCAAACCTTTCACGTTTCAACGCTTTACACAAGCGGCGTCCAAAGCCAATGAAATTTATGTCTCTAGAAATAAAAAGGAGGACGTATTGCAAAAGCACTTGCTGGTCAACGCGGACTACAGCCTCCAAAAAATCCCTTTTGCAGATATTGTTTGCATAGAGGGCCTCGACGATTACCTGAAGATTCACCTTGTTTCAAAAAAAACGCTGGTTACGCGAATGACCATGAAGTCTATGGCGGAACGCTTACCTGAAACGGTCTTTGTCCGCGTACACCGCTCCTTCATTATTCCTTTATCCCGCATTGAAAGCGTTCGCAATAAACTGATTTATCTTGCCGATAAGGAAATTCCTATTGGAAACAGTTATGCCGCGGATTTCTTTGCAAAGTTCAAAGCTTAGCCGCTCCTGAAGTTTCGTATACAGCAGGCCCAAACCTTACATTAAACAGCGCTTTTTCATAAGGAGCTGCAACAATTTTTCTACAGAATTTTGTCATATAATTGTTACATTTGTTAACCTAAAATTAACAGTGCGCTGCGCTGAAAACTCATTCAGATGATCCACAGAAATTACTTAAGCCTCTGCCTGTTCGCGCTGCTTTTTACAGCAAAGGCGCAATGGAATGCTAATACCAGCATCAATACGCCCGTATGTAATGCCATAGCCGGTCAAAAGAACCTGGTTATTGTGAGCGATACAAAAGGAGGTGCGATTATGGCCTGGAGCGATGCGCGCATGGGTACAGGATTCGACGACATTTATGCGCAGCGCATTAGCTCGCAGGGCTTCACGCTTTGGCCGGCAAACGGGATTGCTGTTTGCAACAATCCAACTGATCAGTCTTCTGTTTCCGCCATCGAAGACGGGGCCGGGGGAATAATTCTCGCATGGAACGACCTGCGCAGCGGAAACAGCGACATCTACGCGCAAAAAGTTGACTCCAACGGCACTGTTCAATGGACCATAAACGGCGTTTCAGTAGTTTCCAAAATCAAAGCGCAGATCAGCCCAAAACTGATCAGTGATGGGGGCGGCGGCGCCATAGTCGTATGGCAGGATTCCATCAACGGGCTCTGGGACATTTACGCGCAACGGATCAACAGCAGCGGATCAGCCTTATGGACCGCCGGTGGTATTTCAATATGCAACTCGGCAGGCAACCAGATCAATCCGAAGCTTCAGCCCGATGGTCAGGGGGGCGCTATCATTACCTGGCAGGATAAGCGGACCGGCGTTGACTATGATATTTATGCGCAGCGCAT
>JBJMLS010000282.1:0-20429 GCA_045805185.1 Bacteroidia bacterium | reverse complement strand
GGAGTTACAGGAATCGAATCACAAATTATTTGACGCCCTCCACGATATCAAGGACAGTATCAACTATGCGGAAAGGATCCAGCGCGCCATGCTTCCGGCCGACGAAAATATCCAGCGTCACCTGACCGATTCCTTCATTTTGTTCCGTCCGCGGGATGTGGTTTCCGGCGATTTTTACTGGTACAATCACAAAGACGGCATTGATTATATTGCTGCGGTTGATTGTACAGGTCACGGAGTTCCCGGAGCATTTATGAGCATGGTAGGAAGTTCCCTGCTCAATGAAATTGTATTGACCAAGAACACTACTAACCCTTCGGAAATAC
The DNA here is from genome assembly GCA_045805185.1 of Bacteroidia bacterium. Taxonomy (GTDB): domain Bacteria; phylum Bacteroidota; class Bacteroidia; order B-17B0; family Aurantibacillaceae; genus JAHEYF01. The sequence goes on along the minus strand of JBJMLS010000282.1, from coordinate 20,103 downwards.
TTGCACAGCTGAACCGTGGTGTTCAGGACGCCTTAAAACAAAGAGAGAACCAGACCCGCGACGGAATGGACCTTGCCCTGTGCGCCATAGATTATAAAAATAAAACGCTCAAATACGCCGGCGCCAACCGCGCCCTTTGGATCATCCGCAATTCGGTAAATTCAATCGAAGTAGAAGAGATTAAAGCGACAAAATGTGCGATCGGCGGCTTTACCGACGAATCGCAACATTACGAAACCCACAGCCTTGAATTTAAGAACGGCGACACTGTTTACATGAGCAGTGACGGTTATGCTGATCAATTCGGCGGCGAGCGTGGAAAGAAATTAATGACCAAGCGCTTTAAAGAGATCCTTCTTACCCTGCAACATAAGGACATGAAGCAACAGGGGAAAACCCTCGACTTCGAGATCATTGAATGGATGGGCAAGATTTACGAACAGGTCGATGACATCCTTGTCATCGGAGTAAGGTTCTGATTTTTTTCCGGAGCATTTCCCGGCTGTAATTCATTTCCGGATTAAGCACAGCCTGACAACTGATCGGCAGTGTAAAATTGGTCCCGAATAGCTTACATTTTTCTGTCCACCGACGAGTCAGCAGTCATTTTTTCTGCGCCAAAGGATTTTGAAAGCTTAATTGCTATCACTATATTTGGTAGAGCCTTTATCATGCCTGAAAACTATAGAGATCTTAAGCCGTGTAAGCTGTACCTGATCGTACTGGCTTTCCTTTTTCCATTGTATGTATTTCCTGAAAAAGGTAAAAGCCTGATCAAATTTGCAGAGAATAAAAATCAATGGGATGCGTCCGTAAAATACAGGGCTCAACTCGACGGGGGGGCTTTGTTCCTACAGGGAGGAAAACTACTTTATCACTTTTACGATAAGGAAACTTACCGTTCCATGCACGCTAATCCCAAGGCAAAACCAAGGCCCGTCCGGACACATTGGTTCCACGTAAATTTTTTGAATTCCGATGTTAATGCTAATGTAACTGCGGCTGACCCCACGCCCGACAAAAGCAATTACCTTCTTGGAAAAGACAAAAGCAAATGGGCGGCAAATGTCCGCAATTACATGGAAATAGTATACCACGATCTTTACAAAGGGATCAACCTGCAGATCCTTGGTAAAGAGAACAGCATAAAATATAATTTCATTCTCTCGCCGAATGCCGATCCTTCAATGATCCGGATGAACTACGAGGGCGTTGAAAAAATAGAACTGAAAAAAGGAGAGATCAACATCAGCACCAGCGTTACAGAAATTACAGAACACCGTCCTTATGCATACCAGATTATCAAAGGTAGAGAAACGGAAGTGCCCTGCAATTTTAAACTCTCCGGTAAAACCGTTTCTTTTTCCTTTCCCAAAGGATACGATAAAAGCCTGGAACTGGTGATCGATCCCACCCTGGTTTTCGCTTGTTCTTCCGGCTCCACTGCAGATAATTTTGGTATGACCGCTACTTATGATGGAGATGGAAATTTGTATTCCGGGGGAACAGCTTTTGATGTAGGCTTCCCTGTTGTTAACGCTTATGATTCTTCTTATAACAGCGTCGTTCAGTTCGGGCAAACAGATGTGGTGCTCACCAAATATGATTCTTCAGGAACTTTCCTGCAGTACTCTACTTACCTTGGTGGCGCAGGTGACGCTGAGGTAGTAAACAGCCTCATCGTTGACGCGCAAAATAATATTTACCTGCTTGGGGTTACCGGCTCACCCGATTTCCCCATGGTGAACTCTTACGACGCAAGTTTTAACGGAGGAAAGCGCGTGCGGTTTTATTATAACGGATCCTTCTTTGAACACGGCACGGATATCTATGTAGCTAAACTGGATCCCACCGGTTCCTTACTGCTTGGCTCTACTTACATCGGAGGCAGTATGAACGACGGATTGAATTATACCGTTGATTCAAGCCTGGTGGCTGTAGTTTCACCTTATGGAAACGTGTATCAGCCTAATTACGATTCCCTGTTCTTTAACTACGGTGATCAGAACCGCGGAGAGATTCAATTGGATGCTGCCGGAAATGTTGTGATCGCCAGTTCAACCCGCTCGCCCGATTTTCCCATTGTCGGTGGCTTCGACAATACCCTTAATGGCACGCAGGACGCTGTTGTTTTCAAGCTCAGCTCAAGTCTCAGCACGCTTACCTGGAGCTCTTACCTGGGCGGTTCAAAACAGGATGCCGGCTATGCCTTATATCTTGACGCATTGGATAACGTATTTGTGACAGGAGGAACCTCCAGTTCCGATTTTTTAACCACCACCGGCGCCTTTAAGCCGGCATACGGAGGAGGAAAAACAGACGGCTATATTGTGAAAATAAAGAATGATGGTTCGCAGGTATTGCATTCAACCTTCATCGGCACAAACGCTTATGATCAATGTTTCTTTGTACAGCTCGACAATAGCGCGAATGTATTTGTGTTCGGTCAATCACAGGGAACTATTCCTGTTGTGAATGCCGCTTATTCCAATTCCAACGGAAGACAGTTCGTTTCGAAGCTGGACAGTACTTTGGGAACCCTGCTTGTACAAACAAAGATGGGTAACGGACTTCCGAATGTGAATCTTTCTCCCTCCGCATTTTTAGTGGACTGCGCCGAAAACATTTACCTCAGCGGTTGGGGAGGAAATATTTTAACGGGCCCCGCAGTATACAATATGCCGCTTACTGCGAATGCTTATCAAAGTTCAAATCCCGACGGATATAATTTTTACCTGATGGTGCTTTCGAAAAATGCCGGCTCTTTATTGTATGCAACTTATTTCGGAGGAGCCACCAGTCACGAACATGTGGACGGAGGAACCAGCCGTTTTGATAAGAAAGGAGTAATTTATCAGTCTGTTTGCGCAGGTTGCGGAGGACACGATGATTTTCCGGTAACACCAGGATCATGGCCCACTTCAATATACGGCACTAACTGGAACCAATCGAGCAATTGCAATAATGGAACATTCAAGTTCGATTTTGAGTTTGGCGTTCCAACAGCTATTTTTTCTTCTAATACTTTGGGAGGATGCTCGCCGCTTACCGTTCAGTTTTCCAATACCAGTATCTCTGCGCTTCAATACATGTGGGATTTCGGAAACAACGATACCACATCAATGGTGTACAATCCCACGCATACATTTACAAATCCCGGAACCTATACCGTATCGCTTGCCGTGCATAATCAGGCCTGCTACAACATCTGGGATACGGCAAAAATTGTGATCAATGTTTATCCCGGAATTGCCGGGGCTTTTACGGCTAATACAAATCCCTGTTCCAATGTGGTCAGCTTCACCGATCAATCTGTAACTGTTCCGGCCGACTGGAACTGGAGCTTTGGAGACAGTATTGCGGATACGCTCCAGAATCCCATTCACACTTATGCCAATCCGGGAACGTATACGGTAACCCTGATAGGTACAAATTCCCAATGCAGGGATACTGTACAGCAAGTCTTAACAATTTTCACAGGATCTCATGGCGCCGCCGGCGATACTACTATCTGTTATGGAAAAGGCGCCATGCTGAGTGCCTCAGGAGGAATAAGCTACAGCTGGTCTCCCGCTACAGGATTAAGCAATCCGAATAGTGCCACGCCCATAGCTTCGCCTCCATCAGCGACTGTATATACCGTTTCTATTGTCTCGCAAAACACATTGGGAAATACCTGTACAAATACCGATAGCGTTACTGTTAATCTTTTTCCACGGATCACCGCAGATTTTACCTATACGGTTACACCCTGCGGGAACACTGTTCAGTTTACGGATTCCTCTTATGCTAATCCCGTACAATGGAACTGGAGCTTTGGAGATGGAAACAGCGGCCTCACACAAAACCCCACACACTCCTATGGCTCTCCGGGAACCTATAACATTTCGCTGATCGCAACCAACAGCAGCAATTGCCCCGATACAACTACCATCCCATTAACGATCGGCGGTTTCACTCCCATTTCAGTGAACGCACCTGCAACTATTTGCCGGAACCAAACTGCACAGCTCAGCGCAAGCGGAGGAATTGCTTACAGCTGGTCGCCCGCATCCACTCTCAGCGCATCGGCCATTCCTAATCCTGTTGCTTCACCAACTGCAAGTACCACTTACTCTGTTGACGTCACTTCAATTAATACCAACGGTGATACCTGCGTGTCCACACTTGCAACAACAGTAAATGTTTCCACACTCACCGCATCGCAATTGGTTGCAATTGCCAATCCGGACACCATTGTTAACGGCCAGTCATCCAATATCAGTACTACGCTCGGGCCGCCTTATTCCATTACCTGGACGCCATCAGTGACTCTGAATAACCCCAGTTCATTTGCGCCCATAGCATCACCGCACCAAAATACTACTTATGCAGCTACGGTGACAGATGCAAGCGGCTGCGTGTTCCTGCTTGATGATGTTACCATTTACGTGATCGCAAACACCTGCGACCAGGGAACCGTTTTTTTGCCGAATACATTTACACCAAACGGCGATGGAAGGAACGACATACTTTATGTGCGCAGTAATTTTATTACAGAAGTTTATCTGGCAGTATACAACCGCTGGGGGCAAATGGTCTTCGAAACGAATGAGATCAGCAAAGGATGGGATGGAACCTACAATGGCATGAAGGCAGATCCGGGAGTTTTCGGTTATTATTTAAAAGTGAAATGCAATAACGGCGAAGAGACTTTCCGGAAAGGAAATGTAACACTGATCAGGTAATTTTAATAAATGTGATTATGCCGCTTAAACGGTTCTTTTTACTTCTGTTACTTGTAGCAGCCTGCCTCGATCCAGTAAGGCTGCAAGCAACTCATATTGTGGGAGGAGAAATGAACTACAGGTATTTGAATGCGTATAACTACGAGATCCGCTTAACAGTATACCGCGATTGCTGGGTGGGCGTTCCTCCTTTTGACAGTCCGGCCAGCCTCGGCATTTTTGATAACAACAATAATTTACTGCAGCAGGTATTCATGACCTTTTTAGGGCTCGACACGCTTCCACCAACCATCAGTGACCCCTGCACCATACCGCCAACTAATTTCTGCTATGAAGTGACAACCTACATTGACACAGTATATCTTCCCCCAAGAGTCGGCGGCTACCAGTTAGTCTACCAGCGTTGTTGCAGGAACCAATACATACAAAACATCAATGCACCCCAATCGACAGGCGCAACCTACGTAGCCATTGTTCCGGATACAAGCGTGGTAACGGTCGACAGTAATCCTAAATTCAACAATTGGCCTCCCCCGTTTATTTGTTCAGGAAAGCCTTTGGTATTCGATCATTCAGCTGTTGATTATGATGGAGATTCACTGGTGTATGAATTGTACACACCTTATGAAGGCGCTGACGTTCCTAACCCAATGCCGCAGCCCCCGAACAATCCGCCTTATGGCACCGTGATCTTTATTCCTCCCTACTCTCAGAACGACATGCTCGGAGGAACGCCAATGGCCATTAATTCTTCTACAGGCTTGCTCACTGCAACACCCAATCTGCTCGGTTATTTTGTGATCGGAATAAGAGTAAAAGAATACCGCAATGGAATTTACATTGGTGAAACGAAAAGAGATTTCCAGTTCATTGTACTCGCCTGCCCTAAAGTAGTTGTCGCAGCAGCCACGGTGCCCAATGTAATTTGCGGCAGCAGCACTGTAAGTTTTTCCAACAATAGCCTTGGAGCGGCGGGTTACTGGTGGAACTTTGGCGACAACACCACAACCGGAGATACTTCTAACCTGGTGACTCCCTCGTACCTGTATCCGGATACCGGAACATACCAGATAAACATGATCGCCTTCGCGCCCAATACTCCGGCTTGTAATGATACCACCAGCACAACCGTAACCATCAGTCAGTATTTTACCAGCGATTTTACATTTACGCAGGATAATTGTTATCCTCAAAAAATAAATTTCACCGGAACAGCTGCTTCGCCTCCTGGCACAACGCCAACATGGAGCTGGGACCTTGGTGACGGCTCTTCTGAATCACAACAAAGTTTTACACATGAATATATTAACGCCGGAACGTATAATGTTGTGCTTATCGCCAACGTACCCGGATCTTTGAATTGTGCAGATACAATGCAGGCGAAAACGGTGCACATCAGCAAGGATGGGAACTTGTTTATACCAAATACATTTACGCCAAACGGTGACGGGCATAATGATGTGTTCCGGATAAGAGGACAATCCCTGCCGTTTTTTTACCTGGCGGTTTACAATCGCTGGGGTGATCTTGTATTTGAAAGCAAGGATCCGGCAATTGGGTGGGACGGAACATTCAAAGGAATGAAAGTGGATCCCGGCGTTTACGGTTATTACCTGAAAGGCGGATGTGTTGAAGAAGAAGAATTTTTTAAGAAAGGAAACGTAACTCTAATACGATGAACGTGAGAAAAATTAAAAATACATTGCTCATAACGGCGCTTGCCACGGTGTTCATGCCAGCGCTCGCACAAGACATACATTTTTCCCAATATGGCATGTCTCCCGTAAATCTGAATCCGGCATTCACCGGTTTCTTTGATGGCGAATACCGTGCGGGGGCAATTTACCGGAGCCAATGGAGAACAGTGCCTGTACCTTATTCCACATTCTCATTTATGGCCGATATGCGAAGGCCCGTTAAGAAGAAACAGGGCGATTATACTGGAATTGGGTTTGTATTCAACAATGATGTTTCGGGCGACAGCCGCTATGGGACGACACAGCTGTATATTCCCATGTCTTATATCAAAAGATTAAAGGACTCTACTCTGCTAGTGAGCGTGGGGATACAGCCCGGCATTTCCAATATAGGTTTTCGCACGAACAAGCTCACCTTCGACAGTCAATATGATGGCGACGCCTATAATCCGGCGCTTTCCAACGGAGAAAACTTTGCACTGCAGTCCCGCACCTACCTTGATCTGAATACGGGAGGCGCGGTGCAATACCTGATCAAACAAAGAGCATCCCTAACTGCAGGAGTGGCCTTCTCACATGTAAATGTTCCCAGAGTGTCCTATTTCAAAAACGATAATATCCGGCTTGACATGAAGACCGCCGCGTATTTTAATTTCGCCTATCCGGTGGCTCCCAAAATAGATCTGATCACCGAGGTGTTATATGAGCGCCAGGGAAAATTTCAGGAAACGGTACTTGGAGAGAAAATTGCATTGATCCTTGACCCTAAAGAAAGGCAGTCCATTAACGCGGGAATCTATCTCCGCGCCAGGGATGCGGTAATTGCACGTGTTGGTTACGAGCATAAAGCCTGGACATTCGGCATGAGTTACGATGTGAATACTTCCGCATTTAAAGCGGCCACCAATCGAAAAGGCGCGGTGGAGTTCGCTGTAATTTATGTGTTCAGGAAAGAAGTGCTGTTCATTCCAAAGAAAAGAGTTTGTCCGGTATATATGTAGTCAGGAGTGAATTGGAAATAATAAGCATACACCGAAGCAGTAAGAAGAAGAATTCAAAATAGAAAATATTCGTATGACGCGTAAAACAATTGGCTATTCAGTAAAACTCATCTGCATACTTGCATTCTTCCTTTTATTTATTTCTTTTAGCGCCTCTTCTCAAACTCTTAAAACGCTTCTTCGGCAAGGAGAGGAAGCGATGAAGGAAAAAGATTACTTCAATGCCGCTCAGATCTACAACCAGATCATACTTGTTGATTCCTCCCAGATGGATTACCAGTATAAATATGCTGAAGCAAGCAGGCTGAATTACGATACCGATATAGCTGAACACTGGTACCAGGTTGTCTTTAAGAAAGACAATGGCAAGCTTTATCCTGAAGTGACTTTTTGGTTAGGTGAGATCCTGAAAAGTAAGGCGCGCTACAAGGAAGCGAAGAAAATGTTCAACAAATACTCTCAGAAGAACCGGAGCAGCAAGGACCCCGAAAAAAAGAAGCTTGCCGTGAAAGCAAAGATGGAGAGCGAATCCTGCGACCTTGCACTGATCCTGATGAAAAATCCGGTTGATGTTAAAATTGAACATCTTGACTCGAATGTGAACAGCAAAGTTTCGGAATATGCCCCTTTCGAATTTGATTCTATACTGTATTTTTCTTCACTTCGCTTCAGCAATGACCGCGACAAGGCAAACAACATCAATTACAATAAGCTATACACCTCAACTAACCGCAATGAAAAATGGATGAAGGCAAAAGCCCTTGATTCACTTTTTAATAAGAATGGGATTCATACAGCCAACACCTGCTTTAATAAAACGCTCACGACTGTTTATGTGACCCGTTGCCAGCAGTTAAATGCGAGTACATTCAACTGCGGAATTTATTATTCAGAATACAAGAACAACAGCTGGTCAGAATTACAAGCCTTACCGCAACTTATCAACTCTTCAGGAAATAATACGCAACCCAATGTTGGTGAAATAAAGAATGAGGAGTATTTGTTCTTTTCTTCCAACCGCAGTGGAGGCGAAGGCGGAATGGACGTCTGGTTCAGCAAAATAAATAAAGATGGCACCTATGACGCACCGGTAAATGCAGGGAAAAAAGTAAACAGCGTAGAAGATGAAATAACTCCCTTTTTTGTAAGCGCCAACCAAACACTTTATTTCAGCAGTACCTGGCACAAGGGCCTTGGCGGATTCGATATTTTCAAATCCCTGTACAAAGACGGGAAATTCGGTGAGCCTGAAAATGCAGGATACCCGATCAACAGTCCGCTAAATGATATTTATTACAGCGTGAGTACCAGGAAGAACAGAGCTTATATTTCCTCCAATCGGATCGGTTCCTATTTTGAGGAAAAGCAAAGCTGTTGTAACGACATTTACAGCTTCTCTATACCTTCATTGGAAGAGCCACCACCACCCGTGGACAGTTCAAAGATCCTGATCAATCAAATGAAAGTATTGGTTCCGCTCACTTTGTTTTTTCACAACGATGAGCCCAATCCAAAAACAAAGGCGATCGTAACCACCAAGACCTATAAAAAAACATACGACGAGTACATCGCGCTGAAACCAAAATACGAAGAAGAATATCCGCATGGTCTCGAAGGCGATCCGAAGACCTACGCATTGAACCGTGTTCAGAATTTCTTTGAAGACAGTGTGGAAGCCGGCATGCATGATCTGGACCGCTTCGCGGAGCTGTTGGAGAAAGTACTGGCGCGCGGAGAGAAAGTGAAGATCACCATGAAAGGTTTCTGTTCTCCCCTCGCCTCCACCGATTACAACGTCAACCTTGCCAAGAGGCGGGTGAGCAGTTTGCAGAATTATTTTAAAGAATACAAGAACGGGATGTTTGTAAAGTACATTAACAATACCAATGAAGCAGAAGGAAGAATAGAATTCTTTGAAGAAGATATCGGGGAACTGTCCCAGAGTAAAGTGAGCGACGATGTGAAGGACACCCGGAATTCGGTTTATAGCCCTTATGCAGCGGCAGAGCGAAAGATCCAGATCATCGCCGTGTCTTATCTTAAATAAACAGGACAAATGGCATCTCTCTTCGGTCACGCGGCGCTGGGTTATACCATCAGTAAATTAAGCGCCAGGAAACTGCTTCTCAAAACCGTTTTGCTTTGTATAGTTTGCACCATTATTCCGGATGCCGATTTCATAGGATACAAACTCGGTGTTCCTTACGACAGCACCTTTGGCCACCGTGGCTTTTCGCATAGTATTTTCTTCGCGCTTCTTTTTGCTTTACTGATCACTGCGGCCTTTTATAAAAGCGGATACAGTATCCTGGAAAAGCGAAAACTCTTTCTTTTATTTTTTATCTGTACACTTTCCCACGGTTTACTCGATTCACTTACCAACGGTGGATTAGGCGTGGCTTATTTCTCACCTTTCAGCAATACGCGTTACTTCTTTCCCTGGCGACCCATCCAGGTTTCTCCATTAGGCGCTGCGAAGTTTTTCAGCGAACGTGGATTAAGGGTGATCAAAAGTGAAGCCTTGTGGATCGGATTACCCTGCACGATCGTATTAGGCCTCAGGTTTTTTATAGAAAAACTCCAAAAAGGCACTGATCAAATCTGAAAAAAGAAACAAAATAAAAACCCCCGCCATTGGCGGGGGCTTAAATTATCTTTAGAACTTACTGATCCACTTTACTCACCTTTATCGTGACATTAGCTGCGCCCGATTCTACATTCAGAAAATAGATGCCGGCTCCTAACTCTTTCAGAGAAATTGTTTTGGCAATTATCCCGTTCTCAACTTTTTGTGTTTCATTCACGAGTATTTGTCCCAGTTCATTCGTTAAAATGAATTTGTATGTACCGCTGGCTACATCAGTAGCTTCAATATTCAGAACATCACGCACCGGGTTCGGAAATAATACGAGGCCATTGAGCTGCTCTAAAGTGTTTAGTCCGGTTGTACAGCTTCCCGCAGGAAGTAAAGTAACAGTTATTCCATTGGAAGTTCCGCTGCAGCCATTCGCATCCGTCGCCGTTACCGAATAAGTTCCGGCAGTGAAGATCGTTGTGCTTTGTGTAAGATCACCATTGTTCCAGGCGTACGAATTTGCCGCGCCTGAGCTAAGGATGACCGAATCACCAGGACAAAACGAAGTGCTGTCGTTTGCGGTAATACTTACAGTAAAGGGCGCCGGCTGGTTAAGGGTTACAGCTGCGCTGTCCAGGCAATTGTTGCCATCCTTCACCACTACTGTGTACGTTCCGCCCGTAAGCGCATTTGCCACTGCGCTACTCTGCACAGGATTAGTGTTCCAGGAATAGGTGAACGAAGAGATGGCAGGAAGATCATAGCTCACGCTGATATTATCCAAAGCCGCCGGCGCCTGTGTTCCCGCCGCCGAATTATTTCTCCAGTTAAATACCAAACGCTTTGTCAATCCTGCATTTGCATCGAGTCCAATGATAGAATCGGTTTTAAATGTCGCCTGCGAATAATAAGAACCGATCGCTGTTGATGTAAAGAATGGTGCAGCACCCATTTGATAAGACGATTGAGGATATTGTGTAATGGGCACCAAATAAACACGAAGCCTGTCAACACCCTGGAAACCTCCGCCTTCTCCCAGGCATTCCCAGTCGAATTTAACTTTGATATTGGTCGCTCCCGGAGGAAAATAAAAGTCTTTGTACACATGAACCGAAGATGAAGCATTCACTTGGTAAGTATTGGTCACGTTATCCGTAGTCACATAAATGGATTTATTTCCACTGCTCGCAACAGCAGTTCCGATTACCCAATGGTTCACTTCCGATCCATTCACGACTGTCCAATCCGTTGTCGCTCCTTCCCAATTTTCTACTACTTCAAACTTTGATGGAGAAGAGCTTGCCGCTACCGAAGCAGATCCGTTATTATCGCCGAAGCAGATCGGATCAATGGCATTCGTGCTTAAGGTCATTGCAGAAGTTTTACTCAGCACATAATCTGTAAATGCATTCGAGCTGTCGTTTGTCATAAACGCATCCACGCCGCCATTGGGGGCCGAGGTATAGGCTATAAAGCTATGAGCGCCCTGTGAAAGCGTAAGTGCAGGAAGGCTAACGCTTACTGAAGAATCCGGTTGCAGGTTTCCGGTCCAGGCATAAACACTCACAGGATTATTATCTGCATGATAATTTATGTTCACGGCTGTTAAAGCGCTTAGGCCGTAATTCTTAAGTTGCACAACAGGATTAACCGGCCCTGAAAGTGAACAGTCGTTCGTATAGATCGTTTTGACGGGATAGAGAAAGCGTTGAATCCCTGCGTCCAGTGGTGAAGGTGGTGTGCAAGCGTTCGAGTTCAGGTAGTTCTCGACACTGACTGAATAAGCGGCCGCTCTTGCCCTGTCCTTCTGTCCCTGCGTAAAATAACAGTTAGTTGCATTGAACGTTCCGGGCACATTTGCCCAGGAGTACGACATGTAATTGTACCTGGAGTTATTCCAGACCCCCGTAGCGCTGCAGGGATTAGTAGCGCCCCAATCGTACATTTTATGAGGCGGCGTATCACAGATCAGGTCTCCGTTATTCGCACAGGAAGTATCCGCCGGACAAACCGTTCCGCCGGCATCACCCTGAAAAGTATGGTTAAGTAAAAGCATGTGACCAAGCTCATGCGCAAGAGAAATGTCCGATTGTAAGGTATAGCTTGCCATGATAGTAATCCCGTCGTATGCGGAACCTGTTTGCCCGGAGGCTTGTCCTACAAGTGTTCCTGCAGTATAGCAATGCTTATTTACAACCCAGATATTAAGGTAAGAAGAAGTGGGCCATTTGCTCAGGTCCTTTACCGCCGTCGAATTATTGGTGCAGGAAGCGGGGCTGACACCTTGTAAGGCGAAGATCCCATTGGTTGTATAATTCGGAATTGCAGATCCATCAACGCGATTGATCCCTGTTGTTGGATTTCCATTCGGGTCGCGAATGGCAAGGCAAAAATTGATCTGCATGTCAACGCCAAAACCATTGGCGCCCTTGTACCTGTCGTTCACTCCCTGAATCGCCCCAAGAATCTGGGCATTTGAAATATTGGTGCCGGTTCCGATCGCTTCACCGAGGTGAATGACATGGACCACTATTGGAATATCCAACACCGCAGTTTGCATTTTACCCGTGGGTTGGTTGCGGAGGGTTTCCCTGATCTTTTCTTCTATAGCATTGTGATCTTCACTGTACTTTTTATCAGTCGACATCAGGTAACCGTGCGCAAGGTCATAACCGCAGGGTACCACCTGTGCGGCAGCCTGCAGTGCAAGGAACGCAAACAACATTATGATCGCATTCTTTAGTTTAAGGGTAAAAATATTCATGGCTGTAGTTTTTATTATCTTAAAGTTAGCCTGAACCCTTTTTAGGAATAGGTAAACTTGATGAACTGTACCGTATAGTGTATGAACTGCATTGAAACAGGCGGTTCCTGTGTTAAAGGTTCATCCTTTTTAGAAAATCAGCCTTGCTGTTCCTTGAGAGAGGTACAATGGCATCATCCGTCATTGTTATGACATCATCGGACTTAAGGTAAGCTTTTACGTGCTCCAGATTTACGAGGTGCGATTTGTGTATCCTGAAAAAATTGAAAGAAGCCAGCGTATCTTCCATTTCCCTGATCAGCTTAGTTACCAGTTCCATTTTTCCGGTAGTGAACCAGATCTTTGTATAATTCCCATCCGCTTCACAACGCACAATCGATTCAGCTTCTACAAACACCGTTTTATTATGCCCGATCAGGAGGGAAACTTTGGATTTTTGTTGGTTGAGCCCTCCCACAGAGTTCATGATCTTTTTAAACACAAGCTCTTCCTGCCTGGCGCTTAATTTCGCGTCTACTTTTTTTATTGCTGCCCCGAGCTCGTCCACATCGACAGGTTTTAACAGGTAATCACAAACTCCGGCTTTGAGCGCATCAATTCCATAATCCCTGTGCGCTGTGGTAACAATAACTTCCAAATCGACCGTTCCGATCTCTTTTAACAGGCTTAAACCCGGAGTTCCTGGCATTTCCATATCGAGAAAGATCAGAGAGGGATGATGTTTTTTTACCAGATCGATTCCTTCTTTAACACTCAGCCCGGTTGCCAATACCTGTACCTGCCCGGGAAAATGCCTTTCCAACAGAAAAGCAAGGGTCTCTCTCCCGCTTTTTTCATCGTCTATTATGAGCGCCGTGATCATAGTTTCAAATGTAATAAATTTTATTCGCCTGTTTCCGATTATAACATAAAGATAAAATAGCAATGAAGCTTTCCGTGAGGAAGAGCTGGTTTAAAAAAATAAGTAACTTTTCAAAAAAATTTGCCGGGATGATTAATTAATCGTATTTTTGCGATCAATAGATACGGTTTATTAAAGCATTACAGATGGGAAGCGCCAAAACAGAAGAGTTTACAGTACGGCAAAACAAAATTGCAAGGTATGCAAAAGCGCTGGGGCATCCGGCCCGGATCGCGATCCTGGAGCTGCTCGTCAAAAAACAGGCCTGCATCTGTGGAGATATAGTTGAGGAGCTTCCGCTATCACAAAGCACCGTATCTCAACATCTGAAAGAACTAAAAGAAGCAGGATTGATCAAAGGAGAAATTGAAGGCGTGAAAGTATGTTACTGCATTGATGAAAAAGAATGGGAAAACGCAAAAAGTTACCTTTCAACTTTTTTCGGGACCTTCACCAGAAAAACCAAATGCTGTTAAATGGAAATTACAGGGTTAAAAGAAATACATTATTCTTCTGTTGCAGAAATTTATCTTGCAGGCATTGCCACCGGTCAGGCTACTTTTCAAACGGAGGCTCCATCCTGGCTGGAATGGGATAAGGCGCATCTGGAGCACAGCCGTTTTATAGCAACTGAAAAGGGTGAGATCCTTGGCTGGGCGGCACTTACATCAGTTTCAAACAGATGCGTTTATGCGGGTGTAGCCGAAGTGAGCATATACATTAGCGTTGATCACAGGGGAAAAGGAACAGGAAGTAAATTGCTACCTGAATTGATCCGATCGAGCGAAGAAAATAATACCTGGACTTTGCAGGCAGGGATCTTTCCTGAAAATAAAAGCAGTTTGCACTTACATTACAAAAACGGATTCAGGCTTCTTGGCACACGCGAGAAGATTGGAAAAATGAACGGCGTATGGCGCGACACGATCCTCCTGGAACGCAGGAGCAAAGTAGCCGGCACTGATTAAAAAAATTTATTATAATTAATCGTTATAACCCGATAAACAATTAACCTAAAACACCATGAAACTCTCAGAAATTAAAAAACACCTTGAGGCTGTAACAGCTGTCAATTTCCAGCTTTCTAGCGGATCCCCTGTACCGGAACATTTCCACGTTACAGAGGTCGGAATTATAACCAAAGATTTTATCGATTGCGGCGGAACGATCCGCCATGAAAAAGTCGCTAACTTCCAGCTATGGAATGCCAGTGACTTTGACCATCGCTTAAAACCTCAAAAGCTGATAGATATTATTCTCTTATCAGAACGAGCGCTTGGTATGGAAGACCTTGAAATCGAAGTTGAATACCAATCCGACACTGTGGGCAAATACGGACTGGAATATAGAGAAGGCGTTTTTCTGTTAACTTCCAAACATACGGACTGCCTGGCAAAAGAGAATTGCGGAGCTCCGGGAAACAAGAAAAAATTATCTTTATCTGAACTACAGACTGATCAGGCTTGTTGTGCGCCGGGCAGGAAATGCTGTTAATACCGTTAAAAAATGTTTACACCCATCAAAAATTATTGTGATCGGCTTCTCGCTGAATTTTCCTTTATTCCTGATGAGCGAAAAGAGTTGCTCGGGAAAATAGCCGCGTACATCTCAGCTAAACAACTAAAACATGAGCCTGTAAACCTCATCTATATCTGCACCCATAATTCGCGGCGAAGCCATTTCGGACAGGTGTGGTCAACAGTTGCAGCTCATTATTTCAAGACTCAAAATGTAAGAGCTTTTTCAGGAGGAACCGAAGTCAGCGCCTTTAATGTCAATGCGATCAATGCGCTTAAGAGAAATGGCTTTAACATTACAGCGGAAAGAACTGAAAAAAACCCGGTGTATTCCGTTTTTTATGCCGGCGATGAGCCCCCTGTTCCCTGCTTCTCTAAGATCTATAATGACACTGAAAATCCAACTGAAAAATTTGCGGCAATCATGACCTGCAGTGAAGCGGAAGAGAACTGTCCTTTTATTCCTGCTGCAGAATTGCGGATAGCGACAACTTACGAGGACCCGAAGGCTTTTGATAAAACGCCTTTGCAGGATAGCGTGTATGATTCGCGTTGTAAGCAAATTGCCCTTGAAACTTTTTATGCCTTTTCCCTTGTTATACCGGAATTACAGTAAAGGCAAAACTGAATATGCATTAAAAAAAAAGTAATTTTGAACTTTAACTATTCTTAAAATGACAAAAATAGCATTAGTAACAGGAGGAAGCAGGGGACTTGGCAAAGACATGGCGCTCTCCCTCGCGCACAAGGGAAATGATGTTGTGCTCACTTACCACAGCAATAAGACAGAAGCTGAAAACGTGGTAAAAGAGATCACAGCGATGGGACAAAAAGCCTTTGCTCTTCAGTTCGACGTTTCCGATATAAAAGGACTCAATGGCTTTGTGGATAGCTTGCTTGCAGCATTAAGATCAAACTGGAACCGGGAAAATTTTGATTTTCTCGTGAACAATGCGGGTATAGGCGCCAGTATTCCGATAGCACAGGTTACAGAAGAAAACTTTGACCAATTGCTGAACATACATTTCAAAGGCGTGTATTTTCTAACGCAAAAAACAATTCATCTCATCAATGACCATGGCTGCGTGATCAATGTATCTTCCGGCAGTACCCGTTTCTGCGTTCCGGGCTATTCCGTTTACGCCAGTATGAAAGGAGCCATTGAAGTGTTCACCAAATACGTAGCAAAGGAATATGGCTCGCGCGGGATCCGTGCAAATGTTGTTTCGCCCGGACCCATTGAAACCGACTTTAATAATGCCGCCATCAGGAACAATCCTCAAATGAAAGCGTTTCTTGCCGCTCAATCTCCTTTGGGAAGAGTGGGGCGCCCTGACGATATCGGAGGCGTGGTCGCTTTCCTCTGCTCAGAAGATGCCAAATGGGTCAATGGACAAAAAATTGAAGTGACAGGCGGAATAAATAATTAAGGTTAAGCAGCCGACGGCCTGTGTTTTTTGTTTTGTTTTCCTGGAAAAGCCCTACCTTGTCTTACCAGATGAAACGTTTAACCTGTTTTCTGATCTTAAATTTTGCCGGTCCGGGGTTTGCTGCCGCACAAAACTCCATTGCAGACTCACTTAACGGCTCTTTAAAATTCTGCGTTAATGATACGCAGCGCATGCGGACCTTAAACCTGCTTAGCCTGGAGCTTATCAATACGGGTAATTATAACGACGCGCTTCTTAAGGCGGAAGAAGCAGAAAAACTTGGAATTAAACTGCGCAACGTAAGAAGCCTTGGAACCTGTTATACAAATACGGGGATGATCTATGACTACCAGTCCAATTATCCAAGAGCGCTGGAATATTATCAAAAAGCATTACAGAAATGTGAAGAAGAAGGTGACCAAAAAAGAATCGGGAACTGCCTCACCAATATTGGCATTGTTTATTCGAAAGAAAAAAATTATGCAAAAGCGCTGGAATATTTTGAAAAGGACCTGCACATTTGCGAAAAACTCGCTGCATCGCATCCCGATGCAAAAAACGGGCTGGCGAGGTGCTATGGAAACATGGGCGCGGTTTATGCCGATAAAAAAGACTTTGCGCGAGCCCTGGAATACCATTTTAAATCACTTACGGCTTATGGAAATACTACGGATCCGTATACGCTTGGTTCAAATTACAACAATATTGGTGCGGCCTACCATGGCCTTGGAGAATTTATAAAGTCCAGGGAATATTTTAACCGCGCGCTTGAGAAATACCTTTCTATCAAAGATCAATTCGGTATTGCAACCTGCTATATTAATTTAGCCAGTTCGTGTATTGATGAACGTGATTATTCTTCCGCGATCAGCTGCAGCGAAAAAGGCTTGTCTATTGCTTTTGAAATTGAAGATGTGGAAGGTATGAGCCTGTGTTATGATAAATTAGCGAAAGCTTATGCCGAAACAGGCGACTACAGGAGAGCCTATGTAAACCACAGGTTATTCAAACAATTTACCGACAGCATTTTCAATTCTAATAACAGTAAACAACTCAGCGACCTGCGTACCAGCTTCGAAGTTGAGAAAAAAGAAGCGGAGCTGAAGGTCAAATCGGAAGCTGAGCAGGGAAAACTGAAAGCTGTTGCTGAAGAAGAACAGAAAAGGCAGCAAATTATCATCGCTGCGGTTGCCGGAGTACTTCTTGTGGTTGTTCTGTTTTCAATTTTCCTCTTTAAGCGTTTTCGCATTACACAAAAACAAAAGCTACTTATTGAAGAGCAAAAAACACTTGTAGACGAAGCTTACGAAAAATTACACGAGAAAAATAAGGAAGTCATGGATAGCATTCATTATGCCCGGAAAATACAACAGGCGCTTTTAACGCCGGAAAAATACATTGAGAGAGCGATCCGTATTCTTCGTAAAAATTCCTAAATTAGTTGTACGGTTTTATTTCCATGACACGCTACCTTCTCATCGTCTTTACTTCTTTCCTGTTGACTTCGAAAGCGCAGCAAACTCTTTCTCATGTTGTCCACTTTGCCACAAATAAATCGGTTCTCTCAGAAAAAGAACTGGCTGATCTGAACATATTCCTGCAAAAAACAGATAGTATAGATATAACCGGGATAAGCATTCTCGCCTATTGCGATGAGCGGGGAAATACACTATATAACGATTCACTTTCGAAGGCAAGAGCGATTGCCCTAAAAGAAGCTTTACTGCAAAAAGGATTTAAAGAAAGTTGGTTTACAAAAGTGGAGGGCAGAGGAGAACTAACCCTCACAGGTAAACTTTCAAAAGAAAAGCTCGATGAGAGTCGCAGAGCAGTGATAGAAATTACCGGTGAAAGAAAAAAAGAAAAGGAAGCTCCGAAAGAGGAAACAACTACTAAAAAAAGTGTACTCTCCGACAATCAAAAAGTCGGGGATAAAATCACGCTTCAGAATATTCTGTTTGTCGGCGGCCGTCACTTTTTACTTCCCGAATCTTATCCAGCATTGGATAGCCTGAAACAAACCCTGCAGGAAAAAAAACAATATTCCATTATGATCCTTGGTCATGTCTGTTGTCAACCACCCGGTAATGATGGCGAGGATTTCGACACCGGTCTTTTTAATCTTTCCGTTGCACGGGCTAAAGTCATTTACGATTATCTTATTCAGAATGGAATTGATCCATCACGCCTCGAATACAAAGGGCTAAAATCAGATTTTCCTACAGGTAAAGGTGATAAGTATGACAGGCGGGTAGAAATAGAGATCACCAAAGTAAATGAAAAATAAATGCAAGGTCGTCCGGTGCCTTATTGTATCATAGCCGCTGTAAAAGAATTTTCTTATTTTTAGATAAATTAAAATAGTTATTATGCTACATGACCTGGAAGTTTCGGGAAGTATTGAGCTCAATGCGAGCCTTGAAAAATTATGGAAAGGCCTGACCGATCCAAAAATCATTAAAGATTACCTGTTCGGAACAGAAACCATCACGGACTGGAAACCCGGAAGCGAGGTTATTTTCCAGGGAGAATACGAAGGTCACAAATACCGGGATAAAGGAATAATACTGGAAAATATTCCTCAACAAAAGATCAGCTACAGCTATTGGAGCGGCTTTTCAGGTCTGGAAGACAAGCCGGAGAATTATTCAAGAATTACTTATACGCTTTCAGATCTTGGCAATGGCAGAACAAAACTTACCTGGACCCAAAAAGGTTTTGGAACTGAGGCCGGCCACAAGCATTCGGAAAGCGGAATGCCTGCCTTTATGGAAAAAATAAAAGAGGTGATCGAAGGAATAAAAGATTAAAATTATTCATTGCCTTATGGAAACACAGGTACTGATCATCGGCGCTGGCCCAACCGGTCTAATGGCAGCGAATCAACTGATGCGTTTCGGTATAGAGTTCATTATTGTGGATCACAAGGCCGGGCCAACTAAAGAGTCGAGGGCAATTGCAGTTACAGCGCGCAGCCTGGAGATCTACCAACAGCTGGGACTCGTTGATCGTGTTCTCAGTCAGGGTACTCAAATGTCTTCCTTCAATATTTACTCCGGAGGAAAACGAAAAGCTGAAGTAAAGATCGGAGAAATCGGAACTGGGCTTTCCGAGTTCAAATATCTTTTTGCATTTGAGCAAAGCAGGAACGAGGAGCTGCTGTATTCAAATCTCAGGGAACACAACAGGGAGGTACTTTGGAAAACGGAATTCCTGTCTCTGAAAGAACACGAGGGCCATGTTCTCACAAATTTAAAAAGCGAGTCAGCTGATATTGAAATAAAAGCACAGTACCTGATCGCCTGCGATGGGGCAAAAAGTCCGGTCCGGCACCAGCTCAACTTTAATTTTGAAGGCGGCACTTATGAGAACAGGTTCTTTGTTGCCGATACAGTTTTAAGTTGGGGGCTTGAAAGTGATAAATTGATCCTCTTTCCTTCTAAAACAAACTTCTGCGGTTTCTTTCCTCTAAAAGGCGAAAATTACTACAG
>JBJMLS010000281.1:0-11352 GCA_045805185.1 Bacteroidia bacterium | reverse complement strand
TGGGTTCGCTGCTCAACACGCTCGATTTTCATAATGGCGTAACGATCGCCTCACTTTCCAAAAGCGCGAACTGCTATGTAGCCAAATACAGCTCAACAGGTGTTTGCCAGTGGGCCAGGGGCGATATTTCACTTTCTAATGACCGTAACAAAGGCATGGCCCTTGATGCGGCGGGCAACCTGCTGGTGTATGGTCACTTCAACCAGCTCATCAACAAAGCAGGTAACGTAAACAACCTGTTCTCTTACGAAACGCCCCCTGTCGCCTCCACTTCCGGAACGCAGCTGATGTTCGCCAAGTACAGCCCTGCAGGTGTTCATCTCTGGTCGCAGGCCGTTAGAGGAACAAAAGATCTCGTAGGTACCTCCATACAGTACAATACCGCCGGAGGATTCATATACTGCACCGGCGCGTTTAACAACACAAGCACGATAGACGGGCAGACCATGACCTGGAGCGGAGGGGCGAACAACTATCACGACTGGTTCGTGGGAAGATTTACCGACCTGGACAATTGTACCATGACCGCCAGTTTGACAACAACAGCACCTGCCTGCAACGGAAGCAACGGAGCCCTTTCTGCTATTGTTTCCGGTGGTGCCGCGCCTTATACCTACCGCTGGAGCGACGGCAGCGCTGCTTCATCGTTGAGCGGCCTCTCTGCGGGCGCTTACACCGTTACTGTAAAAGATACGCTGGGCTGTGCTGCGACAGCCTCCGTTCAGCTGGGCTTCAGGATCAGCACCACGATAGCAAGCACGGTTACCTGCGCAGGCGGAACAAACGGTTCTGCCAAAGCAACTGTTTACGGTGGCAGCGGACCATATACGTACAGCTGGTCGGCCAATGCCGGCGCTGCTTCGCAGAACAACAACCTGCCGGGCGGCAGCCAGAGCGTAACCGTGACCGACGGATCAGGCTGCGCCCTCACGGCTAATTTCAATATGCCTCAGCCGGGTATCATCAAAAGCATTATGTTCCACTCCAATGATTCCATTTGGGTGGCCGCACCCCTGTATGGCACAGGGCCTTTCATTTACCAGTGGAGCACCGGCTCAACGGCGACGGGAATAGGCAACTGCAGCTATACCACGCCGTATTGGGTAAAGGTAACCGATTCCAAAGGTTGCATTTCCCCGCAAGACACTACGATCATTACCGAGCCCGCGCATTGGGTATGGGTGACACCAGGAAAAAGCTCAACTTCATCCAGCAACATTTCGGCTATGCTGGCCTCCGACGCGAGTGGGCACCTTTATTCTGCCGGCATTATCAGCAATACCGTTACCATAGGAACCTATACCGTGAACGGCGGCCCGTCCGGCATACCCTACCTCGCAAAGTTTGATTCGGTGGGCGTGCCGGTTTGGATCAAGACATACGGTACCACTATCTATATCAGAGACAATGAAACGGATGCCGCCGGCAACATTTATATAACCGGGACCTTATCCGGCACCGCCACTTTCGGCAGCTTTACGCTCACATCCTCCGGCTCCGGTGATATGTTCCTCGTTAAATACAATTCAGCAGGGACGGCCCTATGGGCTTCCAGGAGCTCTGGAGCGGGCTTTGAATTCGGTCAGGCCCTTACTACGGATGCGGCGGGAAATATATATGTGGGTGGAGATTTTTCGGGTGCAGGCACCTGGGGTGTGTACTCGTATACAGCATCATCGCAGGATATGTTTGTGGCCAAATACAACGGCAGCACCGGCGCCTGCATGTGGGCCAAAAAAGGAGGGGGAACAGGAAATGAATACATCCGCTCCATGACGATAGAAAGCAGTGGCAACATCCTCGTGCTTACCGATTTTAATCAAAGCCCCACTTTCGGCTCGTTCACGCTCAACAGTAATGGCCAGAGCGACATAGGCGTAGTGCGTTACAACGCTTCGTCCGGGCTGGAGCAGATGGCCATGAGCTTCGGATCGCTGAGGAACGATGCTTCTACAGATATCGTTTCAGATCCTTCCGGTAATTACTACGTAAGCCTTTCGCTAAGCGATACGATCCCTTTCGCAACGGATACGGTGACGCTGGATGCAAGTAATAATAGTGCAGCGGTGATCAAATTCAGCTCCGCCGGCGCTTATCTCGGGTATTACCAGGTCCATGGTTTCGGTGCGAGCTACCTGGCCGGAATGGCCATGAGTTCCACAGGCGAATTGTACCTGTCCGCATATTACAACCGGAAGATACAGCTAGAGGGCAATTATTACCTGCTGGCGCGTAACTATAATCCTGTCAGTTCATCCGAGGATATCGCCATTATTAAAATAGATCCGGTAACCATGCGGGTCCTCTGGGTGAATTCAACTGGCGGCAAAGCCACCGACTATGGTACTGTGCTTACCATGAACAAGGGCGACAATGCGCTGTACGGATACTCTTACTCTATGGGGAACAACCTCGAGTATGATCCCTTTATCCTGAATTCACAGCTTCTGAGTACGCTTGATGCGGTGTGGGGCCGCCTCACCGATATTCCTGCTCTTGGCGCGTCTTATACTGCTGCCGCGCCCACCTGCAACAATGGCGCAAATGGTTCTGCAACGGTTACCCCAACAGGCGGACTTGCTCCTTATACCTACGCATGGTCGCCCGGCAGCTATACAACGCAAACCGTTAATACACTTTCGCCGGGTAACTATACGGTAACGGTAACCGATGCGGCGATGAATATTTTCAATGTAACCGTCAGCATTAGCAATCCTGCCCCTGTAACGGTAAACGGGAACGCTGCGCTTTCGTCTATTTGCAGCGGGGACAGCACCACCATTACCGCTTCAGGCGCCAGCACATACAGCTGGGCGCCCCCGGCGGGACTGAGCGCAACCAGCGGTACAGTGGTCACCGCTGATCCAACGGCTACCACCAGCTATACCATTACCGGAACGAACGCGCTGGGCTGCTCGAATACTGCTACTGTTACCCTTACGGTAAATACCACCCCGGCTGTTTCTGCTTCTGCAGTTACTGCAACCATTTGCTCCGGAAGTTCCGTTACACTCAACGGTTCAGGGGCTGCAACGTACAGCTGGCAGCCGGGCAATTTAAGCGGGAACAACGTAAGCGTTTCTCCGGCGGCAACTGCAACCTATACGCTTACCGGAACCAGCAGCGGTTGCAGCGATACAACTTCTGTTACCGTAAATGTTCTCATGACGCCAACTGTTTCCTATACGGAAAGCACGACTGTTGTTTGCTCAGGCGATGGCCCGTTCGCGTTAACACCGGGCACACCGGCCGGAGGAGTGTATAGCGGTGCGGGCGTAAGCGGTAATACCTTCGACCCCTGGACCGCAGGAACCGGCACCATCACTGTAACCTACGCGTGGACCGATACAGTGAACAGCTGCACAGGCACAGCCTCTTCCGCTATCGTAGTGAACACCTGCGTGGGTATGGCCGGCGCCGGAAATATCCCGGGGATCTCGGCATCCCCGAATCCGTTCAGCGCTTCGCTTAGAATAGAAGGAGTGCGCGGGCTCACGCTGGTTAAGTTAACGAACGCATTAGGCGAAATGATCTACAGCGGAACCATTCATTCGGCTTCTGTTATAAATACTGCAGAGCTCGTGAACGGAGTTTATTTTCTTCACCTGGAAACAGAAGGGGAAATTACAATCCGTAAAATGGTGAAGCAGGAATAGGAAAATATTCTCTGAACAAACTAAATATTAAAACGAAATTGTATGAAAAAATCATTTTTATTTCACTTATTACTATCAATAAGCTTATTGGCAAGCCAATCGCTTTTATCACAAGTATTGAATTATGGCTTTTGGTGTCCTAAAAGTCCTCTTTCTACAGTTAATGTAAAAATGTTTACAAATATGATTGCAACAGCGCAACATGTTTATTTCGTTTCTTCCACTGACAGTAAGATCTACGACACTTATTGGGACCCAATTGCTCTCACATGGACCCCTTCTTCCGCGAACCTTGGAGGAGCCACCTGCCCGGCTGTTAAGGCAGGAACTAATATTGTAAATTACGGAGAGGATCTTTTTTTTGTATCCGCTGTCGATTCAAAAGTCTATAGATTGAGATGGACTCCCGGGACCGGGTGGCAGGCGATTATTGTTAATGCTACTCAGGTGGCTGTGGCAGGAAATAAAATTTTTCTAAGAACCAACTCTTCGGGCTGGGAAATTTATTATATCGGTACGGGAGGAAAAATTTGCCAGATTTATTTTGATGGAGTCACAATGGGAACCGGCGCACAATTAGTAGCCGGGCAAACCGCTAACGCTTTGACAACATCTCCACTGGTTGTTTCAGGTTCTGCAGTATATTATGTTTGCAGCACCGACAATAAAATATACAGGGTTTACTGGGGCGGTTCTTCCTGGACAGGTGGAGTAACAGCAGTTGTTCCTTCTTCGGCCGCAGTAAGAAGCTCATCCAATATTGTTAATGAAACTAGTGATTTGGATCATTTATATTACGTCAATACGAGCGATCAAATCTGCGAGATTGTTTTAATTAGCGGAACCTGGACATACTCTGTAATTCCTTCTGGGAGTAATACTGTAATTCCAGGAACTGATATTGTGTGTTGTTATGGCAGCATTTTTTACGTAAGGAGCAGTGATAAAACAATTTACAGGTCATGGAAAACAACCGGATGGAACAGCGAGCCCACAGGAGGGACCCACCCGGTTCAACTGAATAGCCAGATATTTGTATGGGCAAATGACATTATAGAAGAAGGGACTATAAACACTACGTTTAAATCATATCATATATTTTATAATTCAACAGCGCCTTTTAACACGCAAATCCAACAGGCAATCTACGACGATAAAATTGTACCCTTCGCTCCTTTCGGTTGCTTTGACCAGTGTGACGACAATCACAATGGTACAGGACACGACGCTTCGACGGCAATGGGAAATCCAGGGCCGGGTGCTTCAACAACTCCCTATCAAGGTTACAATTGCGCTTTATATAACGACGCGAACGGAATAAAACAAAAAGAATGGCACGTTGGAGCTATTCCTGTGATTGCAAGCGGAATGAGCGCCCTCAATGCGATCACCTCATATAATAAACATTTCTTTTTTGTTGGAGTGGATAGCAAACTTTACGATTTTAGCAGAACGCCTGTTAATCCGGAAACTCAGCCATCACATGGCGCGCTTAATTATCATGATGAGTTTACAGGCAACCATTTTAACTCAACCGATTGGCACAGAAAAGATGATGCGCACCCTTCCGTTTGTAATGAGTTCTGGAACTCACCTTTAAATGCTAACAACTACTTGGGAAATATGGAGCTTGTTGCACACAATATTGCTTCCAGTAATTCAGGATCATACACCTTTCCACCTGATCCGCTTCCATTCACCAGAAGTCAAAGTGTCTGGGTTCCAACTGGAAGTTGTCTGGACTTGCTTTACCCGGATGTTACTGCAGATAATTTGGCGACTTCGGTTAATAAAGTATATAATTACAGTTCCGCTTTCGTAGCAACCGATGAAGCAGGAAAACCGAAAGTCCAGTTTGGTTACTTGGAGTCCAGGCTTAAAATACCACGGGGAAAAAAGTTATGGCCGGCATATTGGTTTTATACCGGAGTTAAAACAGAGGATATTAATTTTGAATTTCCCGGAAATGGAAAAGTACTTTTATGTACTGCTTTCCACCCAACATTATGGAATGCACCAGTTATAGAATATGCTGTTGGCTATAGATTCTATGATGATTTCTATACGTATGCTGTAAATTGGCCAGATCCGGCCAATGGAGGAGTTTACGATTTGAAATTTTACCATAATAATGAACTTGTTGGCTCTATCCCTAATAATTTGTATAGCGGTCAGGTCAATTGTATAACCCGACACGATATTCTCTATGATATAGGAGTTGAAGATTTGCAGGCGAATTGCGAACCTGAATTATTTCCGGCGGTCTTTAAGGTAGATTATTTCAGAGCATATAATTCAAACATAAGTTACAAGACTATGCAAAACAGTCAACCTGCAACTCCCGGTTCAGTGTTCTCCGTTTTTCCTAATCCTGCGGGCAGCGCCATATCAATTACCGGCAGTGGATTTCAAAGGGCTGAGATATTCGATATGTGGGGAAACAAAGTGATAACCAGTGAAAAGAGTGCGATCAGCTTTGAGGAACTGTCTAATGGCATTTATCTTATCCGTATTTATGATACGTCCGGAGGAATACATGCTAACAGGATCATTAAAGAGTAGCAGGCAAAATTGATTTGGGATCACCGTTGGCAATGAGCAAAGAGGAAATTACAATCCGTAAAATGGTGAAGCAGGAATAGGAAAACATTTTGTTTGAAAAATAAAGTGACCTTCTTAAAGTTATTGTTTTTATATATGCCCCCGAATGGAAAGCTTGCTTTCCATTCGGGGGAGCATGAAATTCAATAAGGACATTCTTCACATCAAATACAGGAAAGATCCCTTGATCGATGAGCAGTCCCTGGCTTAATACAAGACCAGCTGTATTTACTCTCCTGGAAAATTACCTGTTTGTACGAGTTGCCGGAAAAAAAAAGCAAAGGATTAAATCGTTGTTGTGTTCCTGTTTCTGAGCGTAGCGTTTTATTTCTTTGTAAAGCGTCCCGGGTATTATTTTCCCCGCTGCCTGCGTGTTTTGAATAGATCCGCGCAGTTAGTGAGCCTTTTAGACAATGGCATTGTGCTTGAGTTTAGTATCAAAAAACTAATAATATGAATAGCAAAGAATTAAAGCTGAAAGGAAACTGGAACGAGCTTAAAGGCAAAATCAAGCAGCAGTATGGCCAGTTAACAGACGAGGATCTCGCATACGAGGAAGGCAAGGACGATGAGCTTGTTGGCCGCATTCAAAAGAAGATCGGTAAAACAAAAGAAGAGGTGATCGAGTGGATCCAAAGTCTGTGAGCGTAAAAATTTTGAGTAGTAAAGAAGGACTGCATTATTAGTGGCTAGAGCGGCAAAAATGCTATTGAAATAGTATCTTTTCATTATTATTTTTCTCTTACTCAGTTACTATCATTTTATGGTATGAATCTCTACGTGATTCAATGCATCGATCTTGTGATTCAATGATCTTAAGTCTCCGTAGTCGGTTCCTCCGTTCTTCGTATATACTTTGAAGTATAGAAAATAATCCTAAGTATAGCCAAAGGTTTTTATAAAAAGAGTTGTTCTTCATTCTATATTATAATTCTTCATATTCTTCACACTTTGAGGAGAAACCTACGAAGAAAAACTTCATAACCTATTTAAAGTATCCATCTTCTATAGCCTTTATTTCCTTTTTTATTTGTTCGACAATGACCCAAGTACTTTTATTGTCATTTTCTAATGCTGTTTTATTCTCAGGATTGCTTTCGAGGGTTATTTGCTTATTCGTTAAGTCTATCTGGCTTAACAATCTCTTTATGGTATCTTTTCTAGCCATCGCTAGAGACATTGGTCAAAGCCGCTGTTATTTTAAAAGTTGATGTGAGAGACTTGATCGTTTCAACTCTGAAATAATATAATACTGCGACTGCAGGTGCAAATGAATTTTGCGATCATACAAGCTAAGGAATTATGCGCGTTTTTTTTTGTTTCAAAACTGGCATAAACAAATCTGAGCCTGAAAATTAGCAGGCAATTCTACTCTTTTTTATTAAGCATGGTGGAATTTTTCGGCAAGCAGATAATTGTCTTATTTCAGGCCAACCTTTGAAGTTCAATGTTATGCCAGGATGCTTATTTTATTACCGTAATAAAGCCACTTTTTTTAACCCATTCTGGAAGACAATCAGTTTTATAGCGTAGCGTCCAAAAGTAGGTGCCTTCTATTACTGTTGAGTTAACGTAGCCATTCCATGAGGCATTTAGAGAATCTGATTTAAACACACTTTTTCCCCAACGATCAAATATGTCAATCTCGCTCTCAGTAAAGGGAAAAGAGGTAAGTGTTAACTTATCATTCAAATTGTCTCCATTAGGAGTAATTATATTGGGAAAAATGATTGGTTTATCCGACGGAGAAATTGAAACCTGAACAGTGTCCTGATCAAAGCAGGCTATATTACCTACGACTATCGAGTAGCTTCCCGAATCTGAAACGTTTAGGATCGATTGAGTGGATCCAGTTGACCACATGTAACTACTTCCTGGATTGCCGGCTACTAGACTTGTTGATGTACCTGAACAAATAGTTTGATCTGGCCCTAAGTCAACAAAGGGTGGGGGAAGTACGTTAATTTGAGTGACCAGTGTGTCCACTTTATTACAAGTTGAAGTGTCAGAAATAATGAGCATTGAATTGTATATCCCAGGGCTTGAATATAAATGCGAGGTAGAATCCGTAAAAACTGAAGCAGAACCATCGCCAAAAGTCCATTGTACGGATCCGGTATTACTCGCATTTATAAAAATTTGATTATAAGGAGCGCAGCCATTTTTTGGACCAGTGTAGGATACGGCATTTAAAAATGTTTGAAAATCAATTTTGATCAACCCGTGGTCGGTGGAATACGGCCCCGATGGGCTGCAGTTACTGGATGAAAAAGCGCTTGCAGTGACCGGAGTGGTATTTGTCCCCCCGAAACTCATGTATAGAGTACCCGACTTATCAAATCGGTTAATGCCCCAGTTATTAAATTCACTGCCACTCCCTCCGTAATAACTTGCAAAGATCAATGAACTTGCAGTGTTATTAAAAATGCAGAAATAGAGATCAAGATCCTGTGTTGTTGCTTTAAATGCGTTGGGCGTTGTTGGGAGAGACGCGTCTGCACAACCTGCAAGATAAATGTTACCGCAGCTATCAACTGCAATTGCCGAAGGATCAAAATAGAATTGACCGCTTCCAATACTTGCCTTAAATATGAACGAAGAAAGACTGGAATCAATTTTCTGAATTAAATTGGTGGAATTGGCCATACTGTAGGTGCCTGGAGTAGGATTAAAGGTAGCAGATGGAGATCCCCATAAAATCGAATATAAAATAAGGTCTTGGTTATCATCAAGTGTGAAGACATAACTATAATCACTTCCATTTGTTCCGATATATGTTGATGCTGTGATCGAACTCCCTGTAGAATTTAAATGAGTTACAAAACAATCCGGGCCGTAGTCCTTTGTCTGCGAAATTGTACCGGAAGTGACAGGAAAATCTGTACTTTCTGTAGAACCAAAGCAATAGACTCCACCATTCAGATCAAGCCGTATTGAATTTGCACAGTCTTTGCTACTACCGCCAAGGTAAGTACTCCATAACAGCGTAGTTAATGAGAAATCCATCTTAAACACAACTGCGTCATAAGTGCCTTTGAGAACTGAAGAGTAGGCATTGGAACTCACGGGAAAATCGGGGGACATGGTACACGAAGTTAAAAATATATTTCCTGTATTGTCATGCACAAACTCATAATTGCGGAGCCGATTGGCTGCAAAACCGCCAGGCATACCCTCATCCGAACTACCGCCAATATATGTGGAAGCGATCAGTGAATTGCCGCTTGTGTCAAACTTCGCGATGAATAAATCGTATGAACCGTTATAGCTTGTGTCATATGAGCCAGCAGTAATTGGGAGGTTGGGAGATTTGGTTCGTCCCGCAACTATTAGCTCATTATTTACTAATTCTGTACAAAATGTGCCTTCGGTGCTTGATCCTCCAAAAAAACTTGCAAAAATCAATGAACTACCATCACTATTGAATTTGTGTATTGTAACATCATTACTTCCGGCTAGAGTAGTCTGGAAGGCTCCCATTGACACGGGAAAAGCGGGTGAACTGGCGTATCCTGTCAGATAAATACTACCGGACTTATCATAGGTTGAAGCTTCGCCACCGCAATATGCCGTTGAACCCGTAAACGTGCATGCAATTACTATCGGATCTATAACAAGCTCATACTTTTTATTATAACCTTTAGGAAATTCAAACGATACAATCCTACCATCAAGATGATATGCAGCTTCAATCATTATCTTTTTATTGTTAATTAATTGCCATGCTATAGGAGCTTTTTCAATAATGTAGCCCGCATTTGTTTTGATTTCAAGATTTCCTGCAGTTAATGATATACCATCAATATTTTCAAATTTTAGCTGGATTTTGGATGGATCTGAATTTGGACTTAGAATAATATCATACTTGAAGTTGCTTGCCTCACTATACACATGCATATCAATTCCTTCATATAAATTTTTATAGATTATTTTTTTGTATGCACTAACTTCTGTGGCCCAATTACTAGGTTCTTTACCAAGAAAGTAATTATAGTATTCGGGCTGTTGACTTTCGGCTAAAATACTTGAATGGGAATTTAAGAAGGTTGTTCTGTAGACGTGTCCATTTAAGAGGTAATCTGAGTCACCATTTTTCTTATTGTTTCTCTTTTCAAGAGCAGTGCTTAACATTTTTGGATCAATAAATTCGTAAACAAAAGAACCCCGTTCCAAAAACACTTTTCCATTCGTGAGTTCTCCCATAAACCGGACATTTGAGGGCCACTGATTTTTATTTTCCTTAAATTTAATTGTCGCACCTCCCTCTGCAATCACAGAGCTTATTATAAGGCTTAAAATGATAAGTAAATATGTTCTCATTGGAATTTAGCTTTAGTCATTTATAGTGCTAATGTACAAAATGTTAAGCATATTACTATACCAGTTATGTGTTTTATTCTACCACTTGCCAAGTAGAACCTATCAGCTTGTAAAATGTCAGTGTTTTAGGTCAACGGTTCAACAATCTATCAAAAAGACTTTTCTTGCTGGTGATAATATCAGCCGATCCGTACATTTCATTTTTAACATGAATTAATCTACCGTATTTACTCACCAGACCATTTTCAAGTTGAACCTTAACTTGCAAAGAATTGTCTGTGTCGTAAACAAATTCCTTCACCAGCCCTGGAATAAAATCAGCCTCTTCCAAATTAACGCCATTCAACCTGAGGTTTACATGTTGTCCAATACTTACTCCACTCTTAGTTTCAGCTAACGTAACAGTTACATTGTACTTAGAATTTAATGATGAATTTTCTATCTTCACTGTTACTTTACCGTGTAATATTTTAGGATATTTAATCTCGTTTGCTAAAATGATAATTAAAATTAATGAGCATGAAATAGTTGTTATGCCCCATCTATATATCCATTTCGGTGGTGAAGAAAGTATTTCTTCAACCTGCTCAACATGTATGTCCAGTTTGTCCATTCTTTTCTAATTACCCAGTTCCAACTGATTTTTGACAAGTTCATAATAAACACCTCTACGTCGTGTAAGTTCATTATGAGTACCCTTTTCAACAATTTCGCCACTTTCCAGTACAACAATTTGATCGGCATTTTTAACAGTACTCAATCTATGAGCAATAAC
>JBJMLS010000280.1:0-2599 GCA_045805185.1 Bacteroidia bacterium | reverse complement strand
ATACTCAGAAAAGCGCTGCCGCAGGAACTCCTCATTGATCGTATAGGTAAAATTCTGGCTCATCAGTATCCTTTTTGCTGTAATTGAATATTCCGGAACAAGCTGTAACGCGCTTTCTCTAAATTCAGTTTACTGGTCTCTTCGCTTATTTCCAGGGTATCCGCAATCTGCTTTAGTGAATAGCCGTCGATCACATTCATGTTAAATACGGAACGAAAAGAGGGAGGAAGCTGTTGCAGCGCCTTTACATAACCGTCGTTTCCGATAATGTTCGGATCCTCGTCCCCTGCCTGGTGAAAAAGGTCCAGGTCGTGTCGCTTTTCTTCAGCCCTGGCAGTGGTGGCAACATAATACTCCTGGCGAATGCTTTTTAAGTACTGGACAGCATGGGACACAAAGAGATCTTTGATCCAGCTTTCAAATGCAACATGATTTTTATAAGAAGAAATGGAACTGTAAACTTTGAGAAATCCCTGGTTGAGCATATCGCTTGCCTGGGTGGCGTTCTTCGCGTAACGAAGGCAAAGGCCCATCATTCTGCCATAATAGGATTCATAAATGTACCGCTGTGCTTTCCGGTCATTGCGCTGGCAGAGGGCTATTTGTTCTGCTTCGATCATCCAGTGCGGGGTTTAAGGGTTTTGATGTTCAGAGCAATTTTACGAACAAAACTAAATTTTGTTACAGGAAAGGGCTAAAGTTATCAGGTTTGTTTTGTTAAAACTGCACTAACGCAGGCTTTCGGTGGTTCAGGCCCTTTGAAATCCGCGCTCAACGCGTCATATTCATGAACTGCTTTAAATCGATGGGGAATTTCCTGCGGTAAAAAAACCGCCCGACCTTTAAGTGGCCCTTCAGCTCTACTTTTTTCTTGCCGGCGAGCAGGCTCGTAATATCACCCAGGGTAGCATTCTTAAGCGATCCCTTTAGTGTAAAGGTGTGTTCTTTTTTAGAATTGGCGGCAATGTGCACGCGCCTTTTGAGCCTGGCTTGCCCGAGGCTCACGCCGCCATAACTGACCTCAGCTTTTGAACGGTAGACATTGAAACCAAGCGTATTCGGATTATCAATGGTAACTGAAACCTCCGCCTCAATACCATCAAGGCCCAGTTTCTTCACCTTGAAATCATTAATGGAAGAGATCTTCACCTCTTTGTATTCCTGGCAGGAGCTAAGGAAAATACAGGCAAAGAACAAGAGAAGGCGGCTCAGGTTTTTCATACAGATTAAATATTGCCGCTTATTGGCTGAGGCTTGTAAAGTGCTTGAAGAATAAAGGAATGGTCTCGATCCCTTTCAGGTAATTGAACACTCCGTAATGTTCATTGGGTGAATGGATCGCGTCGCTATCCAGGCCAAAGCCCATAAGAATGGAGTCCAATCCCAGTTCCTTTTTGAACAAGGCAACAATTGGAACACTTCCCCCGCTACGCGTTGGTATTGGCTTTTTATTGAACGTTTCTTCCATGGCCATGCTTGCCGCTTTATAACCGATACTGGTTATGGGCGCTACAACAGGATCTCCGCCGTGATGAGGGGTAACCTTTACTTTTACAGATTTTGGTGCGATGCTCTCAAAGTGCTGCTTAAAAAGGGCGGTAATTTTATTATGGTCCTGGTTGGGAACAAGCCTCATGCTGATCTTCGCATAAGCCTTAGAAGCGATGACTGTCTTTGCACCCTCTCCGGTATATCCTCCCCAGATGCCATTCACATCAAGAGTAGGACGGATAGAAGTGCGCTCAATGGTTGTATAACCTTCTTCCCCATGAATATCGCCAAGGTCAAGCGCTTTCTTGTATTCATCGAGGCTGAACGGAGCTTTGTTCATTTCATTTCGTTCTTCAACGGAAAGTACTTCCACATCATCATAAAATCCAGGAATGCTGATGTGATTATTCTTGTCCTTCATGGAAGCGATCAGCTCGCAAAGAATATTAATGGGATTAGCCACTGCCCCTCCGTACAATCCGGAATGCAGGTCGCGGTTGGGGCCAACTACTTCGACTTCGACATAGCTTAAGCCACGAAGTCCGGTGGTAATGCTGGGTGTATCATTTGCAATGATCCCTGTGTCGGAGATCAGGATAATGTCTGCTTTGAGTTTCTCTTTATGTTCAGCACAAAAAACACCAAGGTTACTGGATCCCACTTCTTCTTCGCCCTCGATCATGAATTTCACGTTGCAGGGAAGCGTGTTGGTTTTCATCATGATCTCGAATGCCTTCACATGCATGTATACCTGGCCCTTGTCATCGCAGCTGCCGCGCGCGAAAATTGCGCCTTCAGGATGAATCTCTGTTTTTTTGATCACCGGTTCAAAAGGACCAGAGGTCCAAAGCTCAAGTGGATCAGGAGGCTGTACATCATAATGTCCGTACACCAATACGGTTGGCAGCTTCACATCAATTATTTTTTCACCGTAAACGACCGGGTAACCTTTGGTGGGATAAACCTGAACACTCTCTGCGCCGGCTTCAATTAGCTGCGCCTTGATAGCATCTGCCATTTTTAACACATCTTCTTTGTATTTTGGATCCGCGCTTATGGAAGGTATGCGTAAGAGATCCATCAGCTCCGCAAGAAAACGATCTTTATT
>JBJMLS010000279.1:0-7455 GCA_045805185.1 Bacteroidia bacterium | reverse complement strand
TCACAATGTCAGCCGCTTTTGCCGGATTGAAATCCTTAATGGTCAGGCCCACCGTTTTGGCCTGGTCATTCAAGAGGCTCAGCTCCAGTCTCGATTGAATATCTGCTACAATTGTATTTTCATCGTACTTGGCAAAATACATTTTACTCAGCTGACTGATCTTCTGCTTAAAGTTGCCGGGGGACTGTTGATTGATGAGATCGATCTTAAAATCAAAATTATCGGTATTGACCCATTGGCCTATGGTAAACGAAAGGTTCTTCTGATTTTCCTCATCTCCATAAGAAACTTTGCCGCCTTTTAATCCTTCAAAAGTGATGTAGAATTTCTTATTGTAGTAATCGTTATTCTTAATGTTTATATCAGCAACAAAAGGTGAGGAGCTGTATAATTCGTTTTCTTTGAATGTGCCTTCATTATAGTAGCAAACAAACAGATCGATCTTGCTGACCACCCTTTTAATAAATAGTTTTGATCTGAGAACTTCTATTGCTTCAGCCAAGCCATCCTGAGATTCGTATACCTCGCCAACATTTAATATTTGCTTTGCTTTATTGTTGCTGTTGATCTGGATTGTGGCTTTTGCCTGATAAACACGCTGAGCGTATCTTAAATAAAGGAAAGCGGAGATCCCCGCTAAAGTGAAAAATAATAAGATCCAGTACAGACTTTTCCGTGCGATGAACAGAAAAAGCCCCAGTTCGAATTCACTGCTGAATTTGGTTAAGCGGTCGCGGTAACGCTCAAAATTTTCATTTGTATTACCAACGCTGTCGTTCAGCATATTATTTCTTAATTAAAGTGTAGATCAGTATAGCGCTGGAAAGCAGGGATAGAAACGGAGCTAACTCCGTAACGGCTCTTTTTGCTATACGGATCCTTGGCTCAACATAAATAATGTCATTAGCCAGTACCACCGTATTCCCTGCGGCTAATCCATCGATAGTGGAAAGGTCCATCAAAAACACTTGTGGTCTTACCCTGTCATTTCTGATAAGCTTAACACGGAAAGCCTTTCCGTCCTCAGTAATTCCACCTGCCATGGCAAGCGCTTCAAATACCGTTGTATTATTGTTGAGAATGGGAACAACTCTGGCTAAGCCCCCGTTACCGGGAAAGATGATAATGCGCTTATTCGTGATCTTTAATTGCACATAAGGCTTAACATAGTATTCGGAGTATTTTTCTTCAAGTAATATCTCCGCCTCATGTATTGTAAGTCCACCCAGCTTTGTATCTCCAAGCAACGGTAGTTTAATAAAACCCTCATTGTTTACCGTGGCGGAAATCTCAGTCACTCCACTGGTACCGCCGGTAAGATCGATCATTTTAAACCCATCGTTGGAAAATACCCTGAATTCAATAGCGTTATTTGGTGAAATTTCATAATCTTTTTTTGCCAGTGAATCAGCAAGCTTATCAAAATTATAGTTCCTTGGGGTTTTTAACATGATCCCCGTTCTTAAGATCCTGCAGGAAGAAAAAAAGCCGATAATAATAAATAGAAATAATAAATTGCGCATAAATCTTCAATTATAACCTTCAAATTTACGAAAAATTATAATACCCCGGCTTTTTGGAAGAGCAGGTTTTCGTAGAGTTTACGGGTGTCGTCGACCAGCCTGCTGTAGTGAAACCTTGTATTCACAAAGTCCCAGCCTTTCTCTCCCATTTCAATGCGCAATTTCCTGTTTTCAATGAGATTTAACAGGTGAAATGAAAAAGAGCTTTCATCATTAATTTCAGACAAAAAAGAGCTTAAGGGGGAAACTATATCCTGGATCCCGCCGACATTAGTGCTGACAACCGGCCTTCCTCCGGCCTGGGCCTCTATAAGGCTGACCGGAGTGCCTTCATTCAGCGATGTCAGGCACACGATGTCACATCCTGCCAAAACCCTGTCTACATCATTGATCCAGGATGTAAAAGTAAGCGGCTTTTTGAGCTGTTGTTCAGGATAGTTTGTAAACTCGATCTTCAATTCCCTGGCGAGAGCTTCAGTTGCCAGCCGGGTTTCTCCATCGCCTACAATGAATGCCCTTACTTTTTGGGTGGTCTTTTCAAGAACATGTTTCAGGCAGCGAAGGAACATTCCGTGGTTTTTAACCGGAGCCATCCGACCCACGATTACTATGGCAATTTCATCATCGTCCAGTTGATAATGATCGCGGAAAGCCACTCGTTTTTCATGCTGGCGCTCCCTGAAGCGGGAAAGATCGAAGCCAAGATTGATAACGTGGACCTTGTCCGCAGGAGCTATTTTGTGAATGTTCACCAGCTCATGTTTTTGTATGTCGCTTATTGCAACAATGGCATCCGATCTTTTTGAAAGGTAGCGCTCCACATTTTTGTAAAGCGTCGTTTTCGCCTTTCCGAAATAAGAATGAAATACGTGGCCATGAAAGGTGTGAACGATTACCGGAACCTTGCATGAAGCTGCCGCCAGGCGCCCCACCGCACCTGCTTTTGACGCGTGTGTGTGCACAATGTCGGGCTTAAAGTCCTTTATGATATTTTTAATTTTCTTATAAGCTTCACGATCCGTCCGAAAGTCCGGATCGCGCTTTAGCTCCGGAAGGATCAGGGGTTTTATGCCGAGGTTCTCAAGTATAAAAGTGGAACTGTCCTCGCCCTCTTCCTTGTCGCCACCAATAAGCAATGTTTCATATTCTGGCGGAAAATAGCGCGATAGATATGCCACATTATAAGTGGGCCCTCCCAGGTTAAAACGATTGATGATGCGCAATATCTTTGGCATTTTGTTGAAGGGGAATTAGCTGTTTATAGTTTTTTTCCACCATTCATTGAAAACGATAAGCGCCCATACTTTTGCAACAGCATCTCCCGGTGAAGAGGAAAATACCTGCTTCTTCAGGCGTTCAATAGCGGAATAATTAAATATTCCCTGATCGTGTATGAAGTTCTTTTCAAGCCAGTCATTTTCAATCCTGGCCCTTAGCTCACGATGGAACCAATTCTGTAAAGGAACCTCAAAGCCGTGCTTCTTCCGCTTCCGGATCTCTTCAGGGACAAGATCAGCGAATGCTTTTTTCAGGATTATTTTTTGCGCTTTTGAATTGATCTTATATTTCTCTCCAAGCGAAAAAGCGTATTCAATGAGCTCATGATCCATAAACGGACTTCTTACTTCAAGTCCGTTTGCCATGCTCATCATATCAACCTTCGTCAGCATGTCATACGCCAACACAAGTTCCACATCCGTTTTTAATACGGTATTGTAATCCTTACCGAGGCCCTCAAGAATTTTCTTTTTCAATTGCTGCGCAGGCCCGGTTTTTTCCGCGCTTAAGGGTAATAGTTTACTAACTTCTTCAGCTGTACTTATACTTGCCCATTTCCAGTAACGCTCGCGCGCATCCAGTTTTCTTCCCTCATTATACCGTTTTACCTGCCTGAATTTATTTGAAAGCGCGGAGTTACGCGATTGAGGTATAAGGGCGCTTAAACCGCTGAGAGCAGGTGCGACAGTATTCAGCAATTTCTTATTCCGGATCATCCATTCCGCCCGGTGCTTATTATATCCGGCAAATACTTCATCTGCGCCGTCGCCGGAGAGCACTACTTTAACGTGTTGCCGGGTTCTTTTGCTCAGGATAAAAACGTTCAGAGCGGATGAATCGGCAAAGGGCTCATCTATGGCATTGAAAAAATGATCCAGCTCTTCCAGGAGATCTTCGTTGCTCAGTAAAAAATCATGGTGCCTGGTCTTGAATTTCTTTGAGGCGATCCGGGCATACTCGCTTTCATCGTAATAGGCATTGTCGCGAAAGCCTATGGAGAAAGTGTTTATATGCGGAGAAAATTGTGAAGCCAGTCCGGTAATTATGGTAGAATCAAGTCCTCCGCTTAGAAAAGCGCCTACCGGAACATCCGAAACAAGTCTTGCTCTTACGGCATTTGTCAACAAAGTTCTTACCTGTGCAGCAGGGTCTTCTGCGTGTTTTAAAACAGGGATCCTGAGCTCATAATATTTTTTAACACTGATCTTTTCCTTATCACATTCCAGGTAATGTCCGGGTTCGAGTCGCTTAATTCCATTCAGAATACTCCCGGGTCCGGGCAGGTAATTGAGCTGAAGGTAAAGATAGAGTGAAGACTTATTGAGTTTAGCCTGCCCGGTTATTTTCTGAAGAGGTCTGAGTTCTGAGGCAAAGCAGAAATGATCTTTTGTATGGCAGTAATAGAGGGGCTTTACGCCAAAACGGTCGCGGGCAATAAAAAAACTTTTGCTCCCACGGTTATAAACCGCAAAGGAAAAAAAACCTTTAAGATGATCCAGGCACTTCTCTTTCTTATGAATATACAGGTTGAGCAAAACTTCGGCATCGCCTTCCGTTCTGAAGGTAAATCCTTCCTTTTCAAGCTTTGTCCGGAGTTCCTGGTAATTGAAGATCTCTCCGTTGTAAACAATGCTGTAATTCCCGCTTATATCCGTGAACGGCTGGTTGCTTGCCGGAGAAGTGTCAATTATACTCAGGCGCGCATGACCCAGTGCGGATGAGTCATCCGGTAAAAGATGCTCCTGATGGTCCGGCCCGCGGTGTGCTAAAGCGCCGACAGCAGAACCGATAACTTTTAGCGCATCCTTTGCTTTATCATTAAAAATTAATATTCCTGCAATTCCGCACATAGTCTTATGTTCGTAAATTTAAGAAGTATTTTTACCAAAACAGCATTATAGCCGGGGCTTTTCTCTTTAGTTTCAGAAAGCGCATCCCGGTTCTGGAAAAATCTTATTTTTGTTTGGTTAAAATTAATTTATGAGAAAAAACAGTTTAAGCGTTCTATGTATCCTGTTGATGGCAGGACTTCTGATTTCGTCCTGTAAAAAGAATAAGGTGGATAACGAGGTTCAGTCAGTTATTGATAATGCTTTGTGCGAACAGGAGTTTATGCGTATTCCGATTATGTTCAATGCAAGAGCCATCCAGGCGGTTGGGATCAAAAAGGTAATGCCTGGTTATTCACAGGCCTGGAGCGGAACCTGTCCTAAGGATAGTGTGGTGGGAGATACTTCGGGTTATGCTGCAGGATCATTTACCAATTCAACAAATCTTCCCGGAATGCAATTGGACTGGGGATCGGGATGCGCTGACCAGGTTGATGGCGTATCGCGTTCAGGGAAGTTAAGCGGGATCTTTACCAAACCCTGGTCTCAGGCAGGAAGCGTTGTAACGATTACGCCGCTTGCTTATAAAGCAGGCAATATCAGTTACTCAGGAACCATTAAGGTAACGCGGACAGCTCCTTATGTGTTTACGGTTGAAGTAACCGGAGGAAAATGCAGTGAGGGAGGCGCAACAATGGAATGGAACTGTAACCGCACAATAACATGGATAAGCGGAATGGGTGATACAAATGAACAGAATGATGTGTTTGAGATCAGTGGAAACGCAAGCGGCGTCAATAGGGAAGGAAAGGCTTTTTCGGTAGTAATAACAAGTTCTTTAAATAAGGCCGCCGATTGCAAATGGATCAGCAGGGGAGTGCTTGAAGTAAGTCCGGATGGCTTGAAAACAAGAGTTGTTGATTATGGAGACGGCACATGCAATGCTACTGCAACCTTCACTGTAAACGGAAACACGTATACCTTTAACATGCAGTAGCTGAGGGCGTGGCACAAATTGCGAAAAAAAATTTGTGGATTAAAACAAATTAGTATATTTGCTTTGGCTATTGATTTAGCGGCTAGTAATTAACTATATGATGTTAGACCTTTTTGACTTTTATGATAAAATGGAACGCAATAATATATTGCTTTCATTCAAAGGCGACATCACCTCCGAACTGCTGACCTCTATTCTCCAGATAATGGAAAGTAAGATGGATAACATGCAGGAGGAGCCGAAGATCAAAAAGAAAGTGTACAATGTGCTCGTAGAATGTCTGCAAAACCTATATCATCACATGGATGAGGCAAGCAGCGATACGGGAATCGGAGGCGAAAAAAACAGATCAGCAATTTTCATGATCGGGAAAGTAGACGGTAAGTACAACATCATTACCGGGAACTATATCCTTAATGAAAATGTTTCCGGTCTTAAAAAAAGACTGGACGATGTGAATTCATTAACCAAAGAAGAGTTGAAAGATTATTACAAGCAGATCCTGAACAATGGCGAAATGTCATTAAAAGGAGGCGGAGGATTAGGAATGATCGATATTGCGCGTAAAACAGGAGAAAAGTTAGGATATAGCTTTATGCCAATTGATGAGAAATTATCGTTTTTTAGTTTAAATATCAAAATATCACAAACACAATAAAACAAGTAAGTATGGAAAAGTTTGCAATTGAAGGAACCCCAAAAACCCCAACTATTAATTTCGACATGGCAAGTGGCTTTTTAGAGATTAAAGGCCGTTCTATTCCTGAGAACTCTATAGAGTTCTACAAGCCTTTGGTTGATTCTTTAGAAAAGTATGCCGGCACTCCAAAGCCTGCAACAAATGTGAATATTCAGTTAGAATATTTCAACACGAGTTCATCGAAGTGTATTCTTGATGTGTTCAAGAAGCTGGAGGCTATTCACAAAGGTGGAAGCGCTGTAACCATTAACTGGCATTACGAGGAAGATGATGAGGATATGCTGGAAGCTGGTGAAGATTACCAGGAGATCATCAATGTTCCTTTTAAAATGATCCAGGTAGAAGAATAAGAATAGTTTAGTTTATTTTAAAAGCACACGCCTGAAAAGGGGGTGTGTTTTTTTTTGATGTTGCGCGAAGAGTTTCTGTTAAAGAAAAAAGAAGAAAGAATTGCTACCTTCTCCCGGGCGGAAGTGTTTTAATGTACTCGTCAAAGGAAAGCTGGGTTCCTTTTCCCATTTCGTAAACATAACTCTTGATCACCTGCGCCCATTCCCTATGCGACCTGCTCTCATCTAAAAGATCCGGTGAAAATGGTTTCCCAAAATGGATCCGGATCGGCTTCCCGCGTTGATTGAACATTTCATCAGCCAGGTAGAACATTTCAATGTTCGCCTTTATGCCTATCTTCTTCCGGAAAGATGCCAGGTTATAGAACCAGTTCGTATTTCTTCCCTCGATAAATGCGGGAAGAATTGGCTTTTTATAAGTGGTTGCCTTTGTAACAAAACTTTTTTTCCATTCCAGGTCCTTGATGATCCCGTTTTGCTTTCGGGAAACCAAACCTGCCGGAAAAACCAGGACAGCATTATCGGAAGAGTAAACGTCATCAATTCGCGTCAAGGCTCCTTTACTGTTTTTACCGGTTTTGTTCACTGCCACAAAAACATCCCCGAAATTTTTAAAAAATAAAAGAATATCGTTCACGAGGAATTTTGCATCTTTTCTTATTCTGGAAACCGCATGTATCAATGCAATTCCATCCAATCCGCCGAGCGGGTGATTAGCACATATAATGCAACCGCCGCTTACCGGAACATTCTCAGGATTTACAGATTCTACCTTGGC
>JBJMLS010000278.1:0-3128 GCA_045805185.1 Bacteroidia bacterium | reverse complement strand
AGGATAAGGAAGCACAATTTTATTTGTATCCCCACCGCCGGCAGGAGGAGGAGTATCAGCAAGCAATACACGGGTATTGTTAATACCTGTACGGCTGACCTTTTCCAGGGCCTTCAGTTCTTCCCTGCTATTAACAGAGATAAACGAAAGCATCCCGGCTGCCACCGAAGCAATTGCAGTATATTTTAAAACACTATACAATTAAAAATTCTTTAGTGCAGCTTTTACTAATTGTTCAACATTATCACTTGAGATTCCCTGCTGTTTGATCGCTTTTTCCAGCGCTTTTTCAGCGGCCTGCTTATTAAAGCCCAGCATAACCAACGCCATTAACGCCTCTTCCCTGTTTTTATTGTACGAAGGCGCCAGTATCTGTGAAATACCTCCTTCGTGCTTGCCCAGCTTCCCTTTCAGGTCAACAACAATGCGCTGCGCAGTCTTTTCACCGATACCTTTTATACTTTTCAGCAGTGCAACATTTGCGGTATTTACCGCCCCTGTGATTTCCAATGGAGAAAGGGAAGAAAGCATGAGCAGTGCGCTTGAGCCGCCAACACCTGAAACGGAGATCAGCTTGCGGAAGAGCTCACGCTCGTCGTATTCAAAAAAACCGAAGGATTTCGGATTGTCATCACGGATATACACCTGCTCCACATACAGCCTGCATTTTTCAGAATCATTTATTTTCCCGTATGTATTTAATGAAATGTTAAGTCCATAACCCACTCCGTTCGCTTCAACGACAACATGGGCAGGATTTTTCTCTGTAATTTTCCCTTCAATATAGCTTATCATTTTTTTTCGGGCTACTTTTTATTTTGCGCATCAACCACCGCAATGGTGATCATGTTCACGATCTCACGAACAGAGCTTCCGAGCTGCAGCACATGCACCGGCTTTTTCAATCCCATCAGTACCGGCCCGATGGCTTCTGCTCCGCCAAGTTCCTGCATCAGCTTATATGCTATATTTCCTGCTGCGAGGTTCGGAAAAATAAATGTATTCACATCTTTGTCCACTAACTGCGAGAAAGGAAACTGTTCTTTGAGCAGGTTATTGTTCACTGCAAAATTGGCTTGCAGATCACCGTCAACGATCAGCCCGGGATAATTCTTGTGGAGAATGTCCACGGCCTTTCGCACTTTCGCCGGCACTTCTCCCTCGCTGGATCCGAAATTGGTATAGGACAGCATGGCAATGCGCGGAGTAACATTCAACTGCTTTACTGTATTGGCGGTAAGCGTAGTGATCTCCACCAGCTCTTCCGCAGTTGGGTTCACGTTCATGGTGCAATCCGCGAAGAAGTAGGGACCCTTTTTCGTGATCATCATGTATAATCCCGCCACACGCGTGTTCCCTTCCTGCACGCCAATGCATTGCAAGGCAGAGGAAATGGGTTGTGAATATTTTCGGGTAAGACCGGAGATCATGGCATCAGCCTGGCCGGTTTCCACCATCATGGCGCCGAAATAATTCCGCTCGCGCATTAATTTTTTTGCATCGTAAAGTGTAAGTCCGCGTCGCTGACGCTTGCGCCA
This sequence comes from Bacteroidia bacterium, assembly GCA_045805185.1. GTDB lineage: Bacteria > Bacteroidota > Bacteroidia > B-17B0 > Aurantibacillaceae > JAHEYF01. The sequence goes on along the minus strand of JBJMLS010000278.1, from coordinate 1,590 downwards.
AAGCATTTCTCCGTACTCATTCCGCCTTGCTTCCTCATCCGCGCTTTGAGGATCAATGATCGGCATTTCGCCGATATCAAGATTATTTTCCTCGATGAGCGCCTTAATTTTTTCCCTGTTGCCAAGCAAGATCGGTTTCGCTATTCCTTCATCCTTTACTTCCTGGGCCGCTTTCAGGATCTTGTAATTATCCGCTTCTGCAAATACCACGCGTTTTGGTGATGATTTAGCCTTTGTAGCCAGTGATTTGATGAGTTTATTGTCTTTACCCAGCCTGTTGTCCAGGGCTGTTTTATAAGCATCCCAATCTGTAATCGTGATCTTTGCGATGCCGCTGTCGATCGCCGCCTTGGCCACAGCAGGAGAAACCGTTGATATAAGCCGGTTATCGATCGGCTTTGGAATGATGTATTCCGGACCAAAGCTCAGGTTCTTCGAACCGTAAGCAAGATTCACATAATCCGGCACATGTTCTTTTGCAAGATTTGCAATCGCGTAAACTGCCGCCAGCTTCATCGCTTCATTGATCTGGGTTGCGCGGACATCCAGCGCTCCACGGAAAATGAAAGGAAAACCCAGTACGTTATTCACCTGGTTGGGGTTATCAGAACGGCCCGTTGCAACGATGATATCCTTACGCGCCTCAATCGCATCTTCATAGGAAATCTCCGGGTTCGGATTGGCAAGAGCGAATACAATGCAATTCGGCGCCATGCTTTTCACCATTTCCTTGGTGAGTATATTTCCTTTGGAAAGCCCGATAAATACATCAGCTCCCTTTATACCTTCAGCCAGTGTTTTAACATCTGTGCGCGAAGAGGCAAATTGTTTTTTTGATTCGTCAAGATCGGTGCGGTCCACAGTGATCGGTCCCTTGCTGTCGAACATGAGTATGTTCTCTCTTTTCACGCCAACCGCCATGTACAAACGCGTACAGGAGACAGAGGCCGCGCCCGCGCCATTGATCACCATTTTCAGGTTTTCCATTTTCTTCCCGAAGATCTCAACTGCATTGAGCAGGCCGGCAGAAGAGATGATCGCTGTTCCATGCTGATCATCGTGCATCAGCGGAATATCCAGCTCTTCTTTCAATCTTCTTTCAATTTCAAAGCACTCGGGAGCTTTGATGTCTTCGAGGTTGATCCCACCGAAAGTAGGAGCAATTGCCTTTACGGTCTGAACAAAAGTTTCCACATCCTTCGCGTTCACTTCAATATCAAAAACATCGATATCAGCGAATATTTTGAAGAGCAATCCTTTTCCTTCCATTACAGGTTTCGAAGCTTCCGGGCCGATATCACCGAGACCAAGTACGGCGGTACCATTGGAAATTACCGCAACGAGGTTGCCTTTAGCCGTATATTTATAAACATCTTCAGGATTAGCTGCAATCTCAAGGCAGGGTTCCGCCACACCGGGAGAATAGGCGAGAGTGAGGTCGCGCTGTGTACTGTAGGGTTTTGTAGGGACCACCTCTATCTTTCCGGGTTTCCCCTGAGAGTGGTAATCAAGCGCATCCTGCTTTCTGAATTTGGTCATAGGTTAAAAAAATGGTGAATTGCGAAAATAATAAAATGAAATCAATTTTTT
>JBJMLS010000277.1:0-9988 GCA_045805185.1 Bacteroidia bacterium | reverse complement strand
AGCTCTACAAAATAAATTCCTTTCGGTAAAGTTCCGACATCAAGCTGCTTTGTAAATGTTCCTGTCATATTTTTTATGCTTTCGGAATGAACCAATTCTCCAAGACTGCTGAGTACCCGTAGCATGAGCCCGGTTTTCTCTTCAGGCAGAGAACAGCAGATGGTAATGCTGCTATAGGAAGGATTTGGATAAACACTTAAAGCATCGGATTTTTTTATTTCGCTGATGCTGATGGTGGGAGCAGGAAATTCCAGCTTAGCCACGAAGGATTGATTATAGCCGGGATAATCCGAAATAAGCCAATTGTTCCCAAAGTCTATTGAATCGATATAAACACCTGTAACGTAAACGCTACCCGAATCATCGGCAATCATAGCGATATTGCCGGCAGATTTTGGATCCGACCATTGGTAATTTCCATTTGTATCGTATTTATAGATGAATTTGCTGCTGGTTCTCAGGTAGGAGTTGCCTTGCTTGTCCACACAAAAGGCCCGGCTGTAGCCATCCTTCCAGCCACGGATGACCCAGGTAACGTTTCCGCTGCTGTCATATTTCGCCACAAAATAATCGTCGTTGCTCAGGTTGGTAAGCGTATATGTGCCAAATGCAGCGGTTGGGCTATCAAAAAAACCGATGACATAAATATTGCCTGAACTGTCTAGGTCAAGGTTATGCGCATTGTCCTGGTAAATACCCCCTGCACGCCTCGCCCAGAGCCAGTTCCCCGACGAATCTATTTTGGCCAGGTAAATGTCATCAAATCCATAAGTTCCATACTTTTTAAGCGTATCATTTCCAAAAATGGCACTGTTGTTAAAGTGACCAGTGATATAAGTATTCCCGGATGGATCCGTTTTTATCCTGGGATGGCTCCCAGGTGTAAGCCCCCTGACCCATTTTAAATTTCCGTTAGAATTATATTTTGCTACATAAGTATAAATGGGGGCACCGCTAAAACAAGTAGTGTCAAAACAAACTGTTCCCGCTATCCTCCCGGCCACATAAATATTATCCTGTGCATCACTGCTAAGCGACATGCCCCAGGCCTTGCTCCCTGTAGTATGAGTCAGCCACTGAAAATTACCCAATGAATCAAGCTTAAGCAGGAACATGTTTCCACCTCCCTGCCAAATAAGCTGTACCGAATCAAGAATGAGATAGCTTCCAAATTGGCTCGTTATATATATACTGCCATGGCTATCTGTACAAAGACCTGCATCAAAATCATCTATGCCGACTGCCCTGATCTGTTTTTCCCATAAAAGATGATGACCCCTGTCGTATTTACTGAGGTTCATGCCGCGGTAGAACAAAGTTGCGACAAACAAATTACCGCTTTTGTCTTTGGCAAGGCTAAGCCCTTGTTCGCTGTATAGGCTATCTTTTGCCGCCCAGGTGTAAACCTGCGAAAACGATTTATTCGCCAGGCTTAAAAAAATTATGAATAGAAATATTCCTTTTTTCATCCTGAATTTTATAAACTATTCCTAAAATCCTGTAACAAACATCTTTTTCGCGATCAATACATTTACATTAAATACTTGTTTTATTTCTCTTTTTGCAATTACATATTACACGTTAGTTCTTTGAAATCTTGCTTACTGAACAATGATCTTTTTTGCTTGCCCGGTTTTTCCGTCATTGGAGGACAGTTCAATAAAATAAATTCCTGGAGCAAGATTTTCAACATTGAGCTGCCTGGTAAAAGAGGAAGTACCGTTTATACTTTCCAGGTGAACGATCGTGCCGGAGGAATTCACAACCCTTAGTGTCACGCCGTTTTGCTTTTCATTCATCATGCAGCTAACCGTTACATAGCTTATGGCAGGATTAGGATAAGCGTTGAACAGATCGGCTTTCAGCATTTCATTTACGTTTATTATTGATGCCGGGAATTCTATCTTAGCTACAAAAACCTGCAAATACCCTGGATATTTTCCGACAAGGTGGTAATTTCCGAAACTTACAGAGTCGGTGAAGGTGCCGCAAACGTAAACGTTTCCCGAATCATCGGCAATCATGGCGCTGTTCCATGCCGAAGCGCTGGCCGACCAGGAATAATTACCATTGCTATCGTATTTATAAATGAATTTATTGTTGCTCTTCAGATATGCGTTTCCATCTTTATCCACACAGAATGACTCGGAGAAACCATTTTTCCACCCTCTCACAGCCCAGATATTGTTTCCGCTACTATCGTATTTTGCAAGATAAAAATCATCGTTGCTGGCATTGGTTAACGTAGTTGAGCCAAAAGTTGCAGTTGGGCTACCGAAAAATCCCATCATATATATGTTTCCTGTAGTATCGAGGTCAATATTATAAAACCCATCCCAACCAATACCTCCTGTGTTAATTGCCCACAACCATTTTCCGGATGAGTCAATTTTAGCGAGGTATGCATCGCGGTATCCGGAAGATCCAAAGGTTTGGAGAAAAAGACTGTCAAAATAAATGTTGTGTGAGAATACGCCACTCAGGTACGAATTTCCAGTTTTATCTGTTTTTAGGCCCAGGCCATAACCTGATTGGCTGTTCCCAGAGCCGTTTTTAACCCACAGAAATTGTCCGCTGCCTGTATATTTTGCAATATAATTGTATACAACATACGGTGTATTTACATAAACCGAATCAAAATACGCATAGGCACTAATATTACCAGCAATATATATATTATCCTGACCGTCACAGCTAACCTTTCTTCCCCAACAATGGCTTCCTGTAGTATGCTTTTCCCAAAGAAAATTACCCGCAGAATCAACCTTAATTAAAAACATATTTCCGCCACCGTGGTTTACATATAAAACTCCATCGTATTTCAGAATACCACTGTAGTCACTTGTGATTAAAATATTATTATAGCTATCAACACATAAACCTATGTTCAAACCGGCGGTTGCCTGGGAATTTATCCGCTTTGTCCATAATCTTGTATGCGAAGCGTCAAATTTAATTATGTCAATATAATAAGCGCGGTAATGCTCATCATAAGGCGCACAGGCTACAATAAGATTTCCCGAATGATCAATCACTTCACTGGTTATAACATCACGACCTGAATAATAAGTTGTATCGGTTAAAGCCCAGGTATAACTCTGACTTATACCTGGAAAGTTCACAAAAAAAGAAATAACAAAAAGAAATAGATTTTGCTTCATAAGATAAAATTACCATTTGATAACCTAAATCTTTGAATTTTTCGTTTTTAGCTCTAATCACATCGCCGGGAAGGGAGAATTCTTATTTAAAATAGCGAAGTGAAAGCCCACTTTATAAAATGACACGTGCAAAGCAAGACTATATTCCGAAAGCCGGAATTATTATAAATCAATCAAAACAAATTAGAAAATGAGACCACAATTAAAATATAGTGTACTGCTATTTTTCCTGGCCTTTACTAACAGTATCCTTTGTCAACAGAGAGTAGCTCCGCCTAACTTTTACGGAGAAAATGCCTGGATGCCCGATTCGGTGGGAAACGTTTCGGGAAGTTATTTCGGAGGAAAGATGGATAGTAATTGGGTGAATATAGCACAGAGTAATGTAAAGCTGATGCGATATGGAGGAAATGCTGTTGATAAATATGCCCCAATTCCATACCATTACTTAAACATGGTAGATTCAATAAGAGCGCACGGAATGGAGCCAATTGTGGCGGTACCCTATTATGATGGCCAGCATGATTCAGATTTTGCCAGCTCAGTTGTAAAATTATTAAATGTTACATTTAAGAGAAATGTAAAGTACTGGATCATTGGAAATGAACCGGACCTATACGCCCATGATACAACAGCTCAGATCATCTCTGCCTATATCCAACGCTTCTCCATAGCGATGCGTCGTGTAGATTCAACCATCAAAATAATAGGACCTGAAGTGAGCCGCATCAAGCCCGATAATCACCACGATCCTGATCAGGTTGTAGTCGATTCCCTGTTGTTTGGTCCTGCCAACATTGTTGGTATGATCCCATCAGGCAATGGCATTGCTTCTGGTAAACCCTATATTGATTATTTTTCCTGGCACATGTACAATTACGATGGGGCAGCCACAACACAAACCCGTTCCTGGGTGATCAACCGAATCACAGGTACGGACTCCGCGCGCATGGGATACATGAAACGAAGGATGGACAGCTGTAATGCAAACATAACCGGTAGATCCGCTTATCCTATTAAGCCCATCATAACTGAAGCTCATCTTTGTACACAGGGAGGAGGGGGCCTACTTAGCAGTGATTCGCTGAATGGCGTAAAATGCAGCAGCTTTATTGCGGGACAGCACTGGTGCGAAATAATGGCAATTGGAGCTGATAAAGGAATAGAATGGATCAATTTCTGGAGCGCCATGGAAGGTAACGGAATGGGCTATATGAGCAATTCGATTGTTCCAACTAAAAAAAGCACTTATTATCACATGCAGCAAATGGCCAAATGGTTCACTGATACTATTTTCATCGGCACGAGTTATGCGGCTAATCTTAAAGCTTACGCCTCTAAAGGAAGCGGTCACATTGCAGTAATGGTATTGAATCAAAATGCTGTAGGTACGGCAAAAAGAACTTATACGATTAGTCTCGACAGCCATACCGACAGCTTAAGAATGAATATGGGGATCAACTCTACATTAACCGATTCCATCGAATCTTCCTCCAGCACCTTGCTCCTTTTTGATTGTTCCGGCGCCATCCTAAAAAAATACCGTTACGAGGCCGGTGATATGAGCCATCCTTTTAAATCCGTTTGGGCATCTTCCTCAACTGATTCTTTGATTACCGTAGACGCAGGCCCGGACCGCTTCAACGGCTCCTGCTGCAATAACCGGCTCATAGCAGTTACCAATGACCGCGATGTATCATTCGAATGGTTCGTGGTGGATTCAACATCTCATTTCAGCACGAATGATACCGTAACGGTTAATCCTCTAAATACAACAACCTACAGGGTTGAAGCAACAAAGAACGGATGCACTGCTGTGGATTATATCACCGTAACCATCGGTGGAGAAACGAACTGTGAATGGAATTGCGATAAAGAAGAGGGAGGAGCGGGAGACCGGATTGCCAACAGTAATCTTCAGGAAAAGAACAGCGTATCAAGACTACTGGATAATGTTCCTAACCCTGCCCAAAATAAAACCACCATTTATTATACCCTGGGTAAAGAAAGCAGTAAAGCGGAGATCCGCATTACCGATCTCTCGGGTGCGGTGAAGCAACGCGTTCCTGTTTCAGCTGAAAGCAGCAGTGCAGAAATAGATTGCAGTTCACTCGAACAGGGCATTTACTTTTATTCGCTGCATGTGAACGATAGAAAAGTTGAAACAAAAAAAATGGTCGTATTGAAATAGTTTATTTCCTTAAGCGCAAAAACCCCTGACGCTACAGTCAGGGGTTTAATAATATGTTTTCTTATTCATTTTAAGCAACCACATAAGTAGTCTTTTTCCCTACATGCTGCAGATTTTCATTCAGCCATTCCTCTCCCGCTTTTCTTCCGAGCTCTTTCAAATAAACGAGGTAATCCCAATTGGTGTTGAGCTTACTGGAAAGATTTAGGTTATGCAGGAAATTATCGGCGCTGATGTTGTGCAAACGGGTGCGCTTTAATTTCCCATCGAGGTCGATCCCTTTATCCAGTAATTCCTGGTGGAACATTACCTGCCTGATCTCCGCTACCAGCGAAGAATTAAAGCTGATCTCATTTACCCTGTCCTTGATCTCTTCGATAGTGGTGGGAGTTGACTTAATGCGGATGGGGTTTACCTGCACCAGCAAAATGTCATTGGTATCTTCCGTGAATTCGATCAGGGGAGAGATCGGTGGATTTCCCATATAACCGCCATCCCAATATGCTTCTCCGTCTATTTCCACAGCTTTATACATGTAGGGCAAACAAGCAGAAGCCATGATGGCCTTGGAACTGATCTCCTTTGGTCCGAAGATCCGCGCTTCGCAGGTCCGCACATTGGTGGCGCATACAAATAATTTTGGAGGGGCCTGCCGGTGAAGGATCTCAAAGTCGATGACGCTGTTGAGGAGCTTTTCCAGGGGGTTCACTCCCCCCAGGTCGGTTTGATAAGGTGAGAAATTCTCAGAGAGAAAGGAGAAGAACTTGTAACCCGGAGAATAATCCATATTCCCTTTGCTTACAAAAGAATCGTAAAAGCTGGGGCGCAAGGGAGAGGTTTGCCCGACCCTGGAAACTTCCTTCCAGAATTTTTCAAGCGTATTCTTTGCTCCTTCCCTTCCTCCAGTCATCATTCCGAAGCTTGTGCAGACAGCGTTCATTGCTCCGGCGCTGGTACCGCAAAAGCCATCCAGTTCCAGCTCTTTCTCATCCAGCAGCCTGTCCAGTATTCCCCAGGTAAAAGCGCCGTGAGCGCCGCCGCCCTTTAACTCAAGATCTATTTTTTTCACAGACATATTACGGGGATTCTGGTTTTATTCTTCCTCTTTAATTACTTTCAGTTTCTTAAGGAACTGATCCTTTTTCGCCGGGTTGCAGGTGGTGTACTGGTACGAAGGCCCTTTTTCCACATCCAGCTTTCTCTTTTTAGCAGAAACCTCTTTAATGATCGTATTGAATTCCTGGTTGCTGGAAACCGCGCTCATCACTCCTTTGTAATAGCTGAAATAATACCAGGTGCTTTGATCCAGCTCAAAATAAACGGTGAGGATATCTCCCGACTTTTGTTTTTTGATCTGCACGATACCGGGTACATAACGGTTCAATTCATTTTTATAAATATTACCGACGCCAATTTTTCCATCAGAAAGGAATGATTTCGATTCCTTATCGTAACGCATTTTAACGTCATTCAGGAACATTGTTTTTTCCAGCTCATCGGGAAACCTCTTGAAGCCACCGTTCAGGTTAATGTCCGCAATAGCCTTATCCGCCTTTTCTTTTCCAAGAAGCTCGCCTATTCCTTTCTCATAAAAAGGCTGATCGAATTCCACTGCAGCAAAATCGTTAAGGTACACTTCCATGTCCTTGAACATTTTTTTGAGCGCTTTGTCTTCAAAAAAGAAATCTAGCGTCATCATCAGCTGAAAGGAAGAAGAATCATTAACGGTGTAGTGACTGGCAGATCCGGCAGTAACAACTTTTACCTGTCCAAGCTCTGCCCCCACATCCAGCTTGCCCTCTCCGTAAACAGTACAGGTATTTACATTCAGGCTCATGTAATTGCCGGGCAGGTTGGTCTCAATGAGTTTTTCCTTCGAAGAGATCCTGTATTCATTGGCTTCTTTCTCAAAATACATGAAGCCATCGGCAGAGATGACATCCTTATCCTTTCTGCCCGCAATGGGCGAGATAAAGGAGGAATACACTTTGGCGGAATCGTTATTGAATACAATAGCTGAGCCTACATCTTTATCGTTCACATCTTTCAGTTCTTTTGCTATGGGAATGAAGATCTCTTTTGGGTTGATCTCTCCCGAAAACTTAAGGTAGGATTTCCCTACTCTTCCGCAGTTGTGAACGATCTTTGTTCCGCCATCGAAGGTGAGAAATTCATTGTTGGCAAAAAGCTTTACTTTTCCGGCAAAGCTAAAATAAGGATTGAACTTAAAATTCGCACTGTCAGGAATAACACCTTCGGATATCGTTTGACCCGAGGTATCCGGGGCGATCTTCGCCAGCTTGATCAGGAATGGCGAATTGTTCTCATCGTAATACGTGTATTCGCCCTTTGCCAGGTAGGATTTTCTCCCGTAAACATTGGCCTTCACATTTCGGATATTGTGGTATTTGGTAACGGTATTCGCAAGTATGATGGCATTCTTTAAAGTATCCATTACTGCACTTCTGAATATTTTCACCTTCCCGCTATCGGGAAACAGGCGCGCATCAGCCACAGAAATAAAAGGAACGTTCAAACACTGGATAATGTACTTCCGAAGGTTATAATTTGCAGCGGGTGCAAAGAAGCGGAGCGAGTCCTGCTTGGGATGTACGGAAATGAATTCAGGGCCTTCGAGGTCAAGCGCGTTTTCGCTGCTGGCATCGATCTTCTTCTGATCATCTCCAAGCTGAAGGGTTTCACTGTCCATGTACCATTTGAACCTGTCCATATAAGCGATGTACTGGTTCTTGTCGAACCTTACAAAAGAGCCTTTTCCATTGGAGACAAATACTCCCACCCGGTTCTTAAAATCAATAGTAGCATTTACATTCTCCGTTGAAAAAGTGAATCCTTCTTCATCAAATGCCTGGAGGTGAAAGTTGGCGGTATCCGCAAAGAATCGCTGTTGCTTAAAAAGGATCTTTTCTGATAACAGATCCGCTTTCACAAAATCAACTTTTCCGCGACCGTACAATTCCTTCGGAGAGAGGTCAAGGCGTCCCCTGAACTCCGCCTGCTTGTTATAGGAAGTAAAAGGCGTTGCCTTGTCATAAACCTGCATCAGGTCCTTATAGGGCATCCAGTGGATGTATACATTATCTCCGTGCGCCTGCGGAAACTCCTCCGGCGATTCCTGTTCCTTGATATCGAAATTCTGTGCAACGCCATTCATACTGTCGGGAAAAAATATGAGGTCATCCGAATGGGAGAATGAAGGACCGAAAGTAATGTCACCATCCCCTCTTAGTCCTTTATTACTTAACCTGATCTCATTCTCAAACTTGGCCTTTCCTCCGTATACGGGATACCCGCCTTCAGGAGCCTTCCGGACAAAACCAAGTGAATAATCCTTTTGCAGAGAAAGCGTTTCCCTGAAAGTCGGGAAGATCCCTGCAGAAGCGAATTCTCCGCCGAAATGCAGCGCGTTGTTGGTAAAGTTATCCACGCTGTCGATCTCATAGGGATCCAGCTTGAAATAGAATTTATCTTTGTTATACACGCCTTTCTGAATGCTGCGCTTGTCATAAAATGCATAACTCTCTTTAAAGCTCGTGAAGATCGGGTACTGTGGAAAATTAAGGTAACCGGCATGATTCTTCGGATGGTCGATCTTTAATTCACCATTCACGTTTTCAATAACGGTTTGAACCAGCTTGAACGGATAGTTCCCGTTAATATCAGGTTCTAAAGCGGTAACGAAGATCCGAAGGGAATCCACGTTCTTTAACTGGATCTTATTCTCATCGTAAGCGTAGGAGAATTCTTTTCCGTGAAATTCAAATTTACCTGCTGCAACAACTCCCGAAAAAGTAAAGTTCCTTCCTTTTTTCAAGACCACTTCCCTGCCTTTGGGAAATACAAATACTTTCTGGGTATCACTTAACAGGATCTGCTTCACACCGCGGATCCGCATGTCGTAGCTATTATTGAGCAGGTTGATCGAGGCGTTGAACTCGCCGGGAATAACCGAATGAAAAGTAAGAATATCATAATCGGTCAGCTTTTTTCCGGCCTTGATGTATTTGAGCATTCTATCCTTTACCGTTATCTCATCGCTTTCGAGGTTATAATTGATCAGGCTGAGTGTTGCGATCTTGATCAGGAGCGGACGAAGATCCTTTGCCTGCCATTTCATATAAGTAGCCAGATCAACCGCCGTAAATGTTGGCTTTTTGCCAATGGACTCATAGTACTTATTGATCTGTGTAAGGGGATTTCCTTCGTAACCCGCGCCGCTCAGCTGAGCCATGCGGTCATAGGTATAAAAATCCTGGGATTCAAAATAAGCCTGGCCCTGGAAATTGCCGGCAAGAAAACCCAGGTCCACTTTTGGCGAGTCTATTTTCCAAACCAGTTCTTCAAAATACATATCTATCTTATGGTAAGAATTGTAATAAGGCGTTTTTTGAAGTCCGTCTTCTGTACGGATCAGCGATACTTTACGCTGATCTGCAAGGTACTTAAAGCTGAGCCCGGGATGAATAATTGAATCCTTCTCCAGGTAGAACTTTACGGAGGCATTATCTGAAGTGATCTTATCAGCGCTCATGGCAAAATTCCTGGCGGAAAGCTGCAGAAAAAGCTGGCCGTTCCGACGGAACTGGATCCGGGCAGGATTTTTATTGTCGCCGCT
>JBJMLS010000276.1:0-17573 GCA_045805185.1 Bacteroidia bacterium | reverse complement strand
TTTAATTATGCTGTGGCTAATAATTTCTCCGTACTTGCCATGCAAAAAGTTGAACAGAAGCTGGAAGATATTTTCAAGCAGCTGACAACGAAAAAGTAGCTTCGGCGGAGTTTATCCCTGGGGGCTCAGCTACCGTTACCGCTGAATGAGGCGCCTGCGCTATAGCTTCAGCGCCGGTGTGCGGAGTCAAAGGAAGTACTCGCGAAATCAAACATTTCCACATTAGTTTTAGAAACTCATCGCTCAGTTACAGTAATCGCTGACTGAGCGGAGCCGAAGACAGCAGCAAACATAAATAAAAAAAGGCCATCTGTCAGAACGGCCCTTCCTGTTTAATCTAAGATCACTCGCTTTTATTTTCTTTCTCTTTTTTCTTTTCTTCTTCGATCTCTTTCTGGCGGTTTTTCTTATCCTCCTCGTCTTTTTTATCCTTTGCAAGCTGCTCCTGCCTGTGCTTGAAATCGCTTTGCCTCATGCGTTTTTCAGCCAGGCCTGAAAAATAATCCTTACTGGTAACAATAATAGCTCCTCCGGTCAGGTCGCCATATTGCGCGGGGATCCCGCCTGTTATTACGGAGAGGCTTTGAATGCCCATACCTACGAAGCCTGCATTATTGATAAGCTTTTCCCCGTCAACAAAGTATTCGCTCGTACCGGCACGCGCGCCCCGGGAATAAATATCCTTTCCGTCATCCGTTACTTTTACATCAGAAGAGATATTTGAAATAGCGCCAATGATATCTCCCTTGGTGAGCGCCATGTGGTTCAGTTCGATCGAATTGATCTGGTGCATGGTAATTACGGATACGTCAACAATAGGTTTTGTCCATTCTTTCTCCGCCGTAATATTCACCACATCAAGCGTATTGGGAACAAGGTCCACATCCACATAGCTTGCCTCATCTGCTTCTACCTCGATCTTTTTTACGGTAAGTGTCCGGTAGCCGATCTGCTGAACGAGTAGATCATAATATCCGGGTTGAAGCGGCTTTACTACATATTTGCCATTTATATCAGCAACGGCTTTGGCTATTTCAACGCCTCCGGCCGTAACGTGTATGATCGCGCCTATTGCAGGATCATGATTCTCGTCTTTTACCAGCCCTCGTATCTCACCGGTTCCTGGCATAAGAATGTTGCTCTTCGCCTGCAGGCTTACAATAGTTGCTATTATAAGCATGAATTGTTTAAGTGTTTTCATAATGTATTTTTTTTTGTTGATCGGATCAATCCGTTTGTGATAAGACGTGCGGGGAAATGGTTTCCATAAAAACATTGAAAACGGGATCCCGGCCGGATCAAAGCAGCCGGGCAGGAGAAGAATCTTATAGACGCTTCTTTGAACAGATCGCTGTTTAGAAATGAAAAGGCCTATAAAATCTTCTATTCGTTGTGACGAACCTTTTTTTGTATATTTGTTACGGAATCACTTTTATTATGAGAACTGGCTTACGTTATATTACCGCACTATTTTGCATGACGCTCTTCTTGTCCTGCGGATCAGATACACCAACCGAGGAGCCTGAAGATCTCACGGAAGACGCTTCTGAAATGGTGAACGAGGTGCAGAAAACGGCAACCCAGAATATTTTTAATTCTGTCCCTGCTCCCGATGAAGTAGCCGACCTGGTTAACCGGTCCGGAGCTGATTACGACCCGCTTATCCTCAATAACCCGGACAACTATACAAAGTATACCTCTGAAGATTTTAAAGCGATTAACCTTGGCGTTTATGGAACTGACCTGAGTTATACGAGTGTTTTCGAGCAAACCCAGGAAAGTATGCTCTTCCTGAAGTGCGTGAACCAAACCTGCAAGAGTCTCGGTATTAGCGGCGTCTTCGATGAGAAAACATTTGACCGTATTGAAGCGAACAAAGAGAATAAAGATTCGCTTCTGCAGATCATTTCTAAGTCTTTCTGGCAGGCAGACGCTTTCTTAAAAGAGAACCAGCGCGCTCACACTTCTTCGTTAATGGTTGCCGGTGGATGGATCGAGGGAATGTACCTGGCATTGAACATTGCCAAGGTCTCCCCGGATAAAAAGATAAGACAAAAAATAGCGGAGCAAAAGTCATCGCTAAACGACCTGATCGCTTTATTGGAAAATTCAAAAGTTTCAGCTGATGTAGCATTCATACTAAATGACCTTAAACAGATCCCGCCTGTGTTTGATATTCCTGCCAGCGCCGAAACTAAAGATAAAAAAACCCCGGCTACAGGACAAGATGATCCTTTTATTAAAGCTTTGGATGAAAAGATTTCAGTTTTGAGAAAAAAGATCACCATGAATTAGTTTTTTATTTAACTAAGTACCAACGTCTTTAACCCTAAAGGCGTTTTTTTATGATCAAAATTAATTTTAGACTAATCTAAATTTATATTTTCGTAACACGAAATATAAATTTATATCAATGAAAAAATATGGTTTTTTGGTCCTTGTCCTTTTGCATTTGTTGGGATCGGCCCAATCCTATAGAATTACCGGAGTGATAAAAAACCAGAATAAGGCAGTTGAAAACGCCACCATTGGCTTATTGCATACCTCCTATGGAACCTTCTCAGATGAAGAAGGAAAGTTTTTAATTAAGTCAAGAGATACAGGTAATTATGTTCTTCATGTTACATCTTTAGGATACGAAGCTTTTGATACCTTGTTACATATAACAGTCGATTCAACTTTTCTCTGGCTCTCCCTGGTGAAAAAGGAGAATGAAAACAGCCTTGATGAGGTGGTAATTACCGGGACGCTTAAAGAAACAACCAAACTGGAAAGTCCGGTACCCGTTGAGGTGTATAACCCTACCTTCTTTCGTAAAAATCCAAGCTCGAATATCTTTGACGCGCTTCAGAATGTGAACGGCGTTCGTCCTCAATTAAATTGCAACGTGTGCAATACCGGGGATATTCATATTAATGGAATGGAAGGACCCTATACAATGGTTCTTCTCGATGGGATGCCAATCGTTAGCGGACTCTCCACTGTTTATGGATTATCCGGAATACCTATGGGACTGATCGACCGGGTAGAAATTATTAAGGGCCCGGCCGCTTCTCTTTACGGATCCGAAGCCGTTGCGGGCCTGATAAACATCGTCACTAAAAATCCAATGTTCGCTCCACGCTTAACTGCCGACGTATATACTACATCCTGGCTGGAACATAATGTTGACCTGGGCGTGAAGGTCAATTCCGGGAAGAAGGCTAATTCCCTGTTGGGTGTGAACTATTATAATTATACCCGTCCTGTAGATAATAATCACGACGGTTTTACTGATCTTACCCTGCAGCACCGGATCTCGGTATTCAATAAATGGTCATTTGTCCGGAAAGCAAACAGGCTCGCTTCGGTTGCCGGCCGTTATTTTTACGAGGACAGGTGGGGCGGCCAAACTACATGGAACCGTTCCTTCAGGGGTGGCGATAGCATTTACGGTGAAAGTATCTTTACCTCGCGTACGGAATTGCTTGGTACTTACCAGTTACCGTTAAAGGAAAAAATAATATTTAATGCTTCTTTTAACCGCCACGAACAGGATTCACGCTACGGAAAAATTCCTTACCTCGCTACACAGC
Organism: Bacteroidia bacterium; assembly: GCA_045805185.1. GTDB lineage: Bacteria > Bacteroidota > Bacteroidia > B-17B0 > Aurantibacillaceae > JAHEYF01. Next base: position 13,998 of record JBJMLS010000276.1, on the reverse strand, counting down.
AGATCGCTTTTGGACAATTTACCTGGTTCAAAAATATTGGAACTAAAAATGAATTTACTGCTGGTGTTGCAACCCGCTATACTTTATACGACGATAATACGCCTGCTACATACAGCGCCGATTCACTTCATCCGTTTAATAAGCCTGATAAAACGGTATTGCCGGGAGTCTTTGTGCAAAATGAATGGAACATTACCTCCGCGCATAAGTTATTGACCGGATTCAGGTATGATTACAACAGCATACATGGAAATATTTATACACCGCGTATTGCATACAAAGCAAGCTTTAAAAATGAGAATATTCTTCGTGTTAATGCGGGAACAGGTTACCGGGTGGTGAATCTCTTCACTGAAGAACATGCTGCCTTAACGGGTGCGCGGACTGTTGAGGTGAAAGGCGCATTGAGGCCGGAGCAAAGCTGGAACGTAAATGTAAATTATATAAAACGCTGGATCAAAGCAAAAGGCATCTTCCAGCTTGACGCGACGCTGTTCCATACCCGTTTCACAAATAAGATCATCGCAGATTATACGACGAATGCTAACAAGATCATTTATGATAACCTCGCCGGTTATGCAGTATCACAGGGATTAACATTGAATACAGAATTTGCCTTCGTTTTTCCCCTTAAGATCATTGCCGGAATTACCTTGCTGGACGTTTACAGCATGCAAAATGCAAATGGCTCCCTTTCGCGGAAGGACCTGCTCTTCACCGAGAAATATACAGGTACATGGTCGGTTACCTACAAAATAAATAAGTATAATCTGAGCATTGATTACACAGGGAACCTATACGGCCCAATGAAACTACCTTTGTTGGGGCCGCTGGATCCCCGGTCAGCTTATTCAAAACTGTATAGCCTGCAGAACATTCAGGTCACCAAAAGTTTTCAAAATAATTTTGACCTGTATGGCGGGATAAAGAACCTGCTGAATTTTACGCCGCCAAAAAATTCCATTGCGCGGTCAACAGATCCCTTCGATAAAAGAGTTGTTTTCGGAAGCGATGGAAATCCGGTAGCTACCGCTGACAATCCTTATGCGCTTACATTTGACCCTTCTTATGTCTATGCGCCTAACCAGGGGATCCGTTTTTTTATCGGCATCAGGTATAAGCTTAATTAGTATTTTTGCTCTACCAAAATAGTTTATATGTTAACAGTTGATCCAAAAGAAATAAAGATCCCCCAGCTTCATGCTTACCTGCTTGGCGCAGTTGGCCCTCGTCCCATTGCTTTCGCCAGTACCATCGATAAGGAAGGAAGGCCCAACCTGGCGCCTTTCAGCTTCTTCAATGTTTTTTCCGCTAATCCGCCAATTGCCATATTTTCCCCTGCGCGCAGTGGTAGAACAGGTGTTACCAAACATACGCATGATAACCTGAAGGAAGTGGCTGAGGTGGTGATCAATGTTGTGAATTACGATATGGTGCAGCAGGTATCCCTGGCCAGTAGTCCTTACGAAAAAGGAGTGGATGAATTTATCAAAGCAGGCTTTACAAAATTGCCTTCGCAGAAAGTCAGGCCTTTTCGTGTTGCCGAGTCGCCTGTACAATTAGAATGTGTTGTAAAAGAAATTATCGAGCTTGGACAGGAAGGTGGGGCAGGGAACTTAGTTGTGGCAGAGGTTGTAATGATCCATATCAGTGAAGATGTATTGGACAGCAATGGTGTGATCGACCAGAAAAAAATAGACCTGGTGGCACGAATGGGAGGAAACTGGTATTGCAGGGCGCATGGCGATGCATTATTCGAGGTAGAAAAGCCATTAACAACAATTGGGATCGGTTTCGATCAGATGCCTTTTGATATCAGGAACAGCAGGATCCTTACGGCAAACAATCTTGGCCAGTTGGGAAGCGTTGAACAGCTTCCAAATTCGGAAGAGGTGCTTGCCTATAAAAATTCAGGAGCGATCACCGAGGCCTTTGAGCTTTATGGCCAATCAAAGGATAAGCTTCGTGAACACCTTCACCATATCGCGCAGCGTTTACTATCGGAAAACAAAGTAGCCGAAGCCTGGAAAGTAATACTAAGCGCTGAGTGAAGCATTGGCAGAAATAAAAAACCGGCAATCCGTGAGGGTATCTGTTTCCCTGAGTTCCTGGGGAGCCTATTGTTCCTTATCTGAGTAATTTGAGGCGTTTCATCCCTAATTTGGTTCCGGAAACGCTATTCTTTCGCATGGTTTAAATTAAAATCCTAATTTTGCAGCTCAAAAATTTCAAAATGGCTAAATTCAATTCACTAAAAGTTAGTGATGTCAGACGGGAAACTGCGGATGCTGTTTCGGTAGCATTTGAAGTCCCGGTTCAGCTACAACCGGAATACCAGTTCAGACAGGGACAGTACCTCACCCTCAAGCTTACTATAAATGGCGAGGAGATCCGTCGCTCTTATTCTATATGTACCAGTCCATACAGTGAAAAAGAACTGCGAATTGCTGTAAAGGAAGTAAAAGGCGGGAGAGGCTCCGTATTTCTTAATCAGAAGCTGAAAAAAGGCGATGCGCTTGAGGTAATGACCCCGATGGGAAATTTTTATTCCTCGCTCTCTGGTTCCAACAAAAAGAACTATGTGCTGTTTGCCGGAGGAAGCGGGATCACTCCAATGATGAGTATTTTAAAAAGCGTACTTTATATTGAAAAACAAAGTTCGATCACGCTGATCTATGCCAACAGGGATGAAGAGTCTACTATTTTCAGATCGGAGATCGAAAAGATCCGGAACGAACATGCGGATAAGCTGAAGGTGATTTCTGTTTACGATAGTCCCAAAAGTGCTGTAGAAGAGTTGTACAAGGGTATGATGACTACTGAAAAAGTGAAGGCCCTGCTTGAAAAGCATGTTGACCTGAAAGCTGACAATGAATTTTTTATTTGTGGCCCGGGTCCCATGATGGAAAATGTAAAATACATTCTGGAAGGAGCTGGCATTGTTAAAGAAAAGATCCATATTGAATATTTCGCCGCTGTGATCGATGCTGTTGCAAAGGCTGAGGGAAATGACGAGACTGCATCCGTTTCAAGTAAGGTAACGGTAGTGCAATACGGTATAGCAACCGAATTTGTATTGAACACCGAAGGCTCAACAATACTGGATGCCGCCCTGGAAGCCGGAGTTGACGTCCCTTTCAGTTGCAAAGGTGCGGTTTGCTGTACCTGCAGGGCCAAAATAATTGAGGGTAAAGCAAAGATGGACGCTAACTTTGCGCTTACGGATAATGAAGTGGCCGAAGGATTTATCCTTACCTGCCAGTCTCATCCGCTTACGGAAAAACTGGTTGTTGATTACGACGCAATTTAATAGATAAGCTCCCTCATAGTTAAGGCCGGAATGTTTCCGGCTTTTATTATTTTTACACGATGGAATTCATCGATGAGAATTTAGAAAAATATTGCCTTCAGCATACTTCAGCGGAAAATGCTGTGCTTGAAAAGCTGAACCGTGAAACGCATCTGAAGGTAATGTCGCCAAGAATGCTCAGCGGGCACCTGCAGGGTTCATTCTTAAGTTTATTATCTCAATTGCAGCAGCCGGAATACATTCTGGAGATAGGAACGTATACGGGTTACTCTGCCATTTGCCTGGCGCAGGGTTTAAAGGAGAAAGGCAGGCTTATAACCATTGATGTGAACGAAGAGACCGAGAGCATTGCCCGGAAATATTTCTTAGAAGCGGGGCTGGAAACTAAAATCGATCTCCGGATCGGAGATGCAAAAAAAATAATACCGGAACTAAAAGAACAGTTCGGCTTGGTATTTATAGATGCGGACAAAAAAAGTTATTCTCTGTATTACGACCTTGTATTTGACAGGTTAAAGCCCGGAGCCCTGATCATTGCAGATAATGTTCTGTGGAGCGGAAAAGTGCTGGTGAAAGATGAAAAGATGGATGCAGACACTTTAGCGATCCATGAGTTCAATAAGAAGATTGCCGCTGATGCACGTATAGAGAAAGTAATGCTGCCCTTGCGCGATGGCTTGCTCTTGATGCGGAAGAAGTAAGTCCATTCAAACACAGAGATGCAAAGTGTTCAGAGTTGCTCAGAGAATACTGGTAGCGTGAACACTGGATTCACTTCAGGTTCTTTCCGAGGTATCCCCAGCCAAACTGATAGCCGAATGTAAGTATTCCCTGCAGCGCCCCGAACATGTGCTGCGCGCTTCCGTGGCCTTTTCCCTGAACGAGGCAATTCATATAATTTGCGTAGGTGGCCTTGCCGGTAAATTCAATGGCCAAATGGTTCCAGAGCTCAGCCCTGATCCCGGTTTCTATTCCTGCGATCGCGCCGGCAATTTTCCAGTTGTTATTTACGCGGTCGCGGAAAATAGTAACATCGGTACGCGGGACCACAATTCCTAATCCTGGCTTCAGTACGAGCCCAATAGTATTCCTTTCATTTTTACTGCTGTAAAGTTTCCAGCGCTTCAGTACATTCAGCATCCAGAAATTGGCGCCGTCCGTATGCTCGAAGTGAAAGTTATCACGGGTTAATGTAGTGTCTTTATCTACGTATTGTCCTAAAATTGTTCCTTTAATGTGCAGGGTTTGCCCATCCGTTACCACGTATTTCGCATGGTCATAATTCATTTCTATTCCCCAGTCTTTTGAATTGTTGAAGTAGTAGCCGATACGTCCGTTGAATTGTGGAATGGTAATATTGATCACATCGTAAAGCTGATCGAAGTCCGGCTTGTCATGCGCAACAGCATCATAGATCCTGAAATCATAGATCCCGAATTCGTTCGTGGCATTCGGATCCCCGGTTTTATTCTGAAAATGAATCGTACTTTTTGTATATACTTCCCTGTTGTAACCCCACAATAAATAGAAGGAACCTTTCTTTTTTACTTTGCCGGTATCGGAAAGACAGACTACGGACGCAAAAAGAGATTGCGATCCCAGAAGGAACAAAAAAAGGAAACGGTTCATGCGGTAACCGGTTAGAATTTGGAAACGCTAAGGTAGCGAATATTATTACTGACAACAATATTCACCGAAACGAAATTGGAAGGAATCAGCGCTTTTGCTATTTCGGGCCATTCAATGAAACAATACGCTCCGCTGCTGAGGTACTCTTCAATGCCGATGTCCAGGCATTCTTCCATGGTTTTCAAGCGGTACAGGTCAAAATGATAGATTTTTTTTCCATTTTCAGTCCGGTATTCATTTACAATGGAATAAGTCGGACTGCTCATCGTTTCTTTCACGCCCAGCCTGGAACACAAGGCCTTTATAAAGGTTGTTTTACCCGCCCCCATTTCCGCGTGAAAAAGAAAGAGCTTTCTTTCGCCGGCAAAAGCGAGAAGCTCGTCAGCTGAGGAAGCAAGCTTATCTTCCCCGAGTATAAATTCTTTTTTTTCCAAAGCGGATCAGGAGCAAAGTTTAACGATGTGCTCGTATTCCGCTTTGGTTACGGCTGAGGTGGAAAGGCGGGAGAGGCGAACAAGCTGCATATCTTTAAGGACCTTGTCCGCTTTAATTTCAGCAAGCGTAAGTTGCTTTTTAAATGTTTTATACGGTGCAACGTCCACGCAGAGCCAGGCCTCTTCGGTGGTGGTGGGATCCTGGTAGTGCTCTTTCACCACTTTAGCGATGCCTACTATGCAAAGGCCCTCATTACTATGGTAAAAAAGACAATGATCGCCTTTTTTCATTGCCCTTAAGTTATTCCGGGCAGCGTAATTCCGGATCCCAGTCCATGCTGTTTGTTTGTCTTTTAAAAGTTGTTCCCAACTGTAAGCGGAAGGTTCCGATTTGATGAGCCAATAATTCATGTCAATTGGAGAGTTAAGGAATTAAATAGTATTGATTGAATAAGTGTATGTGATTTCAAAAATACAGTTTTTAGGCGATACGATTTGTGTTTGGCTAAACTGGTCTGGACTTCGCACTTGTTCTCGACTGCGCTCGAACTGACATCAAGTGGTCCTTATTGAGAAAATTACTGTCAGATCGAGCGCAGTCGAGATCCGTTTAGATGACCCTGCCTAATGCAGTATTTTAAACACCAGTTCTTTCAACAATTCACCATCGCCCACACTCGGGTTATCAATTCCTTTGGAACGAAGGTCATACTCGCGCAGGTAACCGAACACCGATTTTAGCTTTGCCGTATTATAATTCTTTGCCGCCCTTTCATAACCCTCCACAAAATAAGGATTTACACCAAGCGCTTTTGAAATGTTAAATTTGTTCTTGTCCGGTGTAAAATGGTATACGAGTATCTTACTGAAGTAACCGTACAAGACACCTAAAGTCACCACGAGCGGGTTATCTTTCGGATTTGCCGCAAAGTAATTAATGATGCGGTTGGATCTTAGCACATCTTTCTTTCCAAGAGCGTCCTGCAGCTCAAAAATATTGTAGTCTTTGCTGATGCCGATATTTTCCTGGATGTGATCAGCGCTGATTTCCGTATCCGCACTGATGTTAATGGTGAGTTTGTCCAGTTCATTCGCGATCTTGGAAAGGTCGTTCCCGAGAAATTCTGCGAGTAGCAGGGAAGCTTTGGGATTTATTTTGTAGCCTTTGTTTTTCAGGTAGGAAGTTACCCATTCCGGAACCTGGTTATCGTATAATTTTTTGGATTCGAAGAATACGGACTTTTTCTGGATCGTCTTTGCCAGGGCCGTACGCTTGTCGATCGTTTTGTATTTGTGGCAGATCACCAATATGGTTGAGGTTTGCGGATGCTCAACATAAGACTGGAACATAGTATTGCCTCCGGATTTTGTTTCTCCTTCTTCGCTCCCGCCTTTGGAAAATTCACGGATATTCTGCGCTTCCTTTACGACCACCACCTGGTACTCGCTCATCATGGGATAGCGCTTGACCGCTCCAATGACAGTGGCAAGGTCAACATCCCGGCCATAAAGCACGGTCTGATTAAATTCTTTTTCCGACTCATCCAGTACAGTGCTCTCAATGAAATCGCTGATCTGGTCAATAAAATAAGGCTCCTCCCCGCAGAGAAAATAAACCGGCTTGTAGATCTTCCGTTTCAGATCCGTAAGTATTTCGTTGAAATCGCTCATGAAAAAGGGTCGTTATTCGAAACGCAGGTGCTTTACTGACACTCCATGATTTTGCAGTTCTTTCATTGAATTGATGCCGATCTGCAAATGTTCATTCACATAGCTTTCAGTCACCTTTTTGTCGCTTGCCTCTGTCTTAACGCCTTCAGGCACCATGGGCTGATCGGTTACCAGCAGCAATGCACCGGTAGGGATTTTATTGTGAAAGCCTACGGAGAAAATGGTTGCGGTTTCCATATCGATGGCCATGCAACGAAGCTTGCGCAGGTATTCCTTAAAATCTTCATCGTGTTCCCATACCCTGCGGTTGGTAGTGTACACTGTTCCTGTCCAGTAATCTTTCTGCGCCAGGCGGATGGTATAGGAGATCGCTTTTTGAAGGTTGAATGCAGGGAGCGCGGGAACTTCCGGCGGAAAATAATCATTCGAAGTACCTTCTCCTCTTACCGCGGCGATTGGTAAGATCAGGTCGCCAAGCTGGTTCTTCTTTTTCAGTCCCCCGCATTTTCCAAGGAACAATACCGCTTTGGGATGGATGGCTGAAAGCAGATCCATTACAGTTGCCGCACTTGCCGATCCCATTCCAAAGTTGATAATGGTAATGCCGTTAAATGTTGCATTGCACATGGGCCTGTCCTTGCCTTTCACTTCCACGCCATTCGCTTCGGCAAACATGTACACGTAATTTGTAAAATTCACCAAAATGATGTATTCACCGAATTCATTTAAAGCCGTTCCCGTGTAACGGGGCAGCCAGTTGTTTACTATGTCTTCCTTATTCTTCATTAAAACCTTTAATAATTTACTGTTTTGCCTTTGGTAACAGCACGAATTTATATCTTTGTAAAAATAGACATCGTAGCTCGTAAATCATAACTTTGTTATGATTAAATATGAATACGATCTTAAGTAAAAAACAACAGTGAGCACAGCCTTCCCGGTATTGAATTTCCCGTCGTACCAGCTTCGTATCCGGAAGCAGGAGGAAGGCGCTTACGCTGTTTTCGACCGCTGCCGGAAGATCTTTGTAGACCTGACGCCTGAGGAATGGGTCCGGCAGCACCTCCTGCATTTCCTCGTTGAAGAAAAAGAATTCCCGGAATCACTGATCGTTGTGGAAAAATCGCTGAAGCTGAACAATACCCGGAAACGCGCGGATGTAATCGTTTATGACAACAGCCTCAAACCCCTACTGATCGCGGAGTGCAAAGAGCCAGGCGTACAGCTTAGCCAGCAGGTGCTTGATCAGGCCCTGCGTTACAACCTGGTGTTCAATGTCAATTACCTGGTGCTGAGCAACGGGATCAGCCATTATATATGCAAATTAGGGCCGGATGGCTCTGTCATGTTAAAGGATATTCCTCATTTTAAGGATCTGTGAGCCCGGCATGATCCCTGAATTTTACCGTTTATCCCCCAAAAGCTAATCCCGGGTAAAAAATTAACAGAATATTCGCCGCAAAGCTTATCATTGGGGGCTGATTTTAATATAAAATTCCTATTTTTATCTATTCTAAAAATTAAAAAAAACCACAACATGAAGAATACTACCTTCATTGCACTCGGAGTAGCCGCCTTTTTTGGCCTGGCGAACACTGTTACTGCACAAGAAGCCGCTGCACCTTTAAAAGCGCACAACCAGTTTGTAATGTCGTCGAAAGTGACGAGTAAGGATTACGTGGCAAAAACGATCATCTTCAAGCTGAAGCCTCAGTACCGCAGTGTTGCAAGCCTTAGCTATATCCAGGATACAAAGCTCCAGATAGTGCTGAATTACCTGGGGGTTGACAAAATGGCGAAGATCTATCCGCATCACCAGCCACCTGTAGAGAAATACAATTCCCTTCACCAGGAATACGCGGATCTTTCCCTGATCTATGAATTGAAATATACCAATAACATTGATCTTACTAAAGCGATCAATCAAATGCTGGCTACCGGAATTATGGAATATGCCGAGCCGCATTATATTTATGAGCTTAGCACTTATACCCCAAATGATCCAAAAGTAACCATTACCAATAGCGCATTGGGACAAGCTTCATTTTTAGCAAGGATCCGTGCACTTGAGGCCTGGGATCTTGCAGCGGGCGGGTCACAGGGAGATACTTCCGTAGTTATCGGAATTGTGGATTCAGGAACAGATCTGGATCACCCGGATCTTGCGGCAAATTTCAAACACAATTACGCGGACCCGATCAATGGAGTAGATGATGACCTGGACGGATTTATCGATAATTACACCGGATGGGATCTTGGAGGCGCTGATTACAATAACGTAGTCGGAGATAACGACGCGAACGTTATGGGTGTTAACAATGAACACGGCTCACACGTTTCGGGTTGCGCCTCGGCAGTAACTGACAACGGAATAGGTGTTGCAGGTGTTGGTTTTAACTGTAAATTATTACCGGTAAAATGCGCCGCTGATAACGATACCCGCGGAACAGGTGGGGTAGGTTATATTATTGCCGGCTATGACGGAATTACTTATGCTGCTGATCACGGGGCGCAGATCATCAATTGCTCCTGGGGTGGAACCGGCGGCGGTTCTTATGGCCAGACCATCATCGATTATGCAACTATTAATAAGAACTGTCTCGTAGTTGCTGCTGCCGGGAACAATAACCTGGATGAAAAGGGTTATCCTGCTGCTTACCACTATGTGCTTTCTGTTGCAGCTACTAAAGAATCCTCAGATCTCCGCGCTTCTTTTACCAGCTATAATTATACAGTCGATATCAGCTCCCCTGGAAATAATATTTACGCAACCGTTTATAATAATTCCTACATATCCATGAGTGGTACATCCATGGCTTCCCCGGTTACCGCGGGTGGAGCAGGCCTTGTACAATCCAAATTCAATTATACGAACATGCTTCAGGTAGGTCAGCGTCTTAAAGCAACCTCCGATTATCACTATGCCGCTGGGCCGAATATTTCAGGGCTCGGAAATACAGCCTCTAACGTAAAAGATAAGTTAGGAAAGGGCCGCATGAACTTACAGCGCGCATTGACTGATCCTTCGGTTTCTTCAGTGGTATTCGATAATGAGGCTATTGTGGATAACAACGATAATGCTTTTATTATTGGCGATACCTTATACATTACCGGTGATTTTATCAATTACCTCGCTCCTACAACGAACCTCACCGCTTCTATTAAGGCGCAGGTTGGAGCGGCTAACCTGACCGTTATCGATACTACTACAACGCTTGGGGCAATAAGTACATTAAGCACAGCCAACAATAATGGCGATCCTTTCAGGTTCAAGATCAATCCTGCAACACCGCAAAATACGGTTCTGACTTTCCGTGTATTGCTTGTTGACGGAACTTATAACGATAAGTATTTCTTCGACGTTACAGTTAACGTGGATTATATTAACATCACAATCAATGATGTATTCACTACCATTACCAGCAAAGGAAAGATCGGTTACAACCAGGACGCTCAGCTGGAAGGTCTGGGCTTTTCATACATGGGAACAAACCTTTTGTATGAAGCAGGCTTAATGATCGGAACTTCCACTACTGCCGTATCGGATTGTGTTCGTGGAATTACAGGTAACACTGCCGACGCGGATTTCTTTGCAACTATTACAGCAAACAAAACGGTTCCGGGCGTCTTTTCTGAATTTGATGTGCATGGACGTTTCAACGATAATCCTGCAACTCCTGTTCAGAACCTCGATGTTGCTCATAGCGCCTATGCATGGAGCACGCCGGGAAATACCAAATATGTCATCGTGGAATATGTGATCAAGAACACCGGCGCAACGCTCAGCAATCTCTTCGCTGGTATAGCTGCCGATTGGGATATTGACGCGACCACTTCCGGTTCCAATAAGGCGGATTTTGATCCGACAACCAATATGGGTTATGTGTATTCTACAGTTGCAGGCGGAAAGTTTGCAGGAATTAAAGTGTTGACGAATACGGCTCCTCCTGTTTCTTACGGCATCGATAACGTTGCCGGCGGCGGCGGCGGAGTCGATATCAACGATGCCGGAGATTACTTTAATACACCGGATAAATACACCGCGCTTTCTACTAATCGCCTGCAGGCAGGAAACACTGCAGCTGCGGGTAATGATGTGATCAGTGTGGTAAGCACCGGGCCTTATACGATCAATACAGGCGACAGCGTTACTGTTGCATTTGCACTGATCGCCGGGGATGACCTGAATGATATTCAGAACAGCGCCGATAGCGCCCAGTTTCATTATAACGGACAAACTACCGGTATAAAAGGTAATTCAGCTGCAGCAGCAGGAGTTTCTGTGTTCCCGAATCCGGGCAACAGCAACCTGAACTTTATCTTCAACAATGCAAAGGCCGGAAATATGCAAATCACGCTGATCAATTCACTTGGCCAGACTGTTCAGACCATTTCCAAAGCTGATTTCGGTTCAGGTTTCCAGCATGTGAACACTGACGTGAGCAATTTGCCGGAAGGAACTTATTTCTACCGCATCATTAATAACAACGATAAAATGGTGGTTGGTAAGATCATTATTTCGAAATAAAAAACTCTTTAATTAAAAAAAACCCTGTCTGAAAAGACAGGGTTTTTTTGTGACATGTAAGAGCTTGCAGATTTCAAAATACTAATTCATTATCTGAAACAGACGCCTTAGCGTTTCTGCGAAAGGCTATTAACCGCAAAGCGTGCAAATTATCTATTCATTATTAGCTAGAAATGCCTTAGCGTCTCGCGCCTCTGCATGACCTTCTTTGTACGCTTCTGCGAAAAACTATCAACTGCAAAACCCGCAAACAAGTCGCAAAGTTCACAAAGTATTTTATTTCGCTATAAGCACCTTAGCGTCTCCGCGTGACCTTCTTTTGTATTATTGTTTTTACCTGCTGTAACTGAGAAAGAGAAGTCTTATGCTAATTTTAGTTTTTTGCTTCAGCATTCATTTCCAAAAGAGAGTTCATGCTAAGCTGAATTTCTTCCATGTCGCAAAAGCATTTTTTTTCTGTCGACCACCAAACCTCCTTTAAGGAAAAGTACTCGAAGTTATGTTCCTGTTCTCCTTTGCTGATACGAACCTCCAGGTGGGGCAGTTTCTGATCGGGGAGATTTAATACAAGCTGAGATATGGTCACATGTATCAGCGTATCCCGCGACTGTATTGCGAGTCTTCTTGGGTTCCCCATATTGGTGATGCAAGTGATCAGTTTTTTGTGGGGAAATATCGCGTTGAATTCCGCAACCGATTTTTTAATCAACTCCTCTACGCTTCCTGCGAGCTTTTGCATATATCTGTATAAAAAATAAAAGGAAAGCGGACTTTCCTCATTATTGAAGGGCGAAAATATACATTTTGCGCAAAACAATAAACGACATTTATGTCATCGCAAAATAATATCCATGAAACTTTTTTGGTTAGGATTTTGCGTGTAATTTTGCGAAAAATAAGTCTGAATAATTATTGGAAAAGAAGAAGCTCTTCTTTTTTTCTTGTGCTGGTCGCAGTAAAGTGAGAAAGATTTTATACAGGGTTAAAATTATAATAGGAGTCATGAAAATGAAGAGTGTTGTGTTTTTGGTTGTAAATTTTAATTTTTTATTATCCTCGGCTGCAAGCGATTCTTTACTATTGAAAAAAACTGGCAATCCTTCCCTGGTTTTATTTTCAATTGCGTATTCGCTGCCTGTGAATCAAAACAAAGTGATCAGCTCAGGTCACGGGATCTCAACAGAGTTGGGAATTAATCCCGGAAAATACTTTGGAAAAAATATATTGTTGGGTATTTATGGAGGTTATGGATGGAGGGATAATTTCTGGAACACCTCTTTCAATAAGAATTTTGTGAGTGATTACCAGGCTTCATTCAAGGATGTAAAGCTCCCGGGTTTGGATTCCGCTGTTATTCATTCAGCCGGAAATTTGTTTGCGGAGAAGAAAGGCACCTCTCCCTTGTCGGGCTGCGAAACAAAAGCCTTCCACAACTATTCCCTGCATTACGGAATATTCTTTAAACTGCCTCACCGGTATTTTCCCGCTGTGAAGATCTACCGTGGCGCAACGCATACTTCCTTCCGCGCCACCGAGGTCATTACACACAACAGGGATTACAATTTGTATGAAATACGCAGCGCCATGCAGGGTATAGAGCTGGTTTTTTTTCAGGGAAAGACCTGGAGAAGTACCAATAAGGAAACCGGGAAGCTACGCGTGTATAATGCAGCTGCTTTGAGCTTTTATTACGAGCGCTGCAATTTTTACCGCAGCCGTTTATATTTCAGCGATGGGGTTGATCGGACAACCATTCCCTTCTCCGCTTTTCTTTCCGATCAGTTCTCAGGAAAATACAAAAGCGTACCCAGCTTCGGATTTAAGTTAAGCTTCATAATCAGTTGAGGGATTTACTCAGCGTGTAAGCACATCCCAGGTCATCTTTGCAATGAAGATACAGATCACCGCTAAAAATGCAATGCGGATAAAGCCGCTTCCTTTTTTTATGGCCATGTTTGTTCCCAGTACTGAGCCAGCCATGTTAAATACGGCAACGGGAATCGCTACCTGGAACACGATCTGACCATTGGAAATAAAAAAGCAGAGCGCCGCGATATTGGTTGTGGCATTTACAATCTTAGCTGAAGCGGAAGCCTGAAGAAAGTCAAAGCCGAAAAGAAAGACATAAATGAAAACCAGGAAGCTTCCTGTGCCGGGGCCAAAGAAGCCGTCGTAAAATCCGATCACGGCTCCGGTTATCAGAGCCAGCCATAAGCTCTTCCTGTTCGCCAGCTGCTTTGATCCTGCTTTGCCGAAATCTTTTTTAATAAATGTATACACCGCGACAATGCTGAACATAACGATGATCAGAGGCTTTAGCGTTTCCTTATCAATTGAAGCCACGGCTTTTGCTCCCAGCCAGGCAAAGGGCAGGGCAGTAGCAATGGCGGGCAGTACCGACCAGTAAGCTAATTTTGTCCGGAGTG
>JBJMLS010000275.1:0-8124 GCA_045805185.1 Bacteroidia bacterium | reverse complement strand
TAATATCATTCGTGGTAAAGGCATTGTTCTCTCCGCCTACCATTTGCAAAGGTTCATCGTAATTCGGAATGTTGATGCTTCCGCCGAACATCAGGTGCTCAAAGAGGTGGGCAAATCCGGTCTTGCTCTCGTCTTCATCGCGCGCGCCTACATCATACAGTATATTCAGGCAGGCCATCGGAGTTGACCTGTCCTGGTGAACGATTACAGTAAGGCCATTGGCTAATTTAAATTTCTCGAAGTGGATCATGTAGCGTACGTAGTTGGAATTAAATCTGGTTTCTGGATATCTTATTCAATAAAAGCTTAAAGTTAACAGTAAAGCGCGATGCGGGACAAAATTCTATTTTAATCTTTCGAGCCTTGAAATTACATTTTTATACTCTTCCATGATCTCTTTTACAATCTCGGCAGCGGGTTTCATTTCTTTGATCGCGCCGGAAACCTGTCCGATCTCGAGCTCTCCTTCTTCCACATCACCTTCGAACATGCCTTTTTTGGCGCGGGCCCTGCCTAAAAGTTCGGCCAATTCTTCTTTGGTTGCTCCCTCTTTTTCCGCCTCCAGCACTTCGTTACAGAATTTATTCCTGATCAGGCGAACAGGGGTCAGTTGTTTTAAAGTAAGTATGGTATCACCTTCATTTGCTTTGATGACCGCTTCTTTGAAATTCGGATGAGCGCTACTTTCCGGACTGGCAACAAAGCGACTTCCCACCTGCACCGCATCCGCACCCAATGCAATTGCAGCAGCCATAGCGGCGCCGCTTCCAATTCCTCCTGCCGCGATCAGAGGAAGACTCACTGCTTTTCTTACCTGCGGGATCAGCACCATCGTAGTTGTCTCCTCACGGCCATTATGTCCCCCGGCTTCAAAACCTTCAGCTACAATTGCGTCAACTCCCGCCTCTTCGCACTTAATGGCAAACTTTACATTGGAAACTACGTGAACAACGGTGATCCCCTGCGATTTCAAAGGTGCGGTCCAGGTTTTCGGGTTACCCGCCGAAGTGAATACGATCTTCACGCCTTCCTCTACAATTATCTTCATGTGCTGATCGATATCAGGGTAGAGGAGTGGCACGTTCACCCCAAATGGCTTATCAGTGGCTTTTTTGCATTTTTGAATCTGCTCCCTCAGCACTTCCGGGTACATCGATCCGCTTCCGATCAGGCCCAGGCCGCCCGCATTACTTACGGCTGAGGCAAGCTCCCAGCCACTGCACCAGATCATTCCGGCCTGAATAATAGGATACTTAATGTTAAAAAGAGAACAAACTGGTGATTCCATAACTGTTAAAAAGTAGGCGAATTAAATTTGTACGAATTTACTTAATTATTTATATTTGTATGTTTTACAGTTTAAACTAAAGCATGAATAACTTTACAACAAAGCTTATTTTATCGGTTCTTTCATTTTTCGCTTTGAATACTTTCGGGCAATACCGTTTGGATTATGGCGGGAGCATTGGTATCGCGAATTATCTTGGCGATATCGGCGGCAGGGAAAAAACACGACGGGATTTCGTTGCGGATATGAAAATGGCTAAGACCAGGCAGGCTCTCTCAGGATTTGTAAGGTATAAGTTTCAACCGCGCTTATCTGTAAAAGCCGAGCTGATGTATCTGCGCATCGCCGGTGATGACAAGCTATCTACTAATTTGGGCCGCCAGTACAGGAACCTGAACTTTACAAACGATATGTTCGAGCTTTCTGCTACCGGACAATTCTGCTTTTATGAAAATACCGATATCGGTTCAGATTACCGTTTCAGGATCGCCTTCAGGAGTTATGTCGGCCTCGGTGTTGGAGTGTTCTATTCTAATCCCAAGACAAAATACAATGGCGAAACTGTAAAGCTTCGTCCTTTGATGACTGAAAATGTTGAATACAAGCCGATCGGCGTTTGCATCCCTGCGGTCATAGGTTTTAACTTTACACTGAAAAAAAGGCACCGGATAGGCTGGGAGCTGAACTGGAGGACAACCTTTACGGATTACCTGGATGATATCAGTACAGTTTATGCAGATCCCAAGGATATTGGAAACGAAGCGGCGCTGGTCGCAAACAGGAGCGCAGAGCTGGATCAGTCAAAATATCCAACTACTATTAAATATAGCTTTTTACCAGGTTCCAAAAGAGGAGACCCGACACATAAAGATTCTTACCTGACCATGAACGTATCGTACAGCTACGTACTTCGTGGAAAGAGTTCCTTCTATCGCTCGCGTTACGGCTCTTTCTTCAATAAGAGAGGAAAACGCAGAACCCGGAAGATCAGGGCAAAATTCTAAAAAGATTCATCCCGGCCTCAGCGCCGGGATTTTTTTTGCACCCTATTCCACAATGATCTTTTTGCAGATCTGTTTTCCTTCCCTAAGAATTTTCAGCAGGTAAATGCCCTGTGGCTGGTTCAGGAGAATGGAATGATCGCCGGATTGAGCAGGCTTTTCACTTTTAATGCAACTTCCAAGCATATCGTACACTTTTAGCTCGCACCCCTCTTCCAATCCACGGATGGTAAAATATCCATTGCCCGGGTTTGGAAATACCACAACGGGCTCTTTGATCTTTGCTTTCTCTTCCTCCATTCCCGTTGTGGCGCCGTCATTGCATTCATACACCACATGTACCGGCCTGATCGCGCTGGGATAAAAGGTCTGCGCCTCACTATAAAAATGCAGCGAATCTGTTTGAGCCGGAAGAGGCAATACAGTTATGGTCCTGTTCCTCATTTCCACAGCCATCGAATCCTGGAAACATGCGTTACCGTTAATGTTGAAGCGCATTAAAAAATTCTTTGGCTGTGGATTAAAATACAGACCTCCCATCAGAACATTTCCGTTATTATCGCATTCGATCAAGGACGGCTCGCAATTCATGAGGGTATCGGTTTTAATCACACGTTCGAGGCTCCCCGTGTAGCCAAAAACAAGCGCAGTGGCCGATTGTTTAGAATTAACCGAAGAGGACAGGCACACAATTGTTTTTCCATTGCAATCCTGGAGAAAGGGCACATATCCAGTAGGCATCTTCATGCTTTTTGCCCACTTTACATTTCCCAGGGAATCGAGCCTGAATATTGTTTGGTTATAAACTGCATTGTAGTTTCCGGTAAAGGCATAGATCACCACATCTCCATTTGCCGCAGCGCTTGCCCAGTGTATAACCCCGGAGTCAGTGCTGTCATAAGCGTGGATCCAGTTAATATTTCCGAGAGAATCAATTTGTGCAGCACACCCGATCTGTTTTCCGTTAAGCACGCCTTGTCCTTCAATGAAATATTTATTCGGTCCCATGTGTAAAATATTAGTCGGCCCGAATGGATACTTACGTTGCCAGTCAATATTGCCCTGCTTGTCGCATTTTACCACTCCCAATCCGCCCCACATAAATCCCCCATCATCTGTGGCGCATAATCCAAAGCCATCCGTTGAACTTCCCGACCAGATACTCGATTCCGTATACTTTTGCACACCTATCAATTTGCCACTCAGATCGGTTTTCCGGATCACTGGTCTTTGCGCGCTTCCCTGCGTATTTGAAATGATCACGTAACCATCGCTGATCTGTTTTACTGTTCCAATAAAACTACTGAGATCCATGTACGATACCCATTCAAGATTTCCCCTGCTGTTGAATTTGTATAACCCTGAATAGCTGGCCATGCAATAGCCTCCGTCGCTTGTTTTACAGGATGCTTGGATGATGCTTCCCAGTGTTAATGCGTTATCGAGCTGCTTAAAAAAAACAGAATCACCAGGCTCAGGCTTTACATACACCTGTTGAACTGCGGTATCCGATGAATAAGAATTATAAGCAATCAGGCGAATGGTATAGGTTCCGGAAGAAGGATAATAAATCACAGGTAAGGAATCATAAGAAACTGAAGGTGTTCCCCCGGGACACTCCCAGTGAAAAGCAGTATCGTTAAAGCAGGTTTGACTGAGGAATATCTTTTGTGTTTCAAAGGACTGGCTGGCATTGAATTCTGCCGTGGGTTCTTTTCCATTTATTCTTCCAAAGAACCAGGACTTTCCGGGCTGCTGTATAAACTGAAGGTTAACCACGTCAACTGTATCGGTCATATAACCATACAGGTAAATATTATCCGATTTATCGACATGAACAGAGTAACCGCCAATTATTCCATTCTCCGTACGTACCTCATCCAGCAGGGAACCAGCGGGGTTGAACCTCCATAAGTAGATGGACCATGTACTTCCATAATAAGAATATCCGCCGCTAAGAAGTATCTCTCCTTTGCTGTTTAAAGCAGGAATACTTCCACTCGTGTATCTTGTCCATAACAAACTTCCATTAGGATCGTATCTTTTTAAGATCCTCGATGTGTAGGGAGAATAAAAATTGGTCACAAAATAACTGTAGCCCGCCAGATCGACCGCGAATTCACTGGCGTCGCTTACACCCGTGAACCATTGATAGTTCCCGGTTGGCCCAAGCTTCACGCAATAGCTGGCCGCATAATAATAAGGTGGATAGGCTACAGCCGTATCTATGCGAAGTGTATCCGGAGTATCACAGAGCAGGTAAATATTATCCAGGCTATCAGTTCTGACCCTCATGCCATTCCCGCCGCTTGTGCTTCTTATTGTTTGCTGAAGCACTCCTGAAGAAGTGTATTTGCAGATAAATAGTCCTTTCTGCGTATAACTGACTCCGCCAATAGTTATGTTTCCTTCAAGACGTCCCGTGACAAGTATTTCTCCATTATGGCTAATATGAACATCGTTTGAAACGTCATTCCCGACGCTTGAAAATACTTTCATCCAAAGGACCTGCCCTGAAGAATCCAGCTTCATCAGGAAAGCATCCTGTTGGCCCTGGCTCATGTAAGTGCTGCCATTTATACTGATCGTATCTGTAAATACTCCACAGGCAAAAACATTTCCAGTGGCTTCAGTTCCCATGCTTCTTATAGCCATTTTGTTCCCGAAGTTTTTATCCCATAAGGAGTCGCCATTTGAATTAAATTTCACCAGCCTGCAATCATACTGGTCGGGATAGTAATAGAATGAGGTAGCAACATAGGAGCAGCCGAAATTATCTGCTGTGATCTGCGTACTTCTATAACTGTTCACACATCCGGGTTGCTTTAACCAATCCCAATGCTGCGCATAACACTGTATAAAAAAGAAAGAGAGGAGCAGGAGTCGTAGTCTTTTCATGCTGTTCGGTTTGTGTATTAAAATTAATCCCGCTTCAGCTGCCTTCCTGATCTATTCGATGATCCCTGTTTTTTAACAGGTACGAATAGTTTTTCGTTGCAAAAAAAGATAAAAAAAAACCGCCCAAAGAAAGGCGGTTTAAATATGAAGAAACATAAAATTTATTCCAGTATGACCAGCTTAGTAGTATAACGGCTGGAGTTAACAGTGTAGCTCATGAGGTAAATCCCCGGCTCAACACCGCCAAGACTGATCTCCAGTTTATTCTTGCCTTTTGACAAGCGCTGCGATCCGCTCATTATTTTTTTACCGGAGATATCACTCAGCTCATACTGAATAGCTCCTTCTTTATTCAGATCCAGCTGAACGAATATTTTATCACTGGCCGGATTGGGATAAGCGCTGAGCTGCAGCTTATGATTTGAAAGGTCCTGTATTGCTGTAACATTGGGAATATAGATCTGCACTGAATCCGCCCAGTAATCGTTATTGATGAGTGAATCGGATGCAGCTGTAACATTTACATCGCGGGTTGAATCCATGGGTAAATTCGGGATATCGACATAGATCCTATAGCTACCGATCGGAATATTCGTAAATACGTAGATCCCGTTCGTATCGGACATTGTTCTCGCCTGAATCCCGCCGCCCGGATTTTTACCGAGCTTCACATCAACGCCTCTTATTGGTCCGCCCGGAACGAAAGGCGCAGGGGGTGTTCCGCCACCCGGACCTAAAAATCGCATTCCATAACCGATCCCTTCAGTGATCGTTCCTGCAATACTTGCTGTTCCGGTTTGCGGAGGAAGCTCGAGCACCTGGATATTGTTGGTATCCGTCTGTGAGCAGCCATGAAGAAAAGGGGCTGCCGAATCCCACCTGAAAAAGCCACCGTTATACGTTGAAATGGTCGTTGGAAAAAGAATGAGATCCGGATCCGCTTTTATCAGGTATTGTCCATATAAAACAGAATCCTTAAAATAATCGCCATTGGCCTGGATGGGCACTATGGCAAAGGTATCGGTACCGGAATAAGTTGGCTGGTATTTTAAAATATAAATATTTCCCTGGCTGATCCCTCCACCGCTGTAGCTGATGTTCCCGAAAAGCGCAGTAGGAGCGCTGGTTAAATTCATAAATATGTTTACAGGAGCGCTGATACAGCTATTAGCATCCAGAACGGTTACCGTATAAGTTCCGGGAGTAGTTGGAGCATAGGTAAAAGAACTGTCTGTTGATCCCGGATTAGGGTAACCCGGCGAGAAGGTTGTCCAGGTATAATCATAAGGCGGTGTTCCTCCTGTAACAACAGCTGTTACTGTTGTTTGCTGACCGGGACAAACCGTTAAGGAAGGAACCCCGCTAGGTAAAACCGAGGGCTTGCTTACCACCGTAAATGCATACTGCGTGGAGTCATAGATGCTTCCATTGAATGCTTTTAACTGCAGCGTATAGGTACCTGTTGTACTGTAAACACCCGAATAAGTTGAGGTCAGGTTCACTGCTACAGTATTCTCGTTCCATACATAGCTTGAGGCATTGGTACTCGTATTTGTATAATTGACTGTTGAATTCTGGCAAACAATGGGGTTTTGCGGAGTAAAAGAAGCGACCGGTAATTTTAGTCTCCATAAGCTTCCGTAATTGGTATTCGTATTCGATGCTGAATAGATCGCACCATTGAACAGCTCCATTCTCAGATCTCCAAAGCCAGAACCGAAAAGCTGGGTTGTTTCCTGGGTACCGGTGCCTCCTGCAAATGTAAAGTTGATCCCGTCGCCAGTGTAGCAGGTACGCACATAATTATAGCCGACATTATAATACCGAAGCGTTGCAAACATTCTTCCACCGGCAACAGTTAGCTCGCTAACCGATCTCAAGTTGGCGCCAAGGCCGAGGCTTCCAAGACTTACCTGGGTCCAAAGCGTGCCGTTACTTGTTTTATAAAGTTCTGCGCCGGTAGTATTGTTCAGGGTTCCTGCATACAGTTCCCCGTTGAATATTGCGAATGTCTTAACGGAAATATTGCTACTATTTCCAAAGCCTCCATAGCCAACAGTATCCCAGGTGATGCCATCAGCCGTGCGAAGTATAAATCCACCGCTGCCATTACCGCAGGTCGCGGCAAATAATTTTCCTCCATAGACAATTGCATCGTTCACGATCTCTGCGGAACCTGCCATTACGAGTGAGGGAACCCAGGTTGGACTAGTAGCGCTGGCCGATGTCTTCCACACTTCCATTCCTACAAAAGAGCTAACAAAAGCGAAAACTGAATCCGGTGCTCCCGAAGCGGAGAAAAATTCCATTGCCGAAATATCACTGTAATTGTATGGCATACCGGAGTAGGGGATTGTTCCGTGTTTTTTATAGGTCGCTCCATCAAACCTGTAAACCTGTGGCGCCTGAAATCCACCGCTGTAATTGGCGGAACCAATAAAAAGATTGGTACCATCACTTGCAAGGCGTGACAGAAGATCTTCCGAGCTTCCCTGTAAAAATGGTGTAAGACCGTTTTCCCTCGTCCAAGTACCAAAATCGCCGCTTGTAGAGCTGAAAAGGGTTGGTACCAGGTAACCGCTATCCGAAGCAGCGTAGATCTTCCCATTATAAACGGTCATATCGTAAAAGCGCGCCTGGTAAGGCGGAAGTCCTCCTGTTGCAACGGAATCCCAGGCGATCTGAGCAATGCTAAGTTGGGTAACGAGCAATAAAGTAAGTGAAGTAATTATTTTTTTCATAGGTAAATTTTAAGATGGCTGACAAGAGCTTAGTAAAAATAGTTTTTTTTTCGCTTACCGCAAAATCTTACAAATACTGAAAGATCTTGCGAAGTGGCTTTACGGTAAGCGTATAGAACCGCGGCCTTAATCCGTTCAGTTTCCAGGCAAGGCGATCTTCATTATTGGCCTTCACCCTGTTCTTTACGGAAGCGTT
>JBJMLS010000274.1:0-10614 GCA_045805185.1 Bacteroidia bacterium | reverse complement strand
ATGTATTCAGCTTATCCAATATGAGCTCAGGTATATCGAGCATGACAGTAAATTTTTGAAAGAAGTTAAAATGAAAAAAAGATCCTGAAATATTGCCTTAAATGGCAAAACGACACATAAGTCCCCAACGGGGAATCATCGTGGAAGATGAGCAGTAATGAATATGTGTGTTGAATAACATCGGTGCAAATATAGAAAATATTTAAAACAAACAAATTTTAATTTTCTATCCTGACGGAAACAATGTCAAATAAGCCCGCCAATCCCCGGTAACGGGAGTCAGCAGAATTGTGCCGGTTATCCCCCATCAGGAAACAAAAATGATCAGGAACAATCAGGGGACCAAAATTATCAATGTTCCGGCCCAACAGGTAAGGCAACTCAAAAGTGCGGTTGTATGGAAGAGTATTTTAATACAAATCATTCCGTTAAAGAACGAATTTATAAAATGCATTCCCCGGGGTGGGATAAGTTGCACTTTTCACTGTACCCTGAACCAGATCCTTGATCAGAGGCAAACCGAGCGTATCTTTTTTTACATTCTTTCCATAATCGAAGCCTTTCCCATTATCCCCGATCGTTAAAACAAGCGAACCCTCACTGTCTTTTCTTAGTTCTATTCTCAACTGATACGATTTTGTAGTAGCAGAAGCATACTTTATCGAGTTAAGGAAAACCTCCGTAATGATGAGCCCGAGGTGAATCGCATTTTTAGTAGGAAGGTTATATTCAAAATCACCAATGGAGCAATCAATGGATCCAGCCAGTTCAGGGTGAGAGCGCCTGAGCTCTTTTACTAATTCATTCAGGTAGGCGCAAAGGCTAACGCTGGTATAATTATGCGTCTGGTAAAGAAGATCCTGGATTTTCATCATCGAAAACACCCGCTGTTCGTGTTCCTCAAGAATGACCCGGGGGTCGGTATTCTTACCTTTGAGCTTACTCAGGCGAAGCAACCCGATAAGAATCGCGAAGTTATTTTTTACACGGTGATTGATCTCTTTAATCAATATTTCTTTCTCCCTTACCGTTTCTTCCAGTTCGCGCTGTGCCACCCTGCGGCGCCTGGCCTCCAGGTTAGAGGCAAACACCAGCGACATGCCGAAAGCAAAAGCTTGCTCTTCACCGGTAAATATTCTTTCCTTGTTACCTGTTTTTTCGAAGCACATCACTCCAACCAGATCTCCTGCGATCCGAAGTGGAATATCCATCAGGGAAATAATATCATTCGGCTGCGAATAGCTTTCCGTAAACTCAGCCGTTGCAGGGTTCGTATAAATATTCCCGGCAAGCAGAATCTTATTCTCTTCAATGGCATTGAAATAAGCCGGATAGTCCTTCCTGTGTAAGGTTGTATTCTTGGAAAACCTATGGTTCCTCAGGTCATATTCACCCATCGAGACAATAGCGCTTCCCTCCATATTGAAGAGCCATACACTGATCCTTTCGATTTTCAAAGCAAGCGCAATGCGATGTCCTATAACAGTTATAAGCGCGTCCATATCCTCTTTTTCAAGAAGGTGTATTTTGGAAGCCTGGTCTATTTCCTCGAGCAGGTTAATAGATTCGTCGGTCATAATAGCTTAACGGATTGCAGAATTGATATTAAAATTAATCTTTTTTCTCTCTCTCACTGAAATAATCCTTCAGTGGGTAAAATTATATAAACCCGGGGCGCCGGGTTCAATTTCAATTTTGTAACTTAGGCCTATGATGCGAAAGGAAATAGCTACAAAGGAAGATGTGGAGCTGCTGGTACGCAGTTTCTACGCAAAAGTGGTGAAAGATCCTTTGCTTGCACCGCATTTTAAAGGAATAGACTTTGAGCATCACTTTCCGCGGATGTTCGCTTTCTGGAATTTCATCCTGCTTGATGAGAGCGGCTTTACAGGGAATGTATTCGATAAGCATGTTCCGTTACAGATCGACGCCAGCCACTTTAAACAATGGCTGAAATACTTTCATGAAACGGTTGACGAACTTTTTGTTGGTGAAAAGGCTGAGCTGGCAAAGCAAAGGGCTGATCTTTTAGGATATACTTTTCAGTCGAAGCTGGAACACCTCAAAAATAAGAAATAAGCCTGAGTTCTTTTTCAATACGGAGTCATAAAGAAACCGGGTTCCACAGAACAGTTTAAGAGTATTACATCCCTCTGTTTTAATTCCCAGTTCCTCGCTGTATTCCTCTTCTTTTCTCTGAACTCCGTTGAAAAAAACGCAGGCTGAGCCGGAATATCTGTTAATCCTGCACCGGCGGAGGTCCTGCCTCTGGCATTTTGATCTTATCGGTTTTTTTCAAACCTTCCAAAACCTCGATATTGATCCCATCAGATAAACCTGTTTTGATAAAGCGCTTTTCGAATTTTTGCGTGCTTGTTTCCACCTCAACAAAAGACTTCTCTTTATCAAATTGCAGCACGCTTTCAGGTATGGAGAAAACCCTTTCCTTTTTATCGAGAATAATATCCGCATTAGCGCTATAGCCTGCCCGGAGAAAAGAATTGTTGTTCCTGGTAATTGCCGCCCGGATCAGGAATTGTATGGCGCCGTTCTCCGTGATCCCTTTTGGCGCAATGTATTCCAGCTTTGCACCAAAGCTCTCCTTATCAATTGCGCCTATTGTAAGCACAATGTCCATTCCTGATCTTACTTTTCCTACTTCGCTTTCATCCAGCTTTCCTTCAAAGATCATTTCCCCCATATTGGCAACGGAAGCAATGGTTGTTCCTTCGTTAAAGGTATTGCTTTCGATCACCTGCCCGCCTTCTTTAACCGGGACATCCAGCACCATTCCTGTTATGGTTGCGCGAACCAGGGTATTCGTTGCGCTGCCTGCATTTTTGGTCACGCCTTCTTTGATCAAAGCGAGGTTGTTCTCTGCAGCTTTCAACTCTTCCTCTGTATTTTTAAATTTTAATTCGTATTGTTGAATGTCAGATTTGGAAATTACATTCTGACTAAATAAAGTCTGGTTGCGATCCAGGTCCATCTTAGCATTGTCAAAGCTGATCTTTGCCTGGTTAAGACGGTTCTCAGCATTAGCAAGATTCACCATATTGGGAATGATCTTGATCTTTGCAATCACTTCCCCCTGCTTTATTTCCTGCCCGGCCACTACGTATAACTTCTCTATAATACCTGATACCTGCGACTTCATGTTCACTTCCCGGCGCGGAATAACAGATCCCGTTGCCACAGTTTTCTTTACAATCGTGGTATCGAAGGGCGACAAGGTATTATACACGACAGGCGGCTTTTGTGATTTTGCCCAAAGGAAATAAAGGGTCCATGCGAACAGTACAATTACTGCGGCAAGTAAAACGATCTTAATAATTTTCTTTATCATACAACTGCTAATTTATTACTATTATATTTTTTACAATCCTATTCTGTCCTTAATGCTTCGACCGGTTCAATTGCGATCGCCTTTCGCGAAGGAATGAACCCGGCAAGCGCTCCTGAAACAACGAGTATGGTCAGCGCCTTAAACGCAACACTGAGATCAACTGTCGGATTCCGGAACATTCCCCCTGACTCACCGATAGCTGCGTTCAGGGCTTCCAGCAAGCCAATGCCGATCACTAATCCGAAATATCCTGCAAAGGCTGTAAGGAAAAGCGATTCCAGCATGATCTGTGAAACGATATTGGCAGGAGTCGCTCCAATCGCGCGTTTAACGCCTATCTCCCTCGTACGCTCTTTAATTACAATAAGCATAATATTACTGATCCCAATAACGCCGGCGAATAGGGTCCCGCTTCCCACGATCCAGATCAATATTTCGATCCCGGTGAATAATCCGCTCATCTTTCCAAATTCAACAGCCATGTTCCAATGACCAATTGCACGCTGATCATCAGGAGCGATCTTATGCCGCTCCTTTAAAACGGAGATTACTTTCTCCTCTGCTACAGCCGCAGGAATGTCCTTCCTTGCATTGATCGCGAACCAACCTACTACATCGCCAAAATTGAAGGCATTCTGAAAGGTAGTAAACGGAATAATGATCCGTTGCGCCTGCTCCCTTCCATCCTGGCCGCCAACGCTCGGAGAGAACATACCCACAATTTTGAAATACACGCCGT
Source organism: Bacteroidia bacterium (assembly GCA_045805185.1). Classification (GTDB taxonomy): domain Bacteria; phylum Bacteroidota; class Bacteroidia; order B-17B0; family Aurantibacillaceae; genus JAHEYF01. The sequence continues at coordinate 6,529 of JBJMLS010000274.1, read as the reverse complement.
TAATGCGCAGGTACTCTCCAACCGGATCCTCTCCTGGCTTAAAAAGCATTTCAAAGATCCTGTCGCCGATCACGCAGATCTTCCGCTTCTCTTTAATATCATTCTGGTTAAGGTAACGTCCTTTTTTCATCAACACTTTTTGAATAAGCATTGAGTTGGGATAGTTGCCCTGGATCTCCCCTGCCGCTGTTTTTATTCCCCGTACAATATTATTTGATCCGTCGTATCCGCCCAATTGGTTCATCGGGCAAACGACTTCCAGCTCAGGTATGCGTTTAATTGCTTCAACATCGGAATTGTCATAATTAAAACTTCTCCCCGGCTTCATTCCTTTGTATGACTTGGTGGTTTGCTGCGCCCAGATAAAAAAACTGTTGGTTGCCGTTCCGCCGAATTCGCTGGTTACTCCATGTTTTAGCCCATTGCCCGAGCCGAGCATTACCACCAGCATGAACATCCCCCAGCATACCCCAAGCATGGTGAGCGCCGTCCGCAACTTATTCTTACGAATGGTCGCGAAAATTTCCTGCCAGCTATCTTTTTCGAATAAAACCATTACGTATCCTTTAGCGCTACTACCGGCTCTACGCGCGCCGCTTTTATTGCCGGGACCATCCCTGCAATTGCCCCTGAAACAATAAGCGTGATCACGGCAAATATGGCGACGTTAAAATTTACTTCCGGGTTCTTAAAAAATTCACTGTCTATGCCAATACTTTTAACCACCTCAATGAGTCCGATGCCTAAGAGCAATCCGATATATCCTGCAAAAGAAGTAATGAAAACCGATTCCTGCATAACAATACCTACAATGGAAGCCGGGGTAGCTCCTAAAGCTTTTCGTACGCCAATTTCTTTTGTGCGTTCTTTTACAGAGATCATCATAATATTGCTTACGCCAACTATTCCTGCAAATAGGGTAAACATGCCGATCACAAAAACAAATATTTTAATGCCATTGAGCATATCCATTACCCGCTGAAATTCCACATTATTACTGAAAACTCCCATGGCATTCATATCAGTCGGATCAAAATGGTATTTTTTCGCCATGGCATTCCTGATCTCGCTGACCATTTGCTGCGTACGTTCAACAGGTGCAGTGCCGGCGCTTAACCATATTGTCCCAAGATGATCCTTGCCATTATATATTTTCTGCGCCGTGGTTATCGGAATATAGATCCTTTCATTATCTCCTTTCCCCACGTCATTGAAAACGCCAACCACTTTAAAATCCGTTCCGTCGACACTGATGTATTTGCCAACCGGATCTTCGTCTTTAAACAAAGCTTTTTTCACCGGAAGACCGATCGCACATACCTTCCTGAATTCTTTAATGTCGTTTAGATTGATAAATCTGCCGTTTAAAATATCGGTGTTCTCAAGGTATTTATGTTCCGGCTGGCAGGAACGGACGGTAAATCCGGCTCTCTCTTTCTTGTAGATCAGCGTACGGCTTTGCCTGCCATTGAAGACAGATGATGCATAGGCCACGTCCCTGATGTCATTTTTCAGCTGGTAATAATCTGAATTCACGAGCTGTATAGTGCGCCCGGGCTTATAGCCACCATAAGCTTTTGAAGTCAGCCCGCCGTCGATCCAGATACTGTTTTTCGCATCGTTCCCAAACTGATTTTGCGCACCGTTCTGCAATCCGGTACCAGCGCCGAGAAGAACAATAAGTATAAATATTCCCCAGGCCACGCTGAAGGCGGTTAAAAAGGTGCGAAGCTTATTTTTACCCAGGATCTGGAAGATCTCAGCCCAGGTGTCTTTGTCAAACATTCTTTATTCATTGAGGATCAATCCGTCTTTTAAACGAATGATCCGGTCCGTTCTTTTTGAAATATCATCCTCATGTGTTACGATCACTACAGTGATCCCTTCTTTGTTCACGGATTTGAACAGATCCATGATCTCCAGCGAGGTAGTGGAATCAAGGGCTCCCGTAGGCTCATCAGCGAAGATCACTTTAGGCTTCGAGATCAGTGCGCGTGCAATCGCAACCCTCTGTTTCTGACCCCCGCTCATTTCGCTCGGAAGGTGATGCGCCCAGTCGCGCAAGCCAACTTTTTCCAGGTACTCCAGCGCTTTTTTATTTCTTTCCTTCCTGGAAACTTTCTGGTAATATAAAGGAAGCGCCACGTTCTCTGCAGCATTTTTAAACGATAATAAATTAAAAGACTGAAAGACAAAACCCAGTGTTCTGTTCCTGAGCTGCGCTGCTTTGGTCTGGTTCAGGTTCCTGACCAGCATTCCGCCGAGCAGGTATTCACCGGAATCGTAGTTATCAAGGATCCCCAGTATATTCAGCAGTGTTGATTTTCCGGAACCTGATGAGCCCATAATGGAAACCAGTTCGCCTTCCCTGATGTGCATGTTAATTCCTTTGAGTACCTCAAAAGTGGAGGAGCCCATTTTATAGGACTTCCGGATATCATTGAGCCTGATCACGCGTTTATTGGATTTTGACGTGTAAAATTACAATAATTTACAGCTTTTTTTTTACCGCTAGTGTAAAACCACCCGGAATGGGTGAAAATACTGATTGGATTCTCTGTGGAAGATTATTCTGTCATCAGCCAGGCGCTCGGGTAATTCTGTCGAACCTGCTGCAGCAGCGCCCTTGCGGAATCAATATTTTTGAAGCCACCAGCGCTCACAATGTGAAGTCCTTTTTTGGTGGTTCCGCTGATAGCTGCATGAATATTACGGGAATGAAGCGTATTCACCAGGCGTTGTGCATTATCTTCTATGGAAAAGCATCCCAGCACTACCTGGAATTTCCCGCTGAATGCTGTATTTGATTCTGCATAAACGTGTTTCTTCACGAATGTTTTATCCGTAGTAACCGTGTCGCAAATGTTCACAATGATATATCCTGAATTATCACTCACCTTAAAACTACCGTAACCATTGGCATCCGGGTGAAGCTCCATTGTTTTTTCGGAAGTAAAATCAATCGCTTTCTTTTTATATTCAAGAGGCCTGTATTTGGCTTCTGTTTTCGTTCCGAAAGGGTTCAGGTTGGCGAATACGGTGTTCTTAAGCGGAGCGGTTTGCGTAGTGAAGAGTAAAGCGGTCAGTAATAAAGGCAGGCCTACTGCGAGTGCGGCAATGCGCCTGTAGTTCCTTTTTTTAACGCTAAGTGGTAATTGCGGCCTCTCTTCAATTACAGGTTTCCTGTCTTCGGTTTCAACAGGCTTTAAAGGCTCTTCTATTTGCAGGGGCTGTGCGAACAAAGGTGAAAGTCCAAAAGATCCGATGAGGTAATTGATGTCTGCAAGCGGTTCGAACTGAATGTTCTTTTCTCCATCGAGGTAAAGCACGCCGATGTTTTCCAGCTCCAAACGATAGTGCATCTCAAGGTGCTGACTGCATTCCTGCGCGAAGACCTGTATTATCCTGTTGGCTTCAGAGTAACTGAGCTGCTGCTTATCCATGATATAGTTGGCGAGCAATCCGTCATTACTTTTCAGGTTCTTGTTAAAGAGTACTGATTTGGCAGGCGGAGTAAGAAGGCTACCTGAATTGAGCAGGGATGCAGGAACATGGCGGGCAACAAAGCCCCCGAAACCGCTCACAATTACGCAATCGTTCCGGTACAAAAGTTCACTGATATAGACGCTTACCTGCTTATTCATAACAAAGGGAAACGAAAATAACAAAAAGCCGCGCAGTAAAGGAAGCGCGTTAATAATTATTTAGAAATTAATAATTAAACTACTGAGGACTATCGCTTTAAATTTTGGCTGGATTACGCGATTTTATTGCTATTTTTGAGGGATTTTTTTCCGGTAAAACTTGCTTAAACGAATTAAAATAATACTATTATTCAGCGGTTTCGCGTTCCTTTTTTTCACTTCTTTTTCACCGGGGCCAGAAAAAGAGGAGAACATGGCGCTTAAGCTGATCTTATCCATGCTGGATTCGATAAAGAACATCCGGACCATGTCTTTTCAACTTAAAGCTATGGAGCGGGTTTAAGGCAAAAACCTTACTGCCGAATCAAAGATCAAGCTCAGCGTTAATCCGAAAATGATCTATTTCCGGAACGAAAAGAAAAAGATCTCGCTGCTGTGGAAAGAAGGCGTTAACGGGAATAATGCCCTGGTAAAAGCCAGAATGCTTTTCAACACTTCCCTGTCTTTGGATCCTTATGGGAATATGATGCGAAAGAATCAGCATTACACGATACATGAATTAGGTTATAATTTTTTCGCGATGACCTTTTCATCCGCCATCTTAAAGAACAAGGAACACATTTCAAAAAAACTGATCTATATCGGAAAAAAGCCGCTCGCCGAAAAGATCTGCCATGTGTTGATCTATGATGATAACGATTATACCTATTTTGATTACAAGGCCGGAAAAAACGAAAGTGTTTCTTCGATTGCCATTAAATTCAATGTGAGCGATTACGTGATCCGCAGCAAAAATGACCTGCATAGCTTTTATGGCGATGTGAGGGAGGGAAAGATCTTAAAGATACCGAACAGCTATTGTAAAAAGGTGGTATTGTTCATTGATGAGAAAACCATGCTTCCTGTCAACATTACAAATTATGATGATGTTGGCCTATACGAAAACTATGAATATTTTAATGTAGAGATAAACAAGAAATTTACTGTTGAGGATTTTCAGCAATTTTATAAAGACTAAGCCCGGATGCTGATCAAAATATCTCAAAAAACATATTAACTTTACACAGAACGTGAAAATAAGGACTTTTATATTTTTTATCTCGATACTGGCGGCCAGTTGCGTATTGTATTCTTTCAACTGGAAAAGGACCGCAGCATCGGGACCCTCGTGTAAAGAGATCATTGAGAAAATGCTGAAGAACATTAATGATGTGGAACGGCTTAAGTATAACCTGAAAATTACAGAACGAACCAATAAGAAATTCAATAATTTCGGCTCATCGGTGAAGCTGAACCGGAAACCGCGGAAGCTCTATCTCTATACCAACGGAATTGAAGTATTATGGGTTGCAGGCACCAATAAAGGCAATGCGCTGGTAAAACCAAACTCTTTTCCTTATTTCAATCTTAACCTTGATCCGATGGGATCGCTGATGCGGGACGGGCAGCATCACACTATTAATGAAATGGGCTTTGATTATTTCGGAAGTATTGTGGGATACATTACGAACAAATATGAATCGACTTTTGATGATGTATTCAAGCTCGAGGGCGAAGAGGTGATGAATAACCGGCCAAGCTATAAGATCACCATTACCAACAGCGATTTTAAATTCTATGACTATACGGTAGGTAAAGGCGAAAACCTCGTTACAATTGCGCGCAAGCTGTATGTCGGCGAATACATGATCCTGGAAAACAACAAGCCGAAGGTGGATGATTACAAGGATGTGAAGGCCGGACAAGTGATCAAAGTACCGAGCGCTTATGCAAAAAATGTGACCCTGTATATTGATAAGCTCTATTACCTGCCAATTGGAGTGCGCATTTATGACAACATTGGTTTGTACGAACAATACGATTACTTCTTCCTCCAGGTAAATCCCAAATTCGAAGACGCCGAATTCACCCGGCAATTCAAAGGCTACGGGTTCTAAGCCGAAAGCATGAAGCAGCTACTGCAAAAAATAATAAGTTTCTCCGTTTTTATTTTTCTTCTCAGTTCCTGCTATATCCCAAGAGGGTTTGAAAAACAAGTAAGCATTAAGATAGCAGATGGCTTTAACTGCGAATTGAAGTCTTTTGTAAGTCAGCCGCAATACCTGTACTACAAAACAGCGGATGAATACAAGAGTTCTTTTCTTGAGGGATTAAAAAACGAAACGGGCTACAGTAAGAATGTTTTCCTCGTTACGGCAGATACTGCGCGTGCCGATTACCTGCTGGTAGTGAATTACCTTTATATCAGCGAAAGCGACAGTCGTCAAACCGTGAATGATCCTAAATCGCCTGACAATGGAAACACTTACCTTCTTGCTTCCTGCGACGGAAGAGTTTCATTTGAGTGGTACGATGCGGTTAATGGTGAAAAAATCAGGGATGGAAATGCTTCGCTGGTCAAAACCGAAAAGCTGAAAAACAACCGCAACGTGGTTCAGCTCGCAACAGGGACAAATAAGGACAATACGCAGTACCGGCAGAAAATGTTATCCGATGATGTGTGTGACGATATCGCGCGCAAATGCGGCAGCCGTACCTGGTCAGCTGCTTCCGCAAAACTGGCGAGGTTCATTAGAAAAAGAAAATAATTTTTTTCGGATGCCTGGAAGTCGAATTGCCATCGCACTTGTTCTCGACTGCGCTCGAACTGACGGCCCGCGGTTATTGTCCGAAGATTACTGTCAGATCGAGCCAGTCGAGATCCGTTATTATCACGCACATTGAATTTTCAGGAATAACGACGCACTATTTAAAACTCTGCATATCAAACAGGCGTTTGTAGGCTCCGTTTCTTTTCAGCAGTTCTTCGTGAGGGCCGCGCTCGATGATCTCTCCCCTGTTCAGCACAACAATCTCATCTGCATGAATGATCGTGGAAAGACGGT
>JBJMLS010000273.1:0-3346 GCA_045805185.1 Bacteroidia bacterium | reverse complement strand
TTTACCGGGCCTTTACCATACTAAAGGGCGAAAGCTATCATCATTCCTGAATTAATCCGTTATCAAACCCCGGAATTTACATATACTTCGCGGAATTGCCGCATTGATCGTTGTACTTTACCACAGTAAGTTCGTCTTATGGTGCGGAGGCACTCTGTACCTACGCGATAACGGCCTTCATAATGCAGCCGATTACCTCTTCTTTGCTCTTGATATGCTAAGCTCTTGTGGAAAGCAATGCGTGTTCATTTTTTTCCTCTTATCCGCGTTTGTGATCAAGCATTCTTTTGACAGCAACCGCTATCCGATCAAAATTTTTTACCTTATCCGCGCGATCAGGATCTACGTTCCCTATATTTTCTCTCTCCTACTGGGTGTTTGCATTCTTTATATATGCTGCACCTGGATAAATCCCGCTATAACTACAACCGGGGTCAGGAGCTACAATGACCGCCTGTATGAGGCCTGGAACGATCTTTCGCTGAATTCAATGCTTAAGTCGCTTGCTTTTCTCTTCAATAAGGAATATCCCGGATTTAATATCGTTTACTGGTCGCTGCTCCACGAAGCGGTCTTCTACCTTCTTTTCCCTTTTTACAATACTCTTCGCGGCCTTTTTAAGAAATCGATGCTCTTCATTTGCATGCTCCTGATCCATATTTTCACCGGGAGCATCCTGGTGTATTATCAATTGTTTTTCATTGCCGGATTGATTTTTTACGAGCTCCTCTACCTGCGACAAGCGGAGCTCTTCATTAGAATAAAAAGCACGAAGCTGCAGCTCCTCCTCATCCTCGCCTGTTACGCCATGATAAATCTTTTCAATCACATTTTTTCCGGGGAATACATGGCGGACCTTATGACAGTGATCTTTGCCTGGCTCTGCTTTGAATACCTGCTCCATAAAAAAACAAAGGTAAATGCCTTTCTTGATCTGGCCGGAAAGATCAGCTATTCCATGTACCTCAATCATTTTCCCCTGTTACTTCTCATTTATTCTTTTGTATCTTTATATACAGGTAAGCTGATCTTTTATTCCAGGTTTTATTATTATTCAGGAGCGGTTCTGGTCATTCTTTTCTGTTACCTGTTGTATCACCTGGCGGAAAAGCAGAGCTTAAAGTTAATTTCACACCTAAAGAGAAATGAGATACATCAACCTGGCAATGCTTCAGCAAAACCTTGAAGCGATCAGATCGGACTTCAATTCCAAGAAACACTTCAGGTATACGGTCATAGAGAATTTACTTTCCGGCCCTGCTGCTGAGAAAATATACGAAAGTTATCCTTCCATACAGGATGGGCTTTGGGATGGCACTACCTATATCAATCAAAAAAATAAGTTTCAGAAAACAGAATTTGAAGAAGGAAGTCCAATGGCCGGAATATTTCGGGAATTGAATTGCCCGGAATTCCTCCTTTGGCTCGGGCAGGTGACCGGCATTGAAGAGATGCTTCCGGATCAGGACCTGTTCGGCGGCGGACTGCATCAATCCATTAACGGCGCCTTTTTAAACGTGCATGTTGATTACAACATTCATCCAAAAACAAATTACCACAGGAGATTGAATGTACTGATCTATATGAACAAAGACTGGAAAGATGAATATGAGGGCCATCTCGAGCTTTGGAACATCACCGATGACTCGCAGGAGCTACTGGAAAAAATAAGTCCTGACTTTAACAGGTGCGTCATATTCGAGACCAATGAACTTTCCTTTCATGGCCACCCGAAGCCGCTTAAAACGCCGCCGGGGATCAACAGGAAATCAATTGCCACTTATTACTATACAAAAGGAAGGCCCGCGAAGGAAACGGCCTCTGCGCACAATACCATTTATGTAAATACCGAAGGTGTAAAGGGCCAGGCTAAAAAACTCAGTTCAGGAGTAAAAGCTTTCCTCGAGAGGATCAATAAAAAATAATTACGCGTTCTGCAGGTAGTTTTCCCATTTCCAGGCAGAGGACATCATCTCTTCAATGCCGTATTTACATTCCCATCCCAGCAGGCGCCTGGCTTTTGAAGAATCGGAATACACGGCGATCACATCGCCGGCACGTTGCGGACCAACACGGTAATTGAGCTTCACTCCGCTTACTTTTTCAAAAGCATGGATCGCCTCGAAGACCGAGATCCCCTTGCCTGTACCTAAATTAAAAACGTCGTAATTCGTTTGGTTCTTCTTTCCGAGCAGATACTGCAGAGCCAGCACGTGAGCATTTGCAATATCGCTTACGTGAATATAATCCCGGATGCAGGAACCATCTCGTGTCGGGTAGTCATCCCCGAAAACGATCATTTCCTTATTCTTCCCAATCGCTGTTCGTGTGATCACAGGTACGAGATTACTCGGCTTATTAAGAGGCAACTCGCCGTTCAGCCCCGACTCATGCGAGCCTACAGGATTGAAATAGCGAAGTGAAACTGCGTTGAACCATGCATGCACTTTACAAAAATCACGGATGATCCTTTCGCCGATCTGCTTTGTATAGGCATAAGGAGATTCCGCTTCCGGCAAAGGCGTATCTTCATCCACCGGCAGCTTCTCCACATTTCCATATACAGAACAGCTGGAAGAAAATATAAAATTGGGAACGCGGTATTTTTCACAAAGGCGCAGAATATTCACCAGGGAGGCGATATTATTATGGTAGTATTTCAAAGGATCTTCAACCGACTCGCCAACGGCCTTAAAAGCGGCAAAGTGAATGATGCCATCCAGCGCTCCCGATTGAAAAGCTGTTTCCGCTGCAGCAGGATCGCATAAGTCTACCTGGATGAGTTCAAGCCGCTTTCCTGTAATAAGGCGAATATTTTCGAGTATGGATGCATTCGAATTGGAAAGGTTGTCCACGAGCAAAAGGTCGCTATTTTCTTTCTTCAGCAATTCGATCACTGTATGAGAGCCGATGTACCCGGTTGCTCCTGTTATGAGTATTCTCATTCTTCCATTATTTTTTTGTAAATATCCGCATATTTTTTCACTCCGGAAGAAAGGGCAAATCGGTTTCTTGCATAATTTGAAATCCCAGGATCAACTACTGCGTTTAGATTTAAAGCCTGCTTAGCTGCTTTTTCATATTCTTCGGAGCTAAAATCTCCCACAATAAGTCCGCAGTTACCTTCCCGTGTAATTTGCTCGACATCACCAACACCAGGGTTCGTAACATAACGCTTTCCCATCATCGCAATTTCCGCAAGCTTGGTTGGAGAAGAAGCGAGCTTCGAATAGGATGGGCGAATAAAAAAAATACAGAGGTCGGCGATACTTAAATAAGTGGGTACTTCCTGTCTTTCCGCTGACCTGAAAATAAGATCAGACTGCTGCAGATCAAGTTCCTTTAA
>JBJMLS010000272.1:0-12263 GCA_045805185.1 Bacteroidia bacterium | reverse complement strand
TATCGGCTCACATTTGCAGGACCGATGTTACGTGAATCACGAAAGCTCATCTGGGCGCTGTTCATTACCAGGTCACGGCGTACATTTACTTCAATATAATTCAACCACCCTGTAGCTGAAGAACTTATTTTATCAATGGTCAGACTGATCGTATTTGAGCTGTTGTTTATGTATTTTACCGTGCCCGCTTTTTCCCGTGCGATATCGTCCAGGTATGTACTACCTGTGGCCGGACAATTAATAGTATATGTTCCAGCCGGATAAGCTATTCTGAAATCAGCAGTTCCGCTGAATGTCCTACCCGCGATAGATGCTTTTACCATTGCGGTATCGCCAGTGGTTAAAGAAGAGAATGGGAAAGCAATAGTATAAGTGGTATTGATATCAAAATATTCACCGTACATCTCCCGGCCTGATTTTACCAGGTTCGATCCCTCAACTTCATGTATGGCGTAATCGTCGAATGTTGAAGAGCTGTAATTATAGGGACCCGTTGCGGAAGCTTGTTGCTGAATGCGTTTGCCTGGGCCGTTATCAACGCTGAGGTAATAATAGGATGAATCAGAATAGAAATTCTTGAGGTAATTAAACCGTAATCCTGCGCCATTAGCGGACAGGTCCCATTCATCAGGGCCTTTTCCGTAAAACAGAAGATAATCTCCGTTATCAAAAACACCATCTGACTGACCGCTAACGCTAATGGCGATCTCGTTCAGGTCATCATAACGAAAAGCGGAATTATCTTCAGGTAGCAGCCTTGCTCCATTACCGAAGATGCGGATATTTGCCGGGTCAATATTGCTGAGGTTAATACCCAGCTTGTTCAGGAATGGCTTATCGATTTTATAAATTCCTGTTTGAGCGATCGCAATCTTATACCAGGTTCCATTAGCAAGGACAGAAGACGAGGCAAAATTCACAGCTGTAGCCTGTGGACTTATTTTTTTCGCTCCCGCTTTCCAGGAAAGCCTGTAAGAGATCAGTTTTTCGAGGCTTCCGGTGGATTTGTTTTTCCTGACCGGAAGAATAGTTACAAATGAAAAGTGATCTCCTCTCGCGGTTCCTGTATAGGTTTCAGAAATAAACTCGGTCGGTATGATTGTGTAGGACTGAACTATGGTCAGTTCCTCAGGATTAAGGGGCGCGGTTTCTAAAGCCTGCAGTTCAGGAATAGCAATATCACCATTGACCACTTGCTTTTTTTCGATGAGATAAGGCGAAGAACGGAAATCGCGTGGATGCATTGCGCCTGCGAAATTTAATATGTTTAGAGCGCTTCCGTCTCCGGATTTAACTTGTTGGGCGTTTTTCCAGGCAATCGTATTTATTTCAGGATTCCTGTTCCTTTCAGTATCTTTCTGGGCCTGTAAGTGAAAAGGGAAGGAAAGATAAAAACCGATCAGGCTAACAAAAGTTACTTTTTTCATCGCATTTAAATTAAGACTTCAGATAGTAACGGTTTTTCCAAGCAGGTATTAAAATTAAATATTATTCCGCGATTAATGCAACTTTTCAGATCATTTACGTATGAAATAATTAAATATTGTCCCAAAAGGTTTTTTATATTAATATTTTAAATACTATATTTGTATTTCGTATTAATTTCTGATAAATATAGAAACACTATCATGAAAAAAATTATACTATTTTTTACTCTGGCTTTAAGCCTTGGTTTTAAGGATGATTTATTTGCTCAGGACCCTGAGTTTACTCAGTTCTATGCAAACCCGCTCTATCTTAATCCGGCTTTTGCCGGTACTGCGCGTTGTCCGCGAATCTGCCTTAACTATCGTAATCAGTGGCCAGGGCTTAATAAAACTTACATTACTTACAGTGCTTCTTATGACCAGCATTTTGATGGCTTATCCGGAGGATTGGGGGCTTTGGTTGTAACGGATCGCGCAGGTGACGGTACGCTTACCACTACTGATGCGAGCTTGATGTATTCCTACCAGTTGCATGTAACACGTGAGTTTGCTATGAAATTCGGCTTACAGGGAACCTATCATCAAAAAAGTCTCGACTGGAGCAAACTAACTTTTGGAGATATGATCGATCGTCGTCGTGGATTTGTATGGAACACGAATGAGATCCCTCCATCTTATCCAAATCAGCGTAAACAAGGAGTAGATATTTCTGCGGGAATGCTTGGATACAGTAAACGCTATTTCTTCGGGTTTGCTGCTCATCATTTAAACCAGCCTGATGAAGGTTTCTTAAGCGTAAGTAAGCTTCCGATGAAGTTTACCGGTCACGCAGGCGCTATGATCCCTCTTGAAAAAGGGAATGAGAGCTATATTTCCCCTAATATCTTATACCAGCGTCAACAAAATTTCCAGCAGCTCAACCTTGGACTTTATTTCGTGAAAGGGCCAATTGTCGGAGGTATCTGGTACAGGAATCAGGATGCATTTATTATATTATTCGGATATCAGACCGGCAGCTTTAAATTCGGCTACAGTTATGACGTAACTGTCTCAAAAATAGCCAATGCCACAGCCGGATCACATGAAGTATCCTTCCAGTTGCAACTGGAATGTCGTCCTAAAAAGAAGCGATTCAGGACAGTTAGCTGCCCTTCTTTCTAAAAAACTGTAACTTTGTAAAACATTTAGCGTTATAACGTTACTTTTGAACACCAGAAATATGATCATGAACTCAAAATCGACAAAGAAAATATTGATGGCAGTGGTTGCCGGTTCAATATTGATATCAGCCTGCTCAAGCGAGCGCTCGCCTGTTACAGGATGGGCTTATAACGATCCGCAGAACGGGGGATTTGAAAAAGTTCCTTATGAGGAGCAGGAAACTGGTCCAGGACTGGTGTTAATTGAAGGTGGTACTTTTACCATGGGTCGTACCGAGCAAGATGTGACCTATGACTGGAATAACGTTCCCCGTCGTGTTACCGTTTCCTCATTTTATATGGATGAAACTGAAGTAACCAATTTTTCTTATCTTGAGTATTTGTACTGGACCAATCGTGTTTTTGGACCAACTTTCCCTGAAGTATATGTTAAAGCTCTCCCGGATACCTTAGTATGGCGCGAGAAGCTTGCCTATAATGAACCTTATGTAGAATATTACCTGCGTCACCCTGCTTACCGGGATTATCCTGTGGTGGGAATTAACTGGCTGCAGGCAAACGATTTTTGCGCCTGGAGAACAGATCGCGTAAACGAGTTTATACTTATACGTGAAGGTTTATTAGATCACGTTCCGAACCCTTCCGATCAGGATTACTTCAGCACTGAAGCTTATCTTGCCGGTAAATGGCAGGGACAATTAAAGCAAAAATTACCTTCTTTTGATGAGCAAAGTCCGGAGCGTGATGTACGTATGGAAGATGGGATCTTCTTACCGAAATACCGCCTGCCAACTGAGGCCGAGTGGGAATATGCCTCTTATGGCCTGATTGGAAATACAATTGGAGAGCGGATCACAGATCGTCGTATTTATCCATGGAACGGACATGGCGTTCGTAATCCTGAAGATAAATTCATTGGTCAGATGATGGCTAACTTTGTACGAGGTAATGGTGACTTTATGGGTACTGCAGGTTGGCTGAATGATAACGCCGACGTTACTGCTCCTGTATATTCATACTGGCCTAACGACTATGGTCTTTATCACATGGCAGGAAACGTATCGGAGTGGGTGCTTGACGTATACCGTCCTTTAACCTCCGAAGATGCCGACGAATTCCGTCCTTTCCGTGGAAATGTTTTCCAGACTCAGCAACGCGATTCAACTGATGGTACAATCATGACGAATCTTGATGGACCTGTTTTTCAAAAGTTCAAGCATAAGGTTGCTGCTCCTAATAAATACGGTAGCAACGTGGATAGCCAGGAACCTGAGGTAGAAGACAGCATACTTGTTTCAATTCCAGGCCGTGTAATGTGGAGAGATGTAAGTATTGCGGTTCCACAGGATAACCTGGATGAAAGACGTAATTACAAAACAGCAGATTATATCGGGCAGCTGGATGGAGACCTGAACTCATCGATCTATTATGATCAGGGTGAAGGCGCCTATGCCGATAAAGCAGGTAAGATCATGTACGAATATTCAAAGACTTCACTTGTTAATGATGTTGCGCACGTTTACAAAGGCGGTTCATGGAGAGACAGGGCTTATTTTATGAACCCTGGTACCCGTAGATTCCTTGATCAGCGCCAGGCCCTGGCCTATTTGGGATTCCGTTGCGCCATGACCCGTGTTGGTAGCCCAACAGGTTTAGGAGGTAAATAATTCTGTTAATAAAAAATATACAGAGCCCCCCGCTTCAAACGGGGGGCTTTCTATTTTAGCCTTTATGTCTCCATCAATAACGTTACTTTATGAAAAGTTCCTCGCTTCCGGTTTGCAGGTATGCACTGATACGCGGAAACTGATCCCAAACTCTATTTTCTTCGCTTTGAAAGGTGATAATTTCAATGCAAATGAATTTGCTCTAAAATCCCTGGAACAAGGGTGCTCGTATGCGGTAATCGATGAGGAAAGATATAAAAGCGGGGAAAGAACGATTCTCGTGAAGGACGCGCTGGAAACCTTGCAGGCCCTCGCGCACCATCACCGCAAACAATTTGAAATTCCTTTTATTGCCATTACCGGCAGTAATGGAAAAACGACCACCAAGGAACTGATCAATGCCGTATTGTCGAAGAAATACAATACTCTTGCAACACAGGGAAACCTCAATAATCATATTGGCGTGCCGCTCACTTTGCTTTCTGTAAGAAAGGAGCATGAGATGGCAATTATTGAAATGGGCGCTAATCACCAGGGAGAAATCGATCTCTTGTGCAGAATAGCCGATCCTGATTACGGGATCATTACTAATGTGGGGAAAGCGCACCTCGAGGGTTTTGGCGGAATAGAAGGAGTAATTAAAGGGAAAAGCGAGTTATACCGCTATATTCTCGAAAAAAAAGGAAAAATTTTTGTTCATGGAGACGATGAGGTATTGAATGGCCTTTTGCCGAACAACGATAAAATTACTTACGGAACAAAAAAGTTATACGATGTGATCGGCAAGCTGAATGAAAAAGCTGAACAAGTAGAGTTCGCCTGGAAAACACGCTATACTGCACCTCAATTAAAAGATGCACCTTTTCTTAAAACACAGCTTGTTGGAATTTACAATTACTACAATTTACTTTGCGCGGCCTGTGTAGGCATTACATTCAGAGTAGAAGAGCAGCAGATCAATGAAGCCTTAACAAGCTATGTTCCTTCCAATATGCGGTCCCAATTGCTGCGCACCGCATATAATACGCTAATCCTGGACTATTACAATGCAAATCCAAGCAGTATGTCCGCTGCAATAGAGAATTTCTCAAAAATGAATGCTGCCAACAAGATGCTTGTACTCGGGGATATGCTTGAGTTAGGAGAGGATACTGTGAAAGAGCATCAGCATATTCTCGATCTGCTGAGAGAAAAACAGCTTGAAAATTATGTGCTGGTTGGTCCTGTTTTTAATTCGATCAGTCGGGAAAAGAGCTTTACTGATTCCGATAAGGCGTATACCTATCTTAAACAATTGCATCTGAAAGAAAATACAATTCTTATTAAAGGTTCAAGAGGGATCAAGCTGGAAAATGTATTGGAAGCCTTTTAATATTAAACCCTGATTCCCATTACCAAAACATCATCAGTCTGTTCCATTGGACCCTTCCATTCATTGTGGAACCGGAGAAGGAATTTTCCCTGTTCGGCCATGGATAAACCCTGAATGGAAGATAATTTTTCTTTGAATTTTTTAGTCATCAGTTTTTTATCATTAGAGCTGAACTGATCGGCATACCCGTCGGAAAAAAGGTAAAGGTTGTCTTTCGGCTGGAGCTCGATCAGGTGTTCCTGGTAATTCCTCTCCTCATCTGTTTGTGCGCCCCCTATCGGGCACTTGCTCGCCTTATACTCGATCAGTTCTTTTCCGCGGAAGATCCACAAAGGCCGGTTTGCACCTGCATACCTGAGCTGGGTACGTGAGGAGTCAAGGACGCATACAATAATGTCCATTCCGTCCTTGGTTCCAATCTCATTCTGATGCAAAGCGCTAATGATCTCCTTGTTAAGCGAGGTTAAGATACCGGACGGGCTGATCACATCCTTCTCATTAATTATTTTATCGATGAGGTTAGCGCCGACCATGCTCATCAATGCACCTGGGACTCCGTGTCCTGTACAATCTGCAACGATAAAGATCAGGTTCCCGTTCTTTTCGAAGAAAGAATAAAAATCACCGCTCACAATATCTTTAGGCTGATACAATACAAAATAATCTTTATGGTGCTTTTTAATTGTTATTTCTCTTGGAAGAATAGAATGCTGGATCTTTTTGGCGTAGGTGATGCTATCCGTTACTTCCTTATTAAGCGACTCCAGTTTATTGATCAAAACTGTTTTTGTTCGGCTCGCCTTGTAAATAATGAAAAAAATCACCAGAAGAAAAAGGAGAAGGATAGCACCCAGGTATACCAGGTTCCTGTTCCTGTCGGAAACCTCAAGGCTTTTATGATACTCTTCACTAGCCAGTTTCTGCGTTTTTAGAATTTGCTTATCGACAAGATAATTAAGCAAGGCGAAAACTGAATCCTGCGAAACTTTGGTCATCATTACACCAAAGTATAGCTCAGGATCTTCATATTTTTCAGAAGTATTGAGTGTACTGAGTATGTGTGCAGAGATCTCATTTATCCTGTCCTGCGCCGAAAATAAACTATCTATTCCAGGCTTCAGCTCAGGTGTAGTAAGCTTGCTTATTTCATTTTTGCAAGCAGGGTAATCCACTATTACCTGCGCTCTTAGCTCATTCCTGAAATCAACAGTGTCGTCCGTTTGTAAATAGAAACTCCTGGAAGAATGAATGTAAATCGAATTACTTAAGTTTTTAAACTTCAGGAGCTCGTTATTGAGCTTTTGGAATTGGTTATCCTGCGCATGGATACATGATGCAAACAATCCGCAAAGCAAGCTTAAAAAAAACAGGCTGGTATTTTTTTTACCGGCTTTACCACACATAAATGATAAGTTAAACTTTTCTTAAGCCAGCACCGATCTGGAGATCACGATGCGCTGCACCTCAGAAGTTCCCTCATAGATCTGCGTAATTTTCGCGTCACGCATCAATCGTTCAACATGGTACTCCTTCACATAACCGTATCCGCCATGCACCTGAACGGCTTCTGTGGAAACCCACATGGCAGTTTCAGAAGCAAATACTTTTGCCATCGCGCCAGCCTGGTCGTAGTTGAGGTGGCAATCTTTCAACCAGGCAGCTTTAAGGCACATTAAGCGTGCTGCTTCTATGCGGGTAGCCATATCCGCTAATTTAAACTGAATGGCCTGGTGTTGTGAGATTGTCTTACCAAAAGCCTTACGCTCCTTTGAATATGCCAGCGCGAGTTCATAAGCTCCGCTTGCAATTCCAAGCGCCTGCGAAGCAATTCCGATCCGTCCGCCCGATAACGTTTTCATGGCGAATTTGAATCCGAATCCATCCTCGCCGATGCGGTTTGCCTTTGGAACTTTTACATCCGTAAACATCAGGGAATGTGTATCGGAAGCCCGGATCCCCATTTTATTTTCTTTTGGTCCAACCACAAATCCGGGTGTTCCTTTTTCAATGATCAGGCAATTGATCCCTTTATGGCCGGCCTCAATATTTGTTTGCACCATTACAAGGTAAACAGAAGCGCTGTTCCCGTTCGTGATCCAGTTTTTGGTGCCGTTCACAAGGTAATGATCTCCTTTATCTATGGCAGTTGTTTTTTGGGAAGTGGCATCTGATCCGGCTTCAGGCTCGGAGAGGCAAAAAGCGCCGATGATCTCCCCCTTTGCTAAAGGAACAAGGTACTTTTGTTTTTGCTCTTCTGTACCGAAATGCTCGATTCCCCAACAGACCAGGGAATTGTTTACCGACATTACCACTGAACACGAAGCATCTATTTTAGAGATCTCTTCCATTGCAAGAACATAAGAAATGGTATCCATACCGCCGCCGCCGTATTTAGGATCCACCATCATTCCAAGAAAGCCAAGCTCTCCAAGCTGACGGATCTCATCCTTAGGAAAACGTTGTTGGTCATCACGCTCGATCACTCCGGGTTTCAGCACATCGTTGGCAAAATCACGCGCAGCCTTCTGGATCATCAAATGCTCTTCTGATAACTGAAATAACATATTTTCTGGTTTTAAATTTAGGGTTAAGAAGTTCAAAAATAAGGGATATTTACCAATAAAAAAATGTCAAGGGGTCTATAAAATAAATATTTTTGCCTTATTCAGACGAAAGCTGGAATCAGCGTGATCAAACAAAATTATACCCTCATCGGGCTCATGTCGGGAACCTCCCTTGATGGAGTTGATCTGGCTCTGTGTCGTTTTGACGAAGGAAAATCAGACGCGGTTATTTTGAAAGCACAAACGTTCACGTACAGCACTGAATGGATGGAGAAGCTTGGGAACGCGCAGCAGAACGATGCAATGGCCTTTTGGAAGCTTCATGTAGAATACGGACATTATTTGGGTCAGCTGGTGCGTAAATTCTGTAAGGGTATAAACGAAAAAGTTGACGCTGTGGCTTCTCATGGGCATACCGTTTTTCATCAGCCGCACAACGGGTTTACCTGCCAGATCGGGGATGGGGCCGCTATTGCTGCTGACTGTGGTATTACAACAATATGTGATTTCAGAAGCATGGATGTGGCAATGGGTGGACAAGGCGCTCCCCTGGTACCGATCGGTGATAAATTACTTTTTGGAAATTACGCCGCATGCCTCAACCTTGGTGGGATCGCCAATATTTCTTTTGACGAGAATTGCATACGGAAAGCCTTTGATATTTGCCCGGTGAATATTGTATTCAACAACCTGGCGCAGCTGCTTGGAAAACCATACGACGAAGGTGGAAGAATGGCGACCGAAGGAAAACCGGATAATGAATTGTTTGAAGAGCTGAATCAATTGCCGTTCTATAGCGGAGAGGAAAAAAAATCAATTGGACGTGAATGGGTGGAAGAGGAAATACTTGGTCGATTTTCAAAAAGTGGATTAGCCATTCAGGATAAGCTGGCAACAGCGGTAGAACATGCTGCAAAACAGATTGCCATTGTTTTAAACCGGGAAAAAATAAAAAATGTCCTGGTCACCGGAGGGGGGACCTACAATGATCACCTTATTTCCTCAATTAAGAAACTAACTTCGGCGGAACTGGTCATTCCAGATAAGAAGACGATCGAATTCAAAGAAGCGCTCATTTTTGCTTTTCTGGGAATGCTTAGGCTGAAAGAAGAACCAAACGCGTTGAAGAGCGTTACCGGGGCTCAGTGCGACAATGTAGGCGGCGCAATTTATTACATAAAAAAAACCGAGAGATGAACTGGGTACTTGTCTTCGTTGGTGGAGGAGCAGGCAGTCTTCTCCGTTATGGGATCTCCCTTTGGTTTCAGCGCCAGTCAATAATTACTTTGCCTTATGCAACACTCTGTGCGAATGTTGCAAGCTGTGCTTTATTCGCAATTGTATTCTTTACCTTCCAGTTAAAGCAGGAAAATACTTTATCGCTCAAATTGTTGCTGCTTGCAGGTTTTTGTGGAGGCCTGAGCACTTTTTCTACCTTCAGCTACGAGACCTTTGAATTGCTGAAGCGCGGGGATATTTTGTATGCATTTCTGAATGTGGCTATCAGCCTTTTGTTATGCCTTGGAATGTTTTACGCCGTGGCGAATAAGAACGCTTAATCTTTTTTCAGGAAACCCAGGTTGCGTTTCAAGCCGCTGAATTTGGTGCGCTTAACGGCGCTATCCTTAAATGTGTTTCTGAATATTTCTTCTGTTATTTCTTCCCATTCATTTCTTCCCCAATCCAGAAGGCCGTTCTTATTGCTGAATAAAGGTTCAGTGTGTGGTTTGCTAAATCGGTTCCAGGGACAAACATCCTGGCAGATATCACAACCAAACACCCAGTTATCAAATTTATTCTTGTATTCGGAAGGAATATTATTTTTTAATTCAATGGTAAAATAAGAAATGCATTTACTCCCATCAACTACATAAGGCTCAACAATGGCGCCTGTAGGACAGGCATCGATGCATTTAGTGCAGGTTCCGCAATAATCTTTTATTTCCCCGTCGTATTCAAGTTCTACATCAAGAATGAGCTCTGCTATAAAAAAAAAAGATCCTGAATCTTTAGTGATGAGGTTGCTGTTTTTTCCAACCCATCCCAATCCGCTTTTTTTTGCCCAGGCTTTATCCATTACCGGAGCCGAGTCCACAAAACAACGTCCGTTAATGTCGCCGATCTTTTCCTGTAATGATGCGATCAGCTCCTTGCATTTTTCTTTGATCACCAAATGATAATCTGTGCCATAAGCGTATTTGGAAATTTTCGGGGCATCGGACTTTGATTGTGTGTCGGTGGGAAAATAATTCAATAATAAAGAAACTACGGATTTCGCTCCTTCTACCAGTAAACGCGGATCGAGTCTTTTGTCAAAGTGGTTCTCCATATAATGCATCTCGCCATGCATTTTCTTTTTTAGCCAACTTTCCAGCCTGGGCGCTTCTTCTTCAAGAAAATCAGCCTTGGAGATTCCGCAATAGTCAAAGCCCAGGCGTTTTGATTCCTGTTTGACTAAAACCGTAAAGTGACGACGCGGATCTGTCATTCGATCGTTAATTTAAATTCACAGATGCTTTTCCAGTTGTGTTCCCCAAGCTTCAAAAGATGAAAAGAAGAAGTTTTAAATTCAGCCTGGAACTGAAGATCTTTCATTTCTGCCCAGGCTTCATAAAATGATGCCTTCTTAAGATCGCGGAAGGCAACGGTTAAATGAGGATGAAAGCCTCTCTTATCTTCGTATTGGTTGAAAATGTTGAGCCGCCTTTTAATATGGAATACCAGTTCCTTCTGAAGGCTTAATAACTCAGGGTTCTTTGTTACCTCAATAAAGATCACCCTTGGCAGGAAACAACCATAGTTATTTAATGAGATCAGCGGAGAATTACCATATTTGAAGTCACCGAGCGCTTCAATCAACTGTGATTCTTTATTCTCCTTCCACTCAAAAGGCATGTGCAGTGTAATATGTGCCGGCGACCGAAGCGCACCTTTACTATTGAATCTATCACTGATCTGTTGCTTTACAGCCATTATTTCTGATTGTAAAGGCTCAGGGGGTATTAGAGCTATGAAATACTTACAGATTCCTGGTGTCATTGAATTTCCCTCCGCACATAAATAAACGCTAAATTTACGCTTTATTTTAGCAGTCTGTAGCACGTGATCATTATGAGAAAAGAAGAAGAATCGGATTGGAAGAGACTTACATTAAAGCTTAAAGAACTTTATGGCGAGGAGCCAGATCTTCAGGCCATATTATTTTTGATCGGGGTCCAGGAATTAGGAAAGGGTTATCAGAAGCTTAAAAAGGACGATAAAGTGAACGTGATGCATATCGCCATCTGTTCCTTGCTGGAACCTTATGGTTTTTATGAATTTCAGGGTAGGGATGAAGACGGTTGGCCGCACTGGAAGCTGAATGAAAAGATTCCTCCTTTAAAGCCCGCCCAGCAAAACAACCTGATGATACAGGCGGTTATCGATTATTTCAAGCGCAACGAGCTTATCTGATCAAAAATAAAAAAGGCAGAAGATTTTCTTCTGCCTTTTTTCTTATCAATTCATTTATTTAGCGCATCAATGTAACATGTCCGGTGCGTGTATAGGATTTGCTTAATGCATTTTTAAATACAATGCGGTAAACATATATCTCACACTCTTCGCGTGACCCTATATTGTTTCTTGCGCCATTCCAACCAATAGTAATATCATCGGTCTCGAATATTTTTTCGCCCCAACGGTTGTAGATGCTCATCTTGTAGCCATCCGTTACAACGCCATCGCCCTGTGGAATGAACAGGTCGTTTTTACCGTCATCATTTGGACTGAAACCGCTTGGTATATACAGCACATAGTCAGGCTCGATATATACAGGGTGTGCCACTGTGTTGAAACAACCGGCAGGATCCGTAGCCGTTAATGTGATGAGGTATTGACCAGCGGCCGGGAACTCATAATCTGCATTCAATGTAGTTACCGTGTCAAGCCCGGCAATATCCCAGTTCCAGATA
Organism: Bacteroidia bacterium; assembly: GCA_045805185.1. Classification (GTDB taxonomy): domain Bacteria; phylum Bacteroidota; class Bacteroidia; order B-17B0; family Aurantibacillaceae; genus JAHEYF01. Next base: position 120 of record JBJMLS010000272.1, on the reverse strand, counting down.
AGTCCGCTTGCATTTGGAGTTGTATTGGTAAAGTAGATATGAGGATCCAGTAGAGTTGTGTTTGTCGGATAAGATGTAAAGTCGGGATTAGGAATATTGTTGACAGTGATCATTCCGGTT